>NZ_JBKQOI010000133.1:0-105158 GCF_052145595.1 Mycobacterium sp. | reverse complement strand
CCCTGCTGGCGCGCATGCCGGCCGGCAGCGTCGTGTCGTTCATGCTGCCGAACTGGCACGAGGCCGCCGTCATCTACCTGGCCGCGACGCTCGCCGGGATGGTGGTGAACCCGATCCTGCCGTCGCTGCGCGATCAAGAAGTCCGCTTCATCCTCGAAGATGTCCGAACCGCGGTGATTTTCGTGCCGCACCAATTCGGCGGCCATGACTACGCGGCGATGCTCGCACGCGTGACCACGTCGATGACGCCGGCGCCCAAAGTCGTGGTGCTGCGCGGCGAAGCTGGTCCACACACGCCGTACCCGGCGCTGCTACAGCATCGGCTGGATGGCGCGCAGCTGCCGGCGCTGAATCCCGACGCCGTCCGGATGGCCCTCTACACATCCGGCACCACAGGCCGCCCCAAAGGCGTCCTGCACAGCCATAATTCGATGCATGCGCTGATCCGCCAGATCCGCGACCACTGGATGGTCGACCCGGGCGACACCTTCCTGGTCCCGTCGCCGATCGCCCACATCGGCGGATCGATTTACGCGTTCGAATGCCCGCTGCTGCTAGGCACGACCGCGGTCTTGATGGACCGGTGGGATCCGTCAGCGGCCATCGCGCTGATGAACAGCGAGCGGTGCACCCACATGGCCGGGGCCACACCCTTTCTGCAGCAGCTGTTGTCCGCCGCCGAGCGCGCTGGCACCCGCCTGCCCGACTTGAAGGTGTTCATCTGCGGCGGCGCGTCCGTGTCGCCTTCGCTGATCCACCGCGCCGCACAGTATTTCGACCAGGCGGTGGTCACCCGGGTGTACGGCTGCACGGAAGTGCCCGTCGCGACCATCGGCGCACCTCGGCGAGACGAAGCCGACCACGCCGCGGGCACCGACGGAAGGCCCGGCATCGCCGAGATCAGACTCGTCGCACACGAAGCCGCGCCGGCCGGTGACGGTGAAATCTGTGTGCGCGGCCCGCAGATGCTGCTGGGTTACCGGCATCCCGAGGACGACGTCGATTCTTTCGATGCCGCAGGGTTTTTCCGCACCGGAGATCTTGGGCGCTGGGTCGATGACCAGTATCTCGTCGTGACCGGCAGGGCCAAGGACGTCATCATCCGCCACGGTGAGAACATCTCGGCCAAGGAAGTCGAGGACCTGCTCGCCGACCACCCCGGCATCGCGGAAATCGCGGTCATCGGGCTGCCCGACGAGCGCACCGGAGAACGGGCTTGCGCTGTGATCGTGCCCGCGGGTACGGCGAGGCCGGACGTCGCGAGCCTGCTTGCGCTGCTGAAGAGCAAGGGCGTCGCGAAATTCAAGGCGCCAGAACAAGTGGTCATCTGGGACACGTTGCCGAAGAACGACGCCGGTAAGGTGCTGAAGCATCGAATCCGAGCGGCTTTAACACAGGCGGAGACAAAGGCGGATGGGTGAGATGCAGGTCGCAATCGTAACGGGAGCAAGCAGCGGCATCGGCTTCGGATGTGCAACAAAACTTGCCGAGATGGGCATGGCGGTCGTCGGCACGGGCCGCGATCAGGACCGGTTGGCCGGGCTGGAAAAGGCTGTCGGGTCTATCAGCGATCCGGATCGCGTCGCAACAATCGCTGTCGACTTGACCCATGACGACGCGCCGCGACGCATCGTGGACCTCGCGGTCGCCCGGTGGGGTCACATCGACTTCCTGATCAACAACGCCGGAGTGGGCAACCCCAAGCCGCTACACGAAACCGACGACGAAACACTGGACCATTTCCTGGATTTGATGCTCCGCGCGCCGTTCAGGCTCGCGCGCGACGTGCTGCCACATATGGGACCCGGATCGGCGATCATCAACATCACATCGACTTTCGCGGTCATCGGCGGACTGCGCGGCGGCGCCTACTCCGCGGCCAAGGGCGGGCTGACCGCGCTGACCACCCACATCGCCTGCCAATACGGGGCATCCGGCATCCGCTGCAACGCAGTCGCGCCCGGTGTGACGCTGACACAGATGGTCGAGAAACGCTTAAAGGATGAGCGATTCCGCAAGATCAACACCGAGATGACCCCGCATCAGCGGTTGGGCACCATCGATGACACTGCCAGCACCGTCGCGTTCTTGTGCTCGCCGGGCGCAAGTTTCATCAATGGGCAAACGATCGTTGTCGACGGCGGGTGGAGCTCGACGAAGTATCTTTCCGAGTTCGCGTTGTCATCGGAGTGGATCGCGCGGTAAATCTCTTTGCGGCGCTGGACTTCCCTCCACCGACTGGGTTGAGCCGGGTTGATTAGAGGCCGGCGAAATCGACAATGCCGCGAATGTTGCGGCCTTCCCGCAGGTCCGCGAACGCCTCGTTGATCTGGTCGAGCGTGTAGTGGCGGGTGACCAACTCGTCGAGTTTCAAAGCGCCGGCCCGATACATTGACAAGAGCATCGGCACGCTCGTGCGGGGATTCATCCCGCCGTAGAGCGCTCCTTTGAGTTGTTTGGCCGACAGCACCATCTCCTGCAGGACCAGCGGAACCAGCGGCTCGGTGAAAGGGGTAATGCCGGTGACCACGCACGTCCCGCCCTTCCGAAGCAGCGTCATCGCCAGCGGGATCAAGTCCACATGCACAACGCCGGGAGTCACAACCACGCGGTCGGCCATCAAGCCCGCCGTGATGTCCTTTACCAGCGGTATCGCCTCCTCGGCGGAGGCGGCGGTATGCGTGGCACCGAAGATCTTGGCCGAATCCCGCTTGTACTCAATGGGATCCACTCCGACCACATAGGTTGCACCGGCTGCGCGCGCTCCTTGCAGGGCGTTCATCCCGACGCCGCCGATGCCGATCACGACGACGGTATCGCCAGGTTCGGTGCCGGCCGAGACCGTCGCCGAGCCCCAGCCCGTGCTGACACCGCACGAGACCAGCGAGGCGGCATGGAACGGGATCGCGTCGTCGATCTTGATGACGGACCGTTCCGATAGCACCGCATACTCCGCGAACGTGCCGAGTTGACCATAAGCCAACAGGTTTTCATCGCCGAGATGCCGGCGACACGTTCCGTCGGTGGGCATCTCCTTCACGAACAGACTCGCGCCGGCATCGCAGATGTAGCTCTGACCGTTGACACAAAATCGGCAATTACCGCACGCGGGAATGAACGACATCGCCACTCGGTCCCCCGGTTGCACCGTCGTCACGGCCGGACCTACATCTTCGACGACACCAGCGCCCTCGTGACCACCGAGCAGCGGGAACCAGTCTGGCGCCGGCAGACCGCTTGCGGCCAGCACCTCGGGGGTCGGCACCACGTCGCCGGTGAACAGATGCTCATCGGAGTGGCAAATTCCGGCAACGGCCATCCGTACCAGGACTTCACCCCTGTGCGGCGGGTCAAGGTCAACGTCGCGGACCTCCCAGTCCCTGCCGACCCCGCGCAGCACAGCGGCACGACACTTCATTGCAACCTCCTTGACGATGGTGTGCGGCCAAACGGGCGCAGGGACCGCACACGGGCTACGGCGGTCATGCTAGAGCGTCGAACCCAGGCCGTTCACGCGGATTCGAAGTGGCGCCGGATGCCCGCCAGCATCGCGATGTGCGCCTTGACCGCCTCGCGCGTCGTCATCGGGGCCAGCGGCCTGGGCGCGGCTATCCGTATCCGCTCGGTCAGACGGGTGCCGCCGTCGGTCGGCGCAAAACTCACGGTTCCGCGCAGGTGCACCCCGGGGGACTGGTCGGCCTCGGTGATCACGTCACCATCGGCGGGGACGTGCAGCCGCGCCCGGTAGGTGATTCGCATAGTGAACGGCCCCAACGGAATCCGATCTATCACCCGGTAGCTCTGCAGGTAGCCGTCCGGCGTCTCGGTACGCGACGTGGCTTGCACGGACACGATCAGCGGGTGCACGAGTTTGATGTTGTCCAGATCCACGTAGAAATCGCGGACGTCGCCCGGTGGCGCGGGTACCTCTTCGGACAGCGTCCGTTCGGCGTGGGCGACCCACCAACTCATGGAAGACAACCTACCCGGCAACCCAACCCGGCCAACGCCGGTCAGCCCAGGTTGAGCGGCCCGCCGAACTGCGCGAGGAGATCGGCTGTGCGCCACCAGATCAGCCCGGCAAACACGGCCAGGAAGCCGATCGTCACCGCGGCCTGGATCAGGTTCCGGCTTTCCCTCGGCGGATAAACGTAGGCCGCGGCGACCAACCCGCCCGTAACGAGCCCGCCCACGTGTCCCTGCCAGCTGATCTGCTGCGAACTGAACGCCGGAATGACGAAGGTGAAGACCAAGTTGATCACGATGACTGCGACAACCCAGCGGACGTCGAGGGCCAGCCGCCTTCCCACGACGAATGTGGCACCGAAAAGGCCGAAAATTGCGCCCGAAGCTCCCGCCGTCGCGGTGTTGAGCGGCGACAGCAGGTAGACCAGCACCGAGCCACCCAGCCCGCTCAACGCGTACAGCGCGCCGAAGCGCAGTCGGCCCAGCCACATCTCGAGCGGCGGACCCACGACATACAGCGCCCACATGTTCAGCAGCAAATGCGTTGCGCCGTAGTGCAAGAACGCCGCGGTCACCAGTCGGTACAGCTGACCGTCGGCGACGGCCGGTGGCCACAGCGTTAGTTGCTTCTCCAGGTCCCCCGACGCCATCTCCACGACGAAAGTCATGACGTTGATCGCGATCAGCGCATAGGTGACCACCGGCGTGGCCGACCGCTGCCGCCCGCCAAAACGCGTCCGCGGCTGTCGAACCGTTCGGGCACCCGCCGCAACGCACTCCACACACTGGTGACCGACCGCGGCGTCGCGCATGCAGTCCGCGCAGATGTACCGTTCGCAGCGGTTGCAGCGGACGTAGGTCTGGCGGCCGGGATGGCGGTAACAGGTCGGCGCCGCGGGCGGCGACTGCGGTGCGCTGGGTGCACTCATCGCACCATTGTTGCCCCCGTCGACCGCCGCCGTGCGGCGCTTTATCGAAGGTGTTCCTGGTGTTTCCTTCGACCGCTGCGTTGCCCTACTGTGTTTTCCGTGGAGTCACCGATGTGACTGGGGCCGGCACCGGCACGGTTGAGCGCTACCTGGAGTGCCTGGCCGCGCACGATTGGGATGGCCTGGCCGCAACGATCGCGGACGAAGGCTTGACCCGCGAGGGACCGTTCTGCGACGTCGTCGAGGGCAAGCGGCACTACGTCGCCTACCTGCGCAAGGTACTTACCGATCTCATGGGCCACCGGGTGGAAGTTCAGCGAGTGTCGCACGTGAATTCGCGGGTGTCATACGTCGAGTTGACTGAGACGTTCGAGATCGACGGCGTTCCCGCAACCTGGCCCGAATGCATCCTCTTCGAGCAGGGCAACGACGGCCTGATCTCTCACGTCAGCGTGTTTTTCAAGCAGCGTGGGGCCGCCACGCCCTAGCGGTGCCGCACGATTTCCGCGGCGATCAGATGGTTCACGACATTCGCACCCGGTAAGCGAACTATTCCCTCACTCGCGGAATTGACCTAACGTGGCATGGGTGGAGTCACACGGAACCCCGGAATTGGTGCCCGTCGAAAAATTGCACTCAGGCGACCCCATCACCGATGTCAACGGTGGCGGTCAGCGGTACATAGTGCTCGAGTCGAAAGCCGTCGGCGACAGCTGCGTGGTCCTCGAACTCGAGTCCAGAGTGGACCATCAGCTGCAAGTCATCGAGAAATCCTTCCCCGCCGGGTACCACTTCGGCAGGGCACACCACCGAATTTTGTAGCAGGACTTTCTAAAACAACACTGCGATTCGTGGCCTATCGACGGCTACCACGCATTCACGCTATTCGGCGTACGCAGTGACTTCTGCAAATGCGAAGCCGCGGCCGAGAACACCAATTGTTCGGCGGATAAATACAACGGAGTGTTCCGGTCGTTGTGTGCCCCGGGCCTCCAAGGGTTGGTCGTGGGTTGGTCGTGCGGCCGCGCACCCCCGAACCCACGCAACGCCCTGACCGCTGAGTCACCGCGACCACCGTCTTCCGCGACGCACGCTCGTTCAGCACGTTTGGTTGTGCCCTTAACCCGGTAACCTTTCTGCCAGGGAAGCGATTGCACCCCGGCTAACTTGAGCGAATCCCGAGCCGCCAGCGTCACTGGTGTCATCGCACGGCCGTTCTTCCTGCCCATATATGGACAGGTCCCTGACACGCCAGGATTATTAGGCGCGTTAGATGCAATCGAAGGGTGACGGAGTGAAGATTCCGGGTGTGGCCAGCGTCGTCGCGGGCGTGACCGGCGGAGCCGCACAGGTAGTGCGGGCCGGCGTGTCCACCGCGGCCGGCGCGGCGGGCGCCGTGCAGATGCTGGCCAGCCCGGTCGTGGAGCTCGCCAACCCGGTGATGCAGTCGATGGCTCAAACGACGGGGCGCGCGATTGGGATAAGCAATTCCTCGAACGGCTCCTCAAACGGCGTCACGCCGCCCGTGCGCTGGCAGAGCGGGCGGCGCGTGCATCTGGACCTGGATCCACTGCTGCCGTTCCCCCGCTGGCACGAGCATGCGGCGGTAGTCGAGGAACCGGTCCGCAGGATTGCCGGGGTGGCCTCGGCCCACGTCGAGGGCTCACTTGGCCGGCTTGTCGTCGAATTCGAGAGCGGAGCGGACAGTGGCCGCGTCTTGGACGAGGTGCGGGAAACGGTTTGTGAAGTGGCCGCCGACCTGGCTACGACGGGACCGAAGTCGGCGCCCCGGACCGCACCATTCGCCGACCCGGGCAACCCGTTGGCGATTCTCGTCCCGTTCTCCGCTGCGGCGATGGACGCCATGGCGATCGGCGTCGCGGTCACCGGCTGGCTGGGCCGATTGCCCGTCGCGCCGCGAAGCGCCCGTGCTGCGGCCGCTCTGCTGAATCACCAACCGCGGGTGGTGGCCGTGCTGGAGTCACGGCTGGGTCGAGTCGGCACCGACATCGCACTCAGCGCTTCGACCGCCTTGGCCAACGGCCTGACCCAGGCGGTCGGCACACCACTGATGGACCTGGCGCAACGCAGCCTTCAGGTCTCCGAGGCGGCGGCTCATCGCCAGAGATGGCGAGAGCGCGAGCCGGAACTGGCCTCGCCTAAACGGCCGCAAGCCCCTGTGGTCCCCGTCATCTCGTCGGCCGGACCCAAGTCGCAGGAACCACGGCACAACTGGGCGGCCGCGGCCGCGGGTGACGCTTCCCACGTCGTGGTCGGTGGGGCCATCGACGCCGCAATCGACACCGCGAAGGGATCGATGGCGGGGCCGGTGGAGGAGTATGCCGGTCAGGCCGCGAACGCCTCGCTGCTTGCGGCGGCCGGTGCTCTGCTGGCCGGAGGCGGCCCCGACGACGCGGCGGGCGCGCTGCTGGCCGGCGTGCCCAGAGCGGCGCACGTGGGCCGGCAGACGTTCGCCGCCGTACTGGGCCGCGGGCTCGCCAACGCCGGACAACTGATCCTGGACCCGGGCGCCCTGCGCCGGCTGGATCGCGTGAAGGTGGTCGTCATCGACGGGGCAGCGCTGCGCGGCGACAACCGCGCCGTGCTGGAGGCGCGGGGAGACGTACCCGGCTGGGACGAGGACCGGGTTTATGAGGTCGCCGACGCGCTGCTGCACGGTGAGGAGGCACCCGAGCCCGACCCCGATGAGCTACCGGCCACCGGAGCTCGCCTGCGCTGGATTCGGGCGCAGGAGCCGTCGGCGGCGCCCGCGCAGGGTCTCGAACATGCCGACCTGGTGGTCGATGGCGAACGCGTGGGCAGCGTCGACGTGGGATGGGAGGTCGACCCGTTCGCGATCCCGCTGCTGCAGATCGCGCACCGAACCGGAGCCCGCGTGGTTTTGCGCCACGTTGCGGGGACCGAGGATCTGACCGCCAGCGTCGCGGTGACTCATCCGGCGGGCACGCCGTTGCTGAAGTTGGTGCGTGACCTGCGGACGGATCGCGGACCCGTGTTGCTGATCACCGCAGTGCACCGGGACTTCGCATCGACCGACACGCTGGCGGCGCTGGCCATCGCCGACGTTGGGGTGGCACTCGACGATCCGCAAGCCGCGACACCGTGGTCAGCGGACATCATCACCGGTACCGACCTGGCCGCGGCGGTGCGGATTTTGTCGGCGCTGCCGGTAGCCCGGGAGGCCACGGAATCGGCGGTGCGTCTTGCAAAGGGCGGCAGCACCCTGGCCGGGCTGCTGCTGGTCACCGGTGACCCGCGCACCGCCAGCCCGTTCGCGATACAGCGTTGGCTCAATCCGGTCAACGCCGCCGCCGCGGCCGCTTTGATACAGGGAACCTTCTCGGCCACCAGGGTGCTCCGGCTGCCCGATCCCACGCCGCAGCCGGTGACCGCATGGCATGCCCTGGACCCCGAGATCGTCTATTCCCGGCTGGCCAGCCGCACGCGTCCCCTGGCCGTCGAACCCGGTGGCGCGCCCTGGCGACAGCTTCTGGACGACCTGTCCTACAACCCTGTCGTGGCGCCGCTGCGCGGACCGGCAACCCAAGTGGGTCGGCTGCTCGGGGCGACGCGGGCCGAGCTCGCCGATCCACTGACCCCCATCCTGGCCGTGGGAGCGGCGGCCTCGGCGATCGTCGGCAGCAGCGTCGACGCGTTGCTGGTCACGGGCGTGATGACCGCCAACGCACTGGCCGGTGGGTTGCAACGGTTGCGGGCCGAGGCCGCGGTCGCCGAGCTGTTCGCCGAACAGGACCAACACGCGCGCCGCGTGGTTCTCCCCACGGTGGCGACGGCGCACCGCCGGCTGGAAGCGGCCCGGACCACCGAGCGAACGGTGACGGTGAGCGCGAAATCGCTGCGCCCGGGTGACATCATCGACCTGGCCGCGCCGGAGGTGGTACCGGCGGATGCGCGCCTGCTGGTGGCCGAAGACCTCGAAGTCGACGAATCGTTCCTCACCGGCGAGTCGCTGCCGGTGGACAAGCAGGTTGAGCCGGTCGCGGTCGCCGATGCCGATCGGGCCAGCATGCTGTTCGAGGGAAGCACCATCGTCGCCGGGCATGCCCGGGCGATCGTCGTGGCGACCGGTGCCGGCACCGCTGCGCAGCGCGCGATTTCGGCGATCGCCGACGTCGAGTCGGCGGCCGGTGTGCAGGCCAGGTTGCGCGAGTTGACCGGCAAGGTCCTTCCGCTGACGCTTGCCGGCGGCGCAACGGTGGCGGGCTTGGCCTTGGCGCACCGCGCGACGCTGCGTCAGGCTGTCGCCGACGGCGTCGCAATTGCGGTGGCGGCCGTGCCCGAGGGCCTGCCGCTGGTGGCCACCCTGGCCCAGCTTGCCGCCGCCCAGCGGCTGTCGCGGCGTGGAGCGCTGGTCCGCACGCCACGTGCCGTGGAAGCCTTGGGCCGCGTCCAGACGGTGTGTTTCGACAAGACCGGCACACTCACCGAAAACCATCTGCGCGTGGTGTGTGGCGTGCCGCACGGGGCCAGTGCGGCGGATCCATTCCCCAAGGCGACCGACCCGAGGGCCGCAGAGGTGTTGCAGGCCGCCGCCCGCAGCAGCACCCAGCCCCATAACGGGCAGGGGCATGCGCATGCCACCGACGAGGCAATCCTCACGACGGCCAATTCCATTGACGGCCAATGGGCTTCGAAGTGGAACGTGCTGGCGGAGGTACCGTTCGAGTCCAGTCGTGGGTATTCCGCCGCGATCGGCACCTTGAGCGCTAGGGCAAAACCGATGCTGATAGCCAAAGGTGCTCCGGAGGAAATCCTGCCGCGTTGCCGCTTTGCCGATCCGGACGCCGACCGAGACCATGCGGAGTCTTTGGTATTGCGCCTGGCCGGGCAGGGACTGCGGGTGTTGGCGGTGGCGCAGCGCCGCTGGGAGCACGGGATGGGCGAGGAGGACACCGACGCCGACGCCGTCGACGCCGCCGCGCACGACCTCGAGTTGATCGGCTACGTCGGTTTGGCCGACACCGCGCGAGCATCGGCGCGGCCACTGATCGAGGCGCTGGTGGAGTGCGGACGCAGGGTGGTGCTGATCACCGGCGACCATCCGGTGACCGCACGGGCGATCGCCCATCAATTGGGGCTGCCATCGGATGCACAAGAGGTGACCGGTGCCGAACTCGCCGCCCTCGACGAGGACGCTCGCGCCAAAGTCGCTGCCGACGTACAGGTTTTCGCCCGCGTCAGCCCGGAACAGAAGGTACAGATCGTCGCGGCGCTGCAGGCCTGCGGGCAGGTAACCGCGATGGTCGGCGACGGGGCCAATGACGCTGCCGCAATCCGGATGGCCGACGTGGGCATCGGGGTGAGCGGTCGCGGTTCGTCGGCCGCACGCGGGGCCGCCGATATCGTGTTGACCGACACGGATCTGGGCGTGCTGCTCGACGCGCTGGTCGAAGGCCGCGGCATGTGGGGCGGCGTACGGGACGCGGTGAGCATCCTGGTCGGCGGCAACGTGGGTGAAGTGCTCTTCACCATCATCGGGACCGCGTTGGGCACCGGCCGAGCGCCGGTGGGCACCCGTCAACTGCTGTTGGTGAACTTGCTCACCGACATGTTTCCCGCGCTTGCGGTTGCCGTCACCCCGCAGTACCCCCAGCCCGAAGAGACTTCCGAAGAGGCCGGTGCCGGAGTCGACCGCGACGCCGAAGAGCTGCACCGTGCGTTCCAGCGTGCGACGCTGTCCGAACCGGCGCCTTCACTCGACGCACCGCTCATGCGACAGATCATCACCCGTGGCGCCGTCACGGCCGCCGGCGCGACGGCGGCGTGGGCCATCGGGCGTTGGACTCCGGGCACCGAACGCCGCACGTCCACAATGGGACTCACCGCGCTGGTGACGACGCAGCTCGCACAAACCCTGTTGACGCGCCGCCACAGCCCGCTCGTCCTGGGGACAGCGCTGGGCAGCGCGGGTGTGTTGGTCGCCATCGTCCAAACTCCGGGCGTGAGCCATTTCTTCGGTTGCACCCCGCTCGGACCGGTCGCCTGGTCGGGCGTGATCAGCGCCACCGCAGGCGCGACAGCCGTCTCGGTGCTGGCACCCAATTGGCTGGCCAAGCGGGTCGCCGCGCTCGAACCCAAAGAGGACCAATAGGCGACCTCTGGTAATGGTCGGCGCGGCCGGGCGGCCATGCCCTCAGACCGACAGCTCTTTGCGCACGACCTTGCCCGCGGGGTTGCGGGGAATGCTGTCGACGATCTGGATGTCTCTGGGCTCCTCGAAGCGAGAGACTTTGTCCTTCAGATACTCTCGTAAAGTCGGCACTTCGATCTCGCTCCCCGACTGCAAGACCACGAACGCGGCCAGCCGATGACCGAATCGCTCGTCGGGAACACCGATGACCGCGTTGTCGGCGACGTCGGGATGTTCGGCGAGTGCGTTTTCGACCGCGCGCGGATAGACGTTCTCACCGCCGGAAATGATCATGTCGTCTTCGCGACCGACGATGAATAGCCGGCCGGCATCGTCGAGATAGCCCATGTCGCCCGTGCTGGTCATACCGTCGACGACGGCTTTGGCCTCCCCAACATCCGAGCCGCCCGTGTAACCCTCACTCGCCAGCTCGCCGCCGACGAAGATGCGCCCGGTGACGCGCGGACCGACCGGTCTGTCCTTTTTGTCGAAGATGCATACCGGGCAGCCGGCCACCGGTTTTCCGACGGTTTCGTGAGCGTCCCGCAGGTCTGCCGGTGTCGCCAGGGCGCCGATACCGACTTCGGTGGAGCCGTAGCCGTTGTAGAGGACGTCGCCGTAGGCATCCATGAACCGTTGCCCGAGGCTGGGATCGAGCCGGTCGCCGCTGGATATCACTACTCGCAGGGACGGCAACGGGTTTCGCGCCCGCACGCGTTTGGGTAGGTCGAGGATGCGCGCGAGCACGACCGGCACCGCCGTGAACGCGTCGGCGCGATGCAGCGATGCCTGCGCGAGCGCGGCCTCGGCGTCGAAATGGCGATGGGTGAGTACCGTGCCGCCGAGGGCCACCGTAAGCATCAGCATGCCCAGCCCCAGCCCGTGAAACATCGGCATCGCCACCGAGATTCGCGAGCCGGCACGCAACCGGGTGCGATCAAGAATTGTCACCCAGACGCCCACCGCCGAACGCAGCTGCGGTGTGCGCGGCACACCCTTCGGCTTGCCGGTGGTGCCCGAGGTGAGCAGGACGATCCGGCCGGGTGCGGTCACGCCGGGTCGCGGATCACCCTCGTGTGCAATGACCTTCGCCGGGTCGAGGAGGGCGACCGATTCGTCAGCGGCGCGCACCCGCGCGGCGAATTCGTTGTCGGCGACCATCGTCGTGATCTGGTGTGCGCTCAACGCGGCCGCCAGCGCGTCGATGCGGAAATCCGTGTTGACGAGCACGACGTCGGCGCCCACCAAGGCGACGGCGAAGACGGCCTTGACGAAGCCCCGTCCATTGCGGCACATGACCCCCACGGCTTGACCGGGTCCAACGCCACCGTCGGACAACTCACGGGCCAGGGATTCGGTCGCCAACAGCAGCTCGCGATAGCCGAGGGCGCCGTCATCGTCGATTATCGCCGCCCGGTGTGGCCACCGGGTCGCCGTGACCGCCAACAGGGTGTAGGGGTTCGTACCGCCCCGGCGCGCCTCCCGAATGAGCCGGAACCCCGCGACCGGGGAAGGCGGACTGAGCAATCCGGACCGGAGCAACGCCCGGGCCGCGGTGGCGAGCACGCCATCCTCGGACACAAAAGCGGTCATCGTTGGGCCTCGTGGCGCTCGGAATCGGCGAAAAAGCGCCGGTGCCATAACCGGGCCGCGCGATCGGCGGGCCCGGCCAGCAGCACCGAGGCCAGCTCGGCCGGCCACACCCAGGGCGGTTCGTTGGTGCGGGGCCGCTCGATGACCGCCTTGGCGATCGCGTCGGCGGCTTCGTCCGCGGACAAGCCGGGGAGTCGAGCCAGGATCGGCGTGGGCGCGATCATGCGGGTGCGGACCAGCGCGAAGTAGACCGCTGTGACGTCCACCCCGTCGGCGTGCAGCTCCGGTGCCACGCTGCGCAGCCAGCGATCGAAAGCCCCCTTGGAGGCCTGGTAGGCGCCCCATTGCGGACCGGGCACGACACGCACGCCGACACTGGAAACGTTCACGATGTGGCCGCCGCCGTTTGCGCGCATGGCCGGCAGCAGCCCCAGTAGCAGCCAGATCGGTCCCAGGTAATTGATGTCGATCGTGCGCTGAAAGTCATGCGGACGGTCGTACTGGCGATGCAGCGAGCGACGCAACGATTTGCCGGCGTTGCTCACCACGATGTCGACCGGGCCGTGGTTCTCGGTGACCTGCTTCGTCAGCGCGCTGACGGCGGACTCATCGGTTAGATCGGTCGGGTAGGCGAAAGCGTGGCCGCCGCCTGCGTTGATCGACGCCGCAAGGTCGTCGAGCCTTTCCGCCGACCGGGCGACAACCAGCACGGTGGCTCCCGCGGCGGCCATTTTGCGGGCGGTCGCCTCGCCGATTCCGTAAGACGCGCCGGTCACCAGCACGATCTTGCCGGAAGCGGCGCTGCGCAGCTTGTCGGGATCCGACACCCGTGCGGGATTGGCGAATCGGTCGGTAGCCGCTGCCAAGGGCTGCTTAAAGGCCTGTGGTATCACGTTCACCTTGACTGCCGCATTCACTTTCGAATTGCACGCCGCAAGTGCGGCTCTGGCTTTGTCGCGCGCCTCGACTCGGGCTACAGCTAGCAGACCACATCGGAGTCCCCGCCCGCGCTCCGGCGCGGCGTCGTCGGCGCGCCACCACCCGCGGGTACCGACGTCGGGGCCCCCAGACAGTCGCGCGACACGCGACAAGATACGAAGTGTCATGGCGCGCGGGCATTTAACGAGCGTGCAATAATTGCCAGGAAAATCACTGTTTAGCCAACCTTATACTCGGGCACAATTTGCACATGACCGCTCGACACATCGCTCGTTTCCTTGGTCCTGCAGTAGTCGCGGCCTCGGGCCTCAGCGGCTGCGTCCTTGCCTCTGCTGTCCCGTCCGCCTCCGCCGAGCCGTGCCCCGACGTGCAGGTGGTGTTCGCCCGCGGTACCGGTGAGCCTCCCGGTGTTGGCCCGACCGGACAGGCATTCGTCGACGACCTGCGCTCGCGCGTCGGAGCACATTCGTTCGACGTATATCCGGTGAACTACCCCGCCAGCAACGAGTGGGACACCGGCCTCGACGGCATCAGAGACGCGGGCGCTCATGTCGTTTCGATGGCCAAGGACTGCCCCAACACCAAGATGGTGCTCGGCGGATATTCTCAGGGCGCGGCCGTGATGGGCTTCGTCACCTCGGCTGCCATCCCGGATGGCGTCGATCCTGCGACCGTACCCAAACCGATGGACCCCGACGTTGCTAACCACGTCACCTCGGTCGTCCTCTTCGGGATGCCAAACGGCCGGGCGATGAACTTCCTCGGCGAGCCGCCGGTCGCGATCGGCCCGCTGTATCAGCAGAAGACCATCAAGGTGTGCGCTGCCGAGGACCCGGTTTGCTCTGACGGGATGAATTTCGCCGCGCACGACACGTACGCAGACGACGGGGCGATGATCGACCGGGGAGCGACTTTTGCGGCCGGTCGTCTTGACAACGGTCCCAACGGTCCCAACGGTCCCAGCGGTCCCGGTGCTCCACCGACGGTCGTCGCGGCTCCAAGCGGAGGCTTCGGCGACTGAGCGCTCTTGTCAGTCCCTGATGAAGCCCTTGTTGCGCATCAGCACGTCCGCCAGGAACCCGTCATGTGGGATTTGCGGTGCTGCGTAATGGGTCGGGTGGTGGCCGCAGTAGACGTTGGTGACCGTCGGTTCGGCCAGCAGGTCGTCGATCAGCTCCTCGTCGCCGGTGATCGCGGTAACGACCAGCGAATGCCGCAGCGGCTCCATGCCGGCTTCGCGCGACCATGACGACACCCACACGCACGGAAACGGCAACTCGATGTTGAGCTTGTCGGTGCTGGGCGCGGTCATCAGGTGCACAGCCGGCCGCAGCGCGGCACAGCTACCGCCCAGGGTGGCGACCACCTGATCGGCACCGAGCACCGGCGTCGTTCCCGCGGCCTTTACCTCCAGATACTTCGCCAGCGCCTCCGCCTTCTCGACCGGCTGAGTGGGCAGGATGGCTCGCTCGTCCTCGATGGGGAACGGCTGGATCGCCGCCAACCGCTCGGCGATCGCCTGCGCCAAGGGGGCGGGGTCACCCTCGTAGAGCACCGCGGTGGTGTTGACGCACGCCATCCCACCCAGGTTGGCAATCGAGTCGACGACGAGGCCCAGGTAGTCCCGCCAGTCTTGGTCGGCCGTGATCAGGATCTTGGCGCGGCCGGGTCCGCTCACCATCACCGTCGGATCGTTGGCGTACTTGTCGACCACGTCCTGACCGCCGTACACCATGGCAAGGTCGGCCGACCGGATGATCTCGTCGGCGCCCGCATGGTCGGTCGGCAGGTAAGCCGCATCCTCAGGACGAAATCCCGACTGGCGCAGGGCCTTTACCAGCCGGTGCGCAGTCAGCGGCTCGCGGCGCGACGGACGCACCGCCACCCGGTAGCCCAGCGCGAGCGCCTGCGGCCAGAGGCCGTGCACGCCCGGGCCGTTTCCGGCCGCATGCACCGCGAACACCTCACCGCGCCGCACCCACACCGCACTGCCGTCGCGGGTGCGCTCCTCGCGCCAGCCGAGCGCGGCGCCCGTGGGCCGAGCCGGCCGCACCGCATCGAATGCTGAGGCGACGGCGTCGGCCACGCCGCGCGCCCCGGCGCGGGTGACCGCGATGGGCAGCCCCGAAATCCGGCTGGCCAGGCGCACATAGCTTTCGAAGTCCAGTCCTGCGATGACGGCGTTCGCGAAGACATCGGCCGCATCGGCCAGCGCTGCCTGGCGCTGCGCAACCGGCAGCGGCCGGACGTGGCGCTGTGCGTCGATGGTGCGCGAAACATACAGCGGCGGGACGATACTGAGGTCGGCGAGAGCAATACCGCCGGTACTCATGATGACTTCGCGGTTGCGGGTGCGGTACTCGCCGCCGACGCCGAGTGCATCGATACACACCAAATCGGCTGTAACACTTGGTCGCTCGCGTCCCATATTCAGTACACGCCTTCGATGACGGCCTCGCCCTCGAAGGTGGTCACGGGCCGCACCGCACTGACCGAATCGCTGAGTTGCCCTGCCGGACCGGGCATCCGGATTGCCAAATCGCGCTCCAGGTTGTTCGGTATGAACATTCCCCTGCTGATGTGGTTCATCACCACCCGGCCCTGGCGTTCGTACGGCACCCTTTCTCCGGTGTCGGGATCGACCACCCAGAACGCGACATAGGGTGTCCGCGGGTCGAAGACGAACGAGCCGTCATCGGTGGTTCGGGTGACCGCCTGCGAAAGCACCATCGTGCTGCCGAAGGCCATGGTGATCGTCGTCGCCGGGAAGATTTCCCGAAGCAGGTCGAGGGTGTCGGCATCCACGTGCGCACCGCTGAGCAGCAGGTAGCGGATCTTCTTGTTTACCAATTCAACCACGTGGTCATTGCGGGCGATGGCCTCCAGCAGTGGCGGAGTGGTGTGCAAATTCGCCACATTCTGCGTCTGGAGAATGTGCACGCCCTGGTCGAGGACGTGGTCGACGTAGGCCGCGACGTCCGTGGCGACATTGCGGGCTGCGACCTTTTTGACCCAGCGGGGATCGATGTCGATCGGGTGGAACACCGAGCCAAGGCGCTCGGAGACCAAGCGGGAGAAGTAGCCGACACCATGGGGGCCGCTCGGCATCAGGCACAGGAAGCCGTGATCCCGCACAAAGCCACCGGTCGCGAAGTCTTCGGTTTGCCATTCGACAACCTGCGCGACCCAATCCGGCATCTGCACGGTCCGTTTCGGAGCCCCGGTGGTGCCGCCGGATTCGAATATCTGGGGCAGCGGCGCAGGTGATCCATAACCGCGGGGAATGAGATCCTCCACCGGCACAGCGCGCAATTCATTGACGAGGTTGGGAAACAGGCCCAGATCCGCGAAGGTGTTGACGTCGGTCATCGGGTTGAAATCCAGTGTCCGGGCAGTGCGCAACCAGAACGGGGAACCGGTGTCCTCACCGAAGTGCCAGGCCATCGCCGCGCGTAGGTAGGCCTCGGGGTCGTCAACTGGCACCGACCTGGGAACGTCCAAGAGCGAAAAATCGACCGAGGAATCAACGGAGGCCATGCACCGATCCTGTCACAGGACCGGCCCGACAACCGTGCTGCGGGGTGCCGGGCATACAACGACTGAACGTTGTCTTATTCCGCGGCGAATTCTTTGTGGCTAACCGGTTTTCAGCGAGACGGCTAACCACCGATTTTCGCGCCCGACTACCCCTACGAGTCCTCCTACGACGCGGTCCAAGGTTCGAGCGGACGACGCTCAGCGCCGCCGACCGGGAGAAGCTCGCCCACGGCAACGCCGAACGGCTGCTGCGGATTTAAGCGGCGGCACGGTTGTGGAGCCGGCGCGGGTCGACGCCCGCGCGGCGCCACGCCCTGGCCGCCCAGGGGGTGTAGACGAACCAGAGGGGCAGCCGGTTGATGAGCGGATTCAGCGCGCGCATGACGGCGGCGAACCGCTGGAATCGCTTCTCCTTCTTGGCATCCCACTCCAGCTGGCAAACGTCGCGCATCTGCGGGGGCAGGGTTCCGACCAGGACCAGGCGGGTGTAGGCGTTGAGCGGAGCGGACAAGATCTTCCAGATCGGCTTGGGCACCCAACGTGGGCCCGGTATGCCTTTCCTGATGTAGCCGGTGCCGTACAGGACGGTCTTGTGCGGGACGAACCGGTCGAGCATCTCGTCCCAATAGGCGACGAATTCGTCATAGGTCTGCGGCTGGCCGCGGTCGCTGACCCCGTAGAGGCTGTACCAGATCCTGCCCTCGTTGAAGATCTGCTCCCTTTCCGCGCGGGACAACCGGCGGATGAACGTGTCCGTGGTGTAGAGGACCTGGTCGACGAAAGTGGCGTGCGCCCAATAGAACAACTCGGGATTGAGCGCGTGATACCTCGAGCCGTCGCTGACGGTGCCCTTGATCGGCTTGTGGAAATCCCGCACCTTGCGGCCCCACGCGTGCGGGTCCTCGGAGTAGACGGTTTTCATCAGGGGCGGTGCGGTTCGCTTGGCCCGGCCCAGGGTGTCGCTGAAAATCACCGAGTGATCGAGCACGCCCTGGGCGAGCTGCTCGATGCAGTTCTCGACGCCGGCGGTGCGCTGGAACCCGAAAAATTGCGTGCGGTGGTCCCCGTAGAACTTCCATATCAGGGACTCGGGCCCCAGCCGCGGCGAGGCGCCCGCGATTTCTGGGTCGTCGACGGGCATCGGCACCGCTTCGCGAACACCGCTGTCGAAGCGGGCACCCGCGGTCGGCCCGGCCAACCGGTCGTGCTGGGCGGTCATGCCATCTCCTCGCGACACACTCAGTTGGTGAAGCAATGACACAAAGCAGTATCTTTGTTCCAAGGTAGCAAGGGGTTAGGTGCGTCCGCAAAGCAGGTGGAGTTGGATACGACGGGGCCAATCATGAAGTCCGAGATGGGCTCCGACGTGCGCATTAACGGGACCGCGTCGACCGCCGATCTCGACGACACCATCCTGGACACCGCGCGAACCGTCTTCGAAACCTACGGCGTTCGCCGGGCGAATATCGAGGACGTCGCGGTCCGCGCCGGGGTGAGCCGCAGCACCATTTACCGACGCTTTCCGACCAAGGATGAGTTGTTCGAACGCGTGGTGCGCCGCGAGGCCGAACTCTTCTTCAAGACGCTGGACCAGGCCACCACCGGATGTGATCCGCGAGAGGCCGTGATCGAGGCGTTCGCGCTCGGGGTGCGCCTTGTCCAAGACTCGCCGCTGTATTCCCGGATCGCGGAAAGCGAGCCCGAGCTGTTCGGCATGTTCTCGCGATCGCACGTCTTCCCGATCGGCCAATTCGCCGATGGCATCGCCCATACCCTGCGGCGATGCGGGGCTGACATCCCCGAGCAGGACCTGGCCAACATCGCCGACATCCTGCTGCGTGTCGCGCTCGGCATCATCGTGTTTCCCACCGACCGCCTCGACACGTCGGACCACGCGGCCGCTCGCGACTACGCGTCCCGCTATCTGGTCCCGATCATCGGCCGCTAGCGCGTGCCCGATCTGTCGGTGAGCTGCTTTAGCCTGGAGCCGTGGCTGGGCTTTCTGGGGTTCTGAGGACCCGGTACGCCAGTTGCAGCGAGATCGACATCGCCTACCAGGTCTTCGGCGATGGCCCGATCGACCTGCTCGTGCTGCCGGGGCCATTAATCCCGATCGACTGCGTCGACCTCGAGCCGTCGATGTACCGCTTCCATCGACGTCTGGCGTCCTTTGCCCGGGTGATCCGGTTCGACCAGCGCGGGATCGGCCTGTCGTCGCGGGTCCCCTCGGTGGACATGATCGGGCCGAAGTCGTGGGCGCAGGACGCCATCGCGGTCTTGGACGCGGTCGGATGCGAGCGCGCGACGATTTTCGCCCCCGGTTTCACATCGTTGGCCGGACTCGTTCTCGCGGCCGATTTCCCCGAGCGGATAAGCAACCTGGTGATCTTCAACGGCGCGGCACGGACGCTTCGTGCTGACGACTACCCGATCGGCACCGAGGTGGACACCACCGATCCCTTCACGACGGTCGGGATCGAGCCGGATGCCGTCGAGCGGGGCTTCGACGTCCTCAGCATCATCGCTCCCGCGGTAGCCGACGACGACGCGTTTCGCGCGTGGTGGGATCACGCGGGCAACCGGGCCGCGTCACCCAGCATGGCCCGTGCCTTCATCAAGAAGATCCGAGACGCCGATGTCCGCGACACACTAGACCGCGTGTCCGTGCCGACGCTGATCCTGCATCGCGACAACCCGGACTTCAGCCCGGTCGGCCATGGCCTCTACCTCGCCGAGCGCATCGCCGGATCGCGCTTCGTCGAGCTTCCGGGCGAAGACGCGCTGTACTGGGTTGGCGACACCGCGCCGATGCTCGACGAGATCGAGGAGTTCATTACCGGCGTGCGGGGCGGTTCCGATGCCGAGCGCCTGCTCACGACGATCGTGTTCACCGACATCGTCAGCTCCACCGAGCGGGCCGCACTGCTCGGTGATGACCGGTGGCGCGACCTGCTGGACAACCATGACAGCATCGTTCGCCACCAACTCCAGCGATTCGGTGGGCGGGAAGTCAACACCGCCGGTGACGGGTTCGTCGCGACGTTCAGCAGCCCCAGCGCAGCGCTGGCGTGCGCCGACGAAATCGTCGACGCGGTCAAAGTGCTCGGCATCGAGGTGCGGGTGGGCATTCACGCGGGCGAGGTCGAGGTGCGCGGCACCTTAAAGAGCGATGTCGCGGGCATGGCGGTGCACATCGGTGCGCGGGTGGCGGCGCTGGCTGGACCCAGCGAGGTACTGGTGTCCTCGACGGTGCGCGACATTGTCACCGGATCGCGACACAGGTTCGCCGACCGCGGCGAGAGCGCCCTCAAAGGCGTGCCGGGTGAGTGGCGCCTGTACGCCCTGGTACGCGAGCACGCCGCCGTCAGGCGGTAACGAACCCCACATCCTCGACACGGTCGAGGCCCCCGGGGACGGCGTAGGCTGCCAAGGGACTCGTCGGAGCCAGGGCGCGCGAAACTCCCACTCCGATTTCTGGCTTACAGCTTGGTATTTGATCGAAGGAGTACGTGTGACCGACGTGCACATCTCGCTGCCTCCCGCGTTGCGCCGGGCGCTGGATCTGCTTGCTGATCCACCGGCGGACCCGGACGTGAGCAAGGGCTATCTCGATCTGCTCGGCACTGAACCGGCCGCAGACGAAGCTCTGCCGAAGAACACCGGCCCGATCCAGGCGGCGTGGGCATCACCGATCGGGTCGATGCTCTACGACAACGCCCAAGCCCTTTCGCGCCGCCTGATCAGCGCATGGCAGCTGCCCCTCGAGTGGTTGGACATCCCGGCGGGCGGAGTGGCACTGGACGTCGGCTCGGGTCCAGGCAACGTCACCGCGTCGCTGGCACGCGCGGCCGGCCCGGACGGACTGGCCCTGGGCGTCGACATCTCCGAGCCCATGCTGGCACGCGCCGTCCGCAATGAAGCGGGACCGCAGGTCGGCTTCATCAGGGCGGATGCTCAACGACTTCCGCTGCGCGACGACACCGTCGACGCCGTGGTCTCGACCGCCGTGTTGCAACTGGTTCCGAACCCGGCCGCCGCCCTCGCCGAGATCGCACGGGTATTACGACCGGGCGGAAGGCTGGCCATCATGGTCCCCACCGTCGGGCGGGCCGCCCAGTTTTGGCAGAAGCTGCCGAATGTCGGAGCGCACGTGTTCGACGACGACGAAATCGGCGACACCCTGGAAAACAACGGATTCGTCAGCGTCCGGGTCAAGAACTACGGCACGTTTCAGTGGGTCCGCGGCAAAAACGGCTGAGTCCTACGCGCGTTTCATGGCCGGGTGGTTTCGTGCCAGCACCGGCAATAGCAGCTCGGGCGGCGCTACCCGGAAAAAGGCCGACGCGACCCGGTTGACACGACCAGGGACGACGACAGCCTTTCCGGCCGCCAGACCGTCGATTCCGGCCTGCGCCACCTTTTCGGCGGGAATCCACATGACCCGCGGCAGGGCCGCGTCGGCTTCCTCCTTGGTGAACCCGGCCGCCTCGCCGAATCCGGTGTCAACCGGCCCCGGACACAGCGCGGTCACGCTGACCCCGGTGCCGCGCAGCTCACCGCGCAGGCTGTGGGTGTAGGACAGCACGAACGCCTTGGCAGCTCCATACGCCGCCTGGCCCGGCACGGGACCGAACGCGGCCATCGACGCCACGTTCAGCACGGCGCCCCGACGACGGTCGACCATTCCCGGCAGGAACCTGCTGCACAGGTCGACCACCGCGGCCACATCGACCTCGACCAGGTTAAGTTCTTGCTCCGGAACCGATTTCGCGACGAGCCCGAGCGTGGACAGCCCGGCGTTGTTGATCAGGATGTCCGGAACCAGGCCGAGCGCCGCTATGCCGTCGGGCAGACCCGCTCGGGCGGTTCGATCAGACAGGTCGGCGGGTAGCGGGTGCGCTTGCGGGCCCAACCGTTCGGCGAGCTCTTTGAGGCGATCGGCGCTGCGGGCGACCAGCACCACCTGGTATCCGCGCCGGGCGAGTATCTCGGCGAACTGTTCGCCGATGCCCGACGAAGCGCCGGTGACGATGGCGGCACGGTCGCTACCCGGTGGTGGGAGAGCCATAGCTACGACCCTCCATCGGAGGCCTGTGCGAGCACTGCAAGCCGGTCCATCGACTCGCGCAACATGTCGGGCGTCGTCGAACGAGCCCTCTCCAGCCGGGTCCTGTCTGTCAGCGCGGTCCAGTCGTAGGTGTGGGTCACGCTGGTGAGTGTGGCGTTAACCGGGTTGAGCTCCCAGCGCCAGAGGTGGCCGGGCGGCTGCTTTCTGGGTTCCGCTGGAAGCCAGGCGATCTTGGCGCCCTCGATGAATTCCACGACGTGGTTCTCCCGCACAGCACCACTGGTCAACGTCGTTTTGAAGACGTCACCGACCCGGTGGACGCGCTGACCCGGAGCGGACGAGGCGAGGTTGTTGTTGCCGTCCCAACTCGGCTGGCGGGACGGGTCGGCGATCAGTTCGAAAATCCGATCGGCGCTGGCCGAGATCACGCGGGTGGCGCTCACAATGCGTTCCTGGGGTTCAGGTTCCATGTCGCTATCCAAACACGTCGCCCGAGGGGTGCGCCTAATCGCGCCGCGCCGGTACGGATGTGACCTTGGGCCGACGTGCTGAGGACCTTTGACCGTCGAAGCGTGCTCTGATGGCTGCGATCGTGGTCTTCACCGGGGTAACCCGGTGGTCTGTCCGATATGCGGCAAGCCCATTTTTGGGTGAGGCCCCCACGGCCTGCTTGACCCACCGTCTGAAGACGGGGATCTGCCTTCGGACAGACCTCTACAACTTGTCGGAGATAGCGGCCGAGGTGCCGGCGACAACGTGGTCGCCGGCACCTCGAGCCATCAGGCATGGCGCTTACCCCAGTCGAAGTGCCTCGACCGGTCCGGACAGCGCCGCTTTGACATAGCGGGTGTCGTCGTCGGCCAGCACCTCGGCGTCTCCCCGCTCGATGCCGTCGACGATTTCCCGTGCCACCTGGCGGGGATCGTTCTTGGGCACGTCGAAGCCGGATGTCATGTCCGTCTCGGTGTAGCCCAGGTGTACCCCGGTGACCACGGTGCCCTGCTTCTCGAGCTCGATCCGCAGCGAGTTCGTCGCCGACCAGAAAGCCGCCTTGGAGTCACCGTAACCGCCGAAGCCGCCCACCCAGGACAAGACGGAATGGATGTCGACCAGGGCTCCGCCACCGTTGTCGGCGAGGATCGGCGCGAACGCCTTGGCGACCCGAAGCGCACCGAAGTAATTTGTCTCGAACACCGCCCGCACTTCCTCGATGTCGCTGCTGAGCAACTTCGGAGCACCAAGGATACCGGCATTGTTGACGACGATGTCAGCATCGGACGCCGTAATAGCCAGCGCCGCAACCGAATCCGGCTTGGTGACGTCCAGTTCGACGCTCACCACACGAGGGTCGTGGCTGGGCCTGGGCGCCCGCGCTGTGGCGTACACCTTGGCCGCACCCCGCTCCAACAACTCCTCCACGACGGCTTTGCCGAGTCCGCGCTGGCCGCCGGTAACCACGACCGTCGACCCTTTGACATTAACCATGATGCGCTCCCAATGACGTAGGTGAAATAGTTTTGTATCTGTCAACATAATTGACTGCCGTGACATAGTCAAGTATTATTTGAATATGTCATCGTCATGGTCCGCGTCACAGCGGTATCAGCTGGCCCCGGCACCCGGCGGCTTGGGGTTGGTCCAGGACTTCCTCAATACGACGGGTATCGAGGGGTACGGACCGGACCTGCTGGCCGATACCGCGCTCGCCCGTGATTGGGCCGCGGGCGCGGTGCGCACGTGGTCGGCATTGCGCGGCCTGGACGTGCAGTCGCCGCCGCTCGACGATGCGGATGTAGCGAAGCTTCGCTCCCTGCGCGACACAATCGCGAAGTTGGTCGCGGGCGAACCACCGACCGGGCGAAGGGCGGACGCCATTTCCGCGTCTTTTGCGCTGTCGAAGACGGGCGACGTACGGCTGGAACCCGCCGGTACCGGCTGGCGTTGGCTGGCCTCCGCGCTCTGGGGAGAGATTCTGCTCAGCCAGCAGGACGGCACTTGGCGGCGGATCAAGCGGTGTCACAACCACCAGTGCGCGTCGACGTTCTACGACCGCTCGAAGAACAACAGCGGGGTATGGCACAACGTGAAGACGTGCGGCAACGCTGCGAACTTGCGCGCTTCCCGGGCCCGTCGACGCGAGCGTGACCGCGCGGCACAAAACTCAGGCTAACCCAGCCAGCGCCTCGGCGTCTGAAAGCCGCCGCGACGACCCAGTTCCTTTGTGCGCCCGCGCAATCGGCGCGCTTTCGCAGTGTTTCGCGCGGCGGCAGGTGATGATTGCCGCCTGGCTGCCGCGCAGCGCCATCAGCAGCGCTCGGCACCCCTGGGCATGAGCCGCGGGTCAGAGACCACTCGGCGCGGCTTGCTTTTCAGCACGGCCTGCAACGCATCGCACGCGCGCGCCTTGATCGGGGTAACTACGTCGAGGTTGGCAGGGCCCTGGCTGATCCAGTCCGAAAGTGTTTCCACAGTTTCAATCCCTTGTCCGTTCGGCCGGTGAGCCGACTCAATGAATTGCACCGCGGTTGTTTTGCGCGGGTACAGCGACGCGGTAAACGTCACGAAAATCGATGCTGTGACGTCGGGCACAATCGAGTCGCTATGTCCGCCTCGTCACATCCCGCGGTCACGGCACTATGCTCTGAACCGGCGCAGATAACCGACCAGCCGGTGCGCCGGGACCGCCTTCGGCCAGTCGTCGGCCCGGAAGTACGCATCGGTGCCGCCATCGACGAACACTACACTGCCGCAAAGGAAGTCGGCCGAATCCGACAGCATGAAACACATCCAGTCGGCCATATGCGCAGCGTCGCCGAAGCCACCGACCGGAATCGGGAACGACCGGACCGCCTTGGCCTGTCTCGGGTCAGACAGCTGTTCTTGCAGTAGCGGCGTCATGACGGCGCCAGGCGCGAGGGCATTCAAGCGCACACCGGAACCCGCCCACTCCGGCAGCACCGCATGCCGCCGCACCCAACGGCTGACGGCGATTTTCGATGCCGCATACATCATCGTCGGGGCGGCTGGGCCCAGCAGCCGCACCGACCGCACCGCCTTGTCGGCGTCATGCGCGAGCAACGCGCGCACGGTTCGTCCCGGCACCGCGGGCACCGTCGTCGAAGAGTTGCTCGAAACGACGACGACTTTGGCACGCTCGGCCGCGGCCAATGCCGGTCGCAACGCGACGAGCAGGTCAACGACCCCGAGATAGTTGACCTGAGCGATCTGGCGGGGCCGATCCCGACCCGGGCTCGGCCCCAGGCCGGCGGCCAGCACCGCACCGTCGAGCTTGCCACCCGAGGCCGCCAGGACGCCGTCGGCGGCCTCTTCGCGTCCGTGCGTCGTCGACAGGTCCGCGATGATGTCGGCGTCTTTGACGTCGACACCGATCACGGTGTGCCCGTCACCCCGAAGCCGGCGCGCGGTCTCGCGGCCCATCCCGGAGGCCGATCCGCTGATCGCATAGGTGCCCATCAAATCTCCGTTCCTTGTGCCGCAGTATCCGCCAACGGTCGGGCCCCGGGGGCTTATCCGACGTGCCGGTCTGCGCGCCATCGACGCACTGTTAGGTTGCCTACATGTCCGACCAAGAGCTCTGCATCGACCACCGCCGGCTCGGATCGGTGTACGGGCCGCTGGCCGAATCGATCCGCCGACTCATCGATGTCAGCATCCGCACCGAAGCCGATCCGGCTGTGGTCGCGGCGGCGAAATCCAAAATCGACGGTATCGCAGACGAACTGAGCGACACGCTGCACCCGGGGTCCTTCGGCGTGCAGTTGACGCCCGACGGCGAGACCATCGCATGGGGCAACGTCGTAATCGGATTGCGCAACCCGGTGGCACCACCCCTGGTCATGCATCACGAACCCGACGGGCTGGTGTGGTCCGAATTCGTTCTCGGCGCGGCGTACGAAGGTCCGCCGGAGCACGTCCATGGGGGTGTGTGCGCCCTGATCCTCGACCATGTGCTGGGTGCCACGGCCCATCGGCCCGGCAGGCCCGCCTATACGGGCACTCTTACCTTGCGTTACCGGCGCCGCACACAACTCGGACGGCCGTTGCGCGCGCAGGCTCATGTCGAGCGCACCGAAGGGGTCAAGACGTTCGCCGTCGGCCACCTCGCCGACGAGGACGGCGTCACCGTTGAAGCCGAGGGCGTTTTCATCCACCCCAAGCCTGACGATCAACGCGACACTTAAACGTCGCCGTGTGTGCAGTCCCGGGAGTCAGCCTGGCGGAGCCGCAGGTGCAGCCACTGGATGCCGGGCAAGCGACAATGCGCGCGTTATCGATCATGCCGACGATCCATCCGCTTTCGTGCTACAGGGTCAGGTCGTTGTGGCGGCTCGCTCGACATCGAGAAGCTGCTCACCCCGTCGCTCCTCGTCGTAGGCCTTGCGGCCACCCCGCAAACCGAACAGCCGCTTCGAGATCAGCAAATAGACCACGGCGGCCATATTGATCGTGAAGGTGACCAACCGGGTCATCGTGATGCCCTTGGTCAGGTCATGGATCTCCAACGGCAGGAAGACCGAGGTGGCCACCACCGCGAAATACTCGCCCCAGCGCTTCAGCAACCACAAGCCGACGCCTTCGACGACCTCCAGCAGCGCGTAGGCCGCCAGCATCAAGGTCAGCAGGGCCAACGTCGATGGTCTGGCTGCCAGCGCCTTTTCGAGCTCGTGGACCGCCGTCATCTGATCGACCTTGAATCCGGCGGCGCGAAAGATCGGCAGGTCGCGGTCGAGGGTGGCTTGGATTGCGCCGCGCGCGCCCCGAAACTTCCACACCGCATAAGCCGCGAGTCCGATCACCCCCGCTCGGAGCAAGCGCTCGACCGCGAGAATGCGGATGATGAAGGCCTGGCGTAAAGCCTTGCCGCGCATGATCATCGGCGCGTCCTCGGCGGAGCCACGCCGATGCGGCTCGCCTACGATGAATTCGCCGCAGCGCAGGCAACGCCACACTTCACCCAACCCGGTGGTGCCGCTGAGCCGGTCAGCGAGTGCCTCCTCGTCGGGCGCATAAGTCACGTGTCCCGCGAATGCGCAGGTGACCAACTCCCACCGGTTGATGCCGCGATCTTTGTGCATGGCCGCCTGCGCTCCTTTGACACTGGGACGTGCCGATCATTCAGTGCGGGCTGCGAATTACGCAAGAGGACGCGCACACCGCGATCGAAAGCGGTCTGATGTCAAAAGCGCGCCTTGCTGCGCGGACGTTGGGCGGTGGAACTCACCGCGCCAAGCAGGCCCGCGAGCTCGGTGACGTGGATCTCGTCCAGGTGGTCGACCGCGGCGACGATGTCATCGCGCAGCGCTCCGTCGCAGAAGGGTTCAGCGAGCCAATGGAACTTGTTGACGACGCGTTCCCAGGACATCGGCCGGGTGGGTGATCCCTCGTAATCGGACTGCTCGCGGCAGAATTCCCGCCCGTCGCGGGTAACCAGGTGCACGCGGGCCGCCGTGCGTCGGGGATAGTCCGCGGTCAGGTCGGCCGCGGGCTTGACGTCGACCCGCGCCAACAAGTCCTGGACATCGCTGCGTAGAACCCGTTCGGTCTCAAGCTGTTCGGGACCCACCCCACCGTCAAGTAATGCAACCGCAGTCAGGTATTTGAGGTTGTAGTCGGCCTGCTCCTTGGTCAGCGGATGTTCCTTGTCGCCGTAAGCTCCCCCGCCGGCGAAGTCATACGCCCCCTGAAAGACCTCGAGGTTCACGTGCGCGACGTCGTCGCCCCTTAGGTTGTTGTCGCCACGAATCGCCAGGACCGCGTCAATGATGACCTGCCCGTGGATAAGTGAGCAGTACTGCTTCAGGTAGGTCTGCTCGACGCAGGCGAGTCCTCGGTCGGCGGTGTGGAAATCAATTGGCTGATCGAAGAGCTGCACCAAGCCGTGCGGACCCTCGAACAATGACTTGGGCCCGGTGACGCCGCGGCCGGCCAACATCGTCGCGTACACCGCACGCATGCCGGTGATGGCCGGCGAAATGCCCTTCCAATTCGAAACCGGTTCAGCGTGCACGGCCGCGAGGGACACATTGTCAGCCGCGGCCGCCGCGATGGCGTTAGCGATGCGCTCGGCATCCAGCCCAAGTAGCTTCGCCGACCCCGCTGCGACCGACATCGCCAGTTGCAGAGCATGATTGAGCCCGCGCGCCATGACGGGAACCTGCGCGCTGAACCGGCATTGGATCTCGTAGGCGACCGCAAGGGCCAACAGGAAATCCGCTCCGCCGGCGTTGACGTGCTCGGCTACGGCCAGGATCGCACCGAAGTTGTCTGCGGGATGGCACAGTCCTCCCACCGTCAGATAGGTGTCGAGAAGATCGGGATAGCGCACCAGGACCGCGTTGAAAAACGCGGCCTGATCCACCGATGCGCGCCCGCCTCCGACGAGGGTTGCCGTGCGGACCCCGCTGAACTGGTCGGTGTGTTCGCGAATCGTCGCAATGAGCTCACCGTCCAGGGAGCCTACGGCGCAGGCAACGCTGTCCAGCACGTTGCGTTTCAGCAACGCCCGGGGGCGCCCGCTCAGGTCCGCCGGCACAGCGCCGACGACGAAGCCGGCAAGATCGTCCACAACGTAGTTAGCCGCCATGACTTTTGTCCTTCCGTCGACACCTCCCACCCAAGCGCCACAGCGACCTGCCGTCCAGGAGCAACCTCTTACCAGTGCTCGATCGAAGTTCCTACCGCAGGTCGTGATCCACCGCCGGTGCGCGGCTAGACGGCGCGACCCACCGCTTGCTGCTGCGCGTTTGATATCGCCGCCGTTTCGTCGGTGAGCCTTTTTCCAATGACCCGAATTCTCCGCGAGCTGAGCGGGCACAGCGGATGCACGGCCACCATCAGGGCGACTTGGTGCCGATGGTCGAAAACCGGTGCGGCGATGGTGACCACGGGCTGTTTGCGGCGACCGGGGTTGTCGTCGGAGAGAAAGCCGATGGTGGTGAACTCGACGAGTAACTGGTCCAGGATGTGCCGCACGGGAGTCGGCATCTCGTCGCTATCCAGCGTGCCGACCGCCTGGACGGCCTGTGCGAGCGCGGGCGTCGTCCAGTCGACGTCGAAACCACGCTCGCGCGTGCGCTCCAAAACACGTTCGAGACGTTGAATGCGATTGGCGTTGTTGCCCGCACCGCGGCGGATCCACGCCCGTTGCTCCTCCTCGGTGTCCCAGGCGGCAAGTGCGACACCGAACGGCGGAGCGTAGGGGATGCGATCACCCGGTATTCCCGCCGGCTGGGTGACCGGGTCGCCCTCGAAGGCGGTGACCACCAACGAATCACCGAATCGCTCGACCACGGAGCCGGCATAGCCGAACTCGCGGGAGAGTCGCAGCGCCGCGGAACGAGCGGCATGCGCGACTGGGCGGGCGGTGTCGTTCCGCGCGGCCACCAGGGACAGCGCGGGGCCGAGGGAGAAAGTCTTCTCGACGGGATCGCGGCTGGCCCATCCGCGGTCACACAGTGTCTTCAGGATCGCGTGCGCCGTCGCTTGAGTGAGGTCCAGCTCGCGCACGATGTCGGAGAATCGCAGCCGCGCATGCGTGGACCGTGCCAGAAGCTCGACAACGTCGAGCACCCGGGAAGTCGGTGCTGACGTCGATCCGCGAATAGCTTGACTCCTTTGCGGCGGGGTTCATACAGTTGAGCCGATCATTCGAGATTTTATATCGATTATTCGAGAAAATAAATGGGGCTGACGCATTGCGCGCTGTTGTGTTGAGGGACGGCCGGCTACAGGTCCGCGAGACTCCGGATCCCGCGCCCGGACCGGGTGAACTGCTGCTGCGCACCCTGAGCACCGCGATATGTGCGTCGGACGTGCACTTCATGGACCACCCGGAACTGGCCGTCGACGATCCGACCGGTCGCTCGCTGTATGACGCGGACCGCGACATCGTGCTGGGCCATGAGTTCGTCGGCGAGGTGGTCGGGCACGGACCCGGCTGCAGCGATCAGTTCGCGGTCGGCTCGCGGGTGACGGCGATGCCGCTGCGCCTCGTCGACGGCGGTGCCGGCGGCATGCGGATCATCGGTCAGCACCCGGAAGCCCAGGGGAGTTTCGGTGAGCTGCTGGTGGTTTCGGAGGTCGCGGCCAAACCGGTCTCGGGTGGCGTCTCCAGTGACGCCGTCGCGCTGACCGATGCGTTCGCCGTCGGCGAGTTCTACGTGCGGTCGGCGCGGATGCAACCGGGCGAGATTGCCATCGTCATCGGCGCGGGGGCAATCGGTCTCTCGGCCGTCGCCGCGTTGGCCGGCCGCGGTATCGAACCGATAATCGTGGCCGACTACAAGTCCGACCGCCGCGAGCTGGCCCGTGATCGCTTCGGCGCGCATGTCGTGGTCGATCCCGCCGAGAAGGCGCCGTTCGACACGTTCAGGGAAGTGCGCGCCGAACGTGGATTGCCCGGCCCGGCCGTGGTATTCGAGTGCGTCGGTGCCGCCGGGCTGATCCAGAACGTAGTCGAATCGGCCGAGATGGCCACCCGGATCTACTGCGCGGGCGGCTGGTACACCGGGGACACGCTGAACATCACCACCGCCACCCGCCAAGGCGTCACAATCCAATTCGGCGGGGGACCGCACCCACAGGACTGGTATGGAACGCTCGATGCCATCGCGTCGGGACGGCTCGACCCGCTACCCAGCGTCGGCAAGATCATCAGCCTCGACGAAGTCCCCGACGCCCTCGACCTTGCCCGCAGGTCCGACGGCCCACCGCGCATCGTGGTTCATCCGAACGGAGAAGTCGCATGAGTGAGCGAGATGACCGCCAGGACATCTCCGATCTGTTGGTCCGCTACGCCACCGGCATCGACCGACGCGACTGGCCCTTATTCCGAACGGTGTTCACCGACGACTGCGAACTCGACTATGGCGAGATCGGCGCATGGCAGGGGGCCGACGCCGTGACGGACTTCATGGAGCAGGTTCACGCGATGGCGGGGCACACCATGCACCGGCTGAGCAATCAGGCCATCACCGTCGACGGCGACAATGCCACGGCCCGAACCTACATCGACGGACTGATCATGATGGACGACAACAAATCCGGCGTCAACGCCATCGGTTTCTACGACGACGAGATCGTCCGTACCGACGACGGGTGGCGCATCGCGCGCCGCCGGTACACCCAGGTGCGCCTGATTACGGTCGGCGAGCCGTGAGCGGAGCAGGGGCATGTCTGTGACATTCGCAACCAAGTACGGACCCTGGGCGCTGGTGGCCGGCGCTTCCGACGGTCTGGGCGCCGCGTTCGCCACGGAACTCGCTGAGCGCGGTGTCAACGTCGTGCTGCTGGCCCGCCGGCAGGCGGTGCTGGATCAGGTTGCGGCCGAAATCGAATCCGGGACGTCCGCCCAAACCCGCACGCTCGCCGTCGATCTCACGGATCCGGGCGCGGCGTCGGCGATCGCGGCGGCCACCAGCGATCTCGAGATCGGTTTCGTCGTGTACTGCGCGGGTGCCGACCCGAACTTCAAGCCGTTCCTTGCCAGTCCGATCGAGGCGGCCGAAGCGATGGTGGCCCGCAACTGCATGGTGCCGATGCAGCTGTGCCACCATTTCGCTCCCGCCATGGTCGAGCGCGGCAGCGGCGGAATCGTGATCTTCGGGTCCGGCGCCGGATTGGGAGGCGGACCCAACATGGTGGCCTATGGTGCCTCCAAGGCGTTCGACATGGTCTTCGCCGAAGCGTTATGGGCCGAGCTGCATGACAAAGGTGTCGACGTCCTGGGCCTCATCTTGGGCAAGACCAACACGCCGGCGTTGCGACAACTCGAACACAGCCGCGGCCAGATAGGTTCGATCGACGACGTGCCGCCGGGCGCCGCCGCCGTGGAGGATGTCATCGCGGAGGCGTTCGACAACCTGACTAATGGCCCGACCTGGATGGTGGGCGAAGACCTGCGCGCCGCCGCGCAGATGATGGCTTCGCTGACCCGCAATCAGATCGTCGAACTGTTCACCCAAGCCGCCGCCGTGGCGATGGGTCCCGACGGCTAGCCGGGCGCGCGGCGCGGACATCAGTGCCGAGCGGAACCTTGGACTCCAGTAGCGCGTCGTAGTGGATGACACTCCGCCGAAACCAATCGAGTTATCTCTGGATCCGCGCCCCCGGTGCGTCAACCAAGCGCGCGGCCCGCCTTGCCCGCTGCCCAAGCCGCCGTTACGCCAGCCCAAAACGCCACCACAACGCAATGAAAGGTTTGCCAAAGTTTCAGATCAGCCAACCCAAACTTATGAGATCGCTCTTCGTGCCAGCAAAAACAAGCTCGAGGATTCCTTTACATTGCCGATCCACCACGTTGCTGGAAGGTGAGACGGAAGGGTAGCCTTGGTTAACCAGTTCACCCCGGCCCACGAGCCGAACCGGCGCCAATGATCGGCACCCCTCGATGAGTTGAAGGACGAGATGCTCGGCATAGACAGACCCGCTGCCGCAGTCTCGACGGCATCACGCGCCCGACGACGCACCTTGACCCGCTCGGCGCTGATCACCGGGATATTCATCGCCCCGGCGGTGGTGGTCCGCAGTGTCGGCCTGCACCCGGACCCGGTGGCGGCCCTGCTGATCTTTGGGGCCGCGGTGGTCGCGGCCAGCTTCCTGTTGGCGTGGGCCGCCGAAGCCGCGCAGATCGATGTCTCCGGCGGGCTGGCGATCGCGGTGCTCGCGTTGGTCGCGGTCCTGCCCGAATACGCCGTTGACCTCTACTTCGCGTACGTGTCTGGCCGCAATCCGGATTACACCCAATACGCCGCCGCCAACATGACCGGATCGAATCGGCTGCTGATGGGCTTGGGCTGGCCTGTCGTGGTGTTGGTCAGCATTATCGTGGCGCGAAAGGCAGGCGCCAACAAACCCTCCGCCTTGGTGTTGCAGCCCGCCAATCGCGTCGAACTTGGGTTTCTGCTGATTGCCGGCCTGGTCGCATTCGTCATACCGGCGACCGGTCAAATCCACCTGGCGCTCGGGTTGACGCTGCTGGCGTGGTTCGGTTTCTACCTCTATAAGGTCAGCCACGGCGACGTGGAGGAGCCAGACCTCATCGGCACCGCCGCCGCCCTCGGCGAGCTGCCCGATCGCAGTCGGCGCATCGCCGTCGTCGGTCTCTTCGCGACGTCCGGCTCGGTGATCCTGTTGTGCGCCAAACCGTTCGCCGACAATCTGGTCACCGCGGGTACCGAGCTGGGCATCGATCGGTTCTTGCTGGTCCAGTGGCTGGCCCCACTGGCCTCCGAAGCCCCCGAGTTCATCATCGCGACCATCTTCGCCAGCCGCGGCAAGGGCGCGGCGGCGATGGCCACACTGATCTCCTCCAAGGTCAACCAGTGGACGCTGCTGATCGGATCGTTGCCGGTGGCCCACGTGCTCGGCGGTGGCGCGCCGTCCCTGGCGCTCGACTCACGCCAGATCGAGGAAGTGCTGCTCACGGCTACCCAAACCCTGATGGGGGTTGCGCTGATTCTGGGGCTGCGTTTCCGCCGGGCCGCGGCCTGGGCGCTGCTGGCGTTATTCCTCGTGCAGTTTCCGCTCAACTCGACACACGGGCGGCTGCTGCTCTGCGGTGTCTACGCCACGGTGGCCATCGTCTGGCTGATCATCAACCGCCGCTACCTGGCCGCCACGGTCAAGGCACCGTTTGTCGGGCGGGCGATCCGTCACAGCGGTCGCCCGCATCATGAGGAAGACGGTACCGCCGTCCCGACGTAGCCGTCGGGATGGCTTGTATAACATCGCGAGTTGACCAGAACCGTCTCGGAAGTGGAGCGCCCAGTGGCTCGCGAAGTGTTGATCGTCCTCGGTGTGGGCGGTATGGGCCAGGCGATTGCTCACCGCCTTGGTGCCGGCAAGACGGTGCTGTTGGCCGACAACAACGAGGCCACGCTGGCATCGGTGGCCGAAGCGCTGACGGCAGATGGCCATCGGGTAGATGGCCGCAGGGTAGACGTCTCGTCGCCGGAATCGGTGCGCACGCTGGCCGAACACGCGGCCTCACTCGGCCCCGTCACCCAGGTGGCGCACACCGCGGGCCTGTCCCCGGCGCAGGCCTCCGCCGAAGCGATCCTGGCCGTCGATCTTCTGGGTACCGCGCTCGTGCTGGAGGAATTCGGCGAGGTCATCGCGCCGGGCGGCGCGGGGGTCGTGATCGCCAGCATGGCCGGGCACATGTTCCCCCCGCTGAGCAGCGAACAAGAAAAAGCGCTGGCTCACAACCCGCCCGGCGAATTGTTGCAGCTGGACTTCATCAGCGGTATCACGGACCCGAACTTTGCCTATCCAATTGCAAAGCAGGCCAACCACATTCGAGTCCGTGCTGCCAGCGCGCACTGGGGCCGGCGGGGTGCGCGGATCAATTCGATCAGCCCGGGCATCATCTCCACTCCGATGGGTCAGCAGGAACTCGCCTCGCCTGTCGGCGATGGCATGCGAGCGATGGTCGCCATGTCCGCGACGGGCCGCCTCGGAACTCCTCAAGACATCGCCTCGGCCACCGCGTTCCTGCTCGGCCCCGAAGCGTCTTTCATCACCGGCACCGACCTGCTTGTCGACGGGGGCGTCATCGCGGCGATTAAAGCCGGAAGCCCCCCGAGCTAGGCGCAAACGTCAAACGAGGTAGTAGAAGCCCGGGTGATCGTCGGCTGATTTGGTCAGCGAAACATCGAATTCACGGGCAGCCAGCTCGTTTCGCGCGTAGCGCACCGCTTTGAGCGTCGCCGAGTATTCCTCGTCTTCTTCCGGAAAGATATGGTCGGCGGGGAACCAGTTTTGGAACCCGACGTTCTGCGCGACGGCAAGCGTGTCGGGGCGCACCCCGGCCAGCAGCACGGTCACCCCGCGTGCGGTTTCTTCGCGGAGGAAGTGCTCGATGCGCTCGATGCAGACGACGTCCGGGTGGCGCACGCGTTTGAGCCGCAAGACCACGAACTTGATCTCGTCGGCCTCGATCCGCTGTCTGAGTTCCAAGAGGTAGCGGTCCAATTCTGGTGCGGCGCCGAAAAACAGCTCACCCTCCAGGTCGTAGATGACGATCGACGGGTCCGGTACGTCGCCGGGAACACGTTCGCGGACCACTCGTTCGGGCGCGACGACAAGTTCTTTGGCTTTCAGCTTCGCCGCGCGTGGCACGAACAGCAGGATCGACAGGATCACGCCGAGCAGAACCGATTTGTCGAGATCGATTGCCACCCCGGTGAATGCGGTGACGATCACCAAACCTGCGTCATACCGCGACGCTTTGAGGGTGTAGATCAAACGCTTGAAATCGACGAGGCGTGCGGCAGTGACGAGCAGCAGTCCGGCCAGTGCCGGCTGCGGAACATAGCGCAGTAAGGGCGCGAACAGGAGCAGCGCCCCGGCAACCGTTGCGGCCGAGACGATCCCCGAGAATCGTGTTGCGGCACCGGACTGAAAATTGATCGCCGATCTGGACAGTGAGCCCGAGCCGGGCAAGCTCTGGAAGAAGCCGCCGGTGAGGTTGGCCAGGCCCTCGGCCATGATTTGCCGGTTGTAGTCGATCTTCTGTTGGGTCTGGTAGGCAATCGCTTTGGCGATCGACAAAGCTTCGATAATGCCGACGAAGGCGATGGCCAGCGCGCCCTCCGATAGGTGGGGCAGCCAACCGATGTGAGCGTCGGGGATATGCGGACCGGGCAGGCTCCGCGGGATGTTCGCCGCCACCGACACCGCGGTGTGACCGCCGGCGCCGGGGATCGACCATCCAGCGGAATAGGCGATCAGGGCGGTGATGATCAGCACGGCAAGCATGTCGATCTGCGGCCATCGGTAGCGCTGCACGAGTTTACGCAAAGCGACCGCCAACAGCACCGTCGCCGCACTGAGCGCCAGGGCGCGGAAGTTGATCGGATCGCCGTGGGACAAGGTCAGCCATACGCGATGCAAGACCTGCATGTGACCGTTGCCCTTGTCGCGCACGCCCAGCGCGTTGCCCAACTGTCCCACGGCGAGCAGAAACGCTGCGGCCGCCATGAATCCGGCGATGACCGATTCGGAGATGTAGCGGGTCAGGTTGCCGAGCTTGAGCAAGCTGATCAGGATCTGGATCGCACCCACCAGCACACCGAGCAGGAACAGCGCCTCGAAGAGTTCACCAGTGTTCTCCGAATCGATGAACGCCAGGCTGGTGAACACAAGCAACGATATGGCGCTCGTCGGCCCGTTGATCAGATGCGACGACGAACCGAATATCGAGGCGACCGCGGTCACCACGATTGCGGAATAGAAACCGAACCTGGGATCCACGCCGGCGATCAGGGCGTAAGCCATCGCCTGTGGGAAGGAGATGGCGGCGACGGTGAGGCCGGCGATGAGATCATGCCGCCCTTTCGCCAGGTCGTAGTTCAGAGCAAGGCCCACGTTGTGATCAGACTTTCGCCAGGTTCCCTACGCCGCGGCCGGCGGCGCGGAGATGATGTCGAGGATTCCGTTGGCGCCGAAGAACTGCTCGCGCGCGTCGCTCCAGTCCCTCGCGATCGCCGTCACCGGGAACAGCGCGAGAGGGGGCAGCCGGTCGGCATATTTTGCAAGGATTTCCGGCTTGAACGGCCGATATCCATATTGCGCTACCAATTCCTGTGCGGCATCGGTGAACAAGTAGTTCAGGTAGGCCTTGGCGTAGGTCGCCGTCTTGGGTTCGGTGAGGTTTGCGTCGACCCAGGCCACCGCCGGCTCGGCGAGGATGCTCGCCGGTGGATAGACGAGCTGAAGTTCGTCCTTATTGGCCGCGACCTCGCGCAGCGCCTCGTTCTCCCAGGTGAGCTGGACGTCGCCGATCTTCGCCAGAGCGAAACTGGTGGCCGCGCCGCGGGCACCGGCGTCGGAGACCGCCACGTGCTGCAACAACGTCCTAACGTAGCCGGCCGCTTGGGCCTGGCTGCCGCCGCGCGTCGTGACCGAGCCCCACGCGGCAAGGACGCTCAATTGGCCGTTGCCGGAGGTGCGCGGATTGGGTGTCACCACGGCGACGTCACGATTGATCAGATCGGGCCAGTCGTGGATGGCTTTGGGATTGCCCTTCCGGACGACAAAGACAATGGTCGACGTGTAAGGCACCGAATTGTTCGGTAGACGCTGCTGCCAGTTGGGGGCGATGAGCCCCCGCTTGCTCAAGGTCTGGATATCGCTGATCAGCGCCAGCGACACCACGCTGGCTTTCTGGCTGCCGTCGAGAACACTGCTTACCTGGCGCCCCGAACCGCCGTGAGACTCTTTGATGTCCAAGCCGATTCCGGTGTGAGCGCGGTATTGCGGGATGAACGCCTTGTCGATCGCCGCATATAACTCGCGTGTCGGGTCGTAGGAGACGTTCAGGATTTGGTTGGACCCGGCGCCAGGACTGTTCTTGATGACGATCGCTGTTACGGCAAAGACGATGGCAACAACGCCAACGACGCTGAGCCAGCTAACGCGTAACAGGGGGCGGGAACGCTTGAGTGTCGGACGCCCCTTTAGCATCCAGGCGTCCTCTCACGGCAATACTCCGGACTATTTCGTCTGGCACTCAACATTTTCAAAGATGTTAACGAACGGGCCACCTGGCCACAGCCATGAGAATCACTCTGATGATAAATAACACCGTGGTGGAAGCATCGAAAGTCCCTCGCAGCCGCGACTCCCCTGCGTATGCTGACCAGATGGCGCAACGGGTGTTGCGTGACCGCCTGATCGAGCTCGAAGTTCCGGGCGAGGATGTGGCGCGCGGGCGGTCACTGCGAAAGACGGTCCCGCGGCGCTCCCTCGGACAGCTGACCCCCTCTGCGCGAACGTCGACGGAAATTCTCGTCGCCCAAAATGCTGGGCGGCTAAGCGAACTCGTCCCGCTTCGGTTCGCCCGGATGCTCGCGGACCCGTTCGCTTTTTACCGAGGTTCTGCGGCGGTCATGGCCGCCGACCTCGCCGCAAGCCCATCAAGCGGGATCGAAATCATGTGCTGCGGTGATGCTCATGTCTCGAATTTCGGCCTGTACGCCGCCCCGCATCGGTCGATCGTTTTCGACCTGAACGACTTCGATGAGGCCGCGGTCGCACCCGCGGAGTGGGACGTCAAACGCCTGATCACCAGCGCGATCATCGGGGGCCGCCATGCCGGATACCCGGCCAAGGCCATCCGACGATGTGTCGAACAAGCACTGGTGGGCTATCAAACCAGTCTTGAGGCGATGCTCGAGGAGATGAATGTTCTGGATCGCTACTACCTGCGGGTGGAGCCCGAGCACTACACCGGGAAGGTGTCCAAGGGGCTGCAGGCCGTGACTCAGAAAACGATTTCCCGGGCGCGCACTCGAACGTCAGCACGGGTCTTCAAGCAGATCATGGAGATTGGGGCGGACGGAACCCCGCGCCTGCGCGAAGCGCCTCCCGTCCTTCAGCACGTCGACGAGGAAACCGAAGCCCCGTTGGTGGAGTCGATTCAGGAGTATCTGGCCGCAGTTCCCGCCGACGTCGCGCTCTTGCTGTCGCACTTTCGCGTCACCGATGTCGCCCTGCGGGTAGTCGGCGTCGGCAGTGTCGGTACCCGCTGTTACTTGGTCATCCTGGTCGGCCCCAACGACACGCCGCTGATCCTGCAGATCAAAGAGGCCGTTCGATCGGTGCTCGAGGAATACGGCGGTTGGCGCCAGCCGGATACGCTGGCCGCGGCCGTCGGGGCAAAAGGCCAGGGCGTCCGCGTCACTGATGGGCAGCAAATCCTGCAGGCGATGTCGGATGTATTCCTCGGAACGACACGCAAGGACGGCCGCGATTACTACGTTCGTCAGTTCCACGACATGAAGGGCACCGTCGACACCGAAGGCATGTCGGCCTCCACATTCCGCGAATACGTCACGGCCTGTGCGGTTTTGCTGGCGCGGGCCCACTCGCAGAGCGCCAATGCGTCGATACTGCGGGGATACGCCGGAACCAACGACGCCCTGCACGACGCGGTCGCCGAGTGGTCCTACGCCTACGCTGACAAGTCGCTCGACGATTTTCACCAACTGCGCGCAGCGGCCGCAGGCGGTGATATCGATGTTGCCGAAGATCCCGTCCGATAGCGAGTCGGCCATAATCAATCAACGATGCCTACGCCGCCCCGGCCGCTCGCCGATTGATCCGCGGCGTAATCGATTTAGGCCAGGGCTAGTCAGCTCTCCTGGCAAGCGCGTCCTGCGTCACCTTGGCCGGCCGCCCACTTGCCGGCGTCATGCCGGTGTGGTGAAGCCATTCTCCCGGCCGCAGCCGCCAGGTCCGGCGAGCGTATTCCAGCTCGGTGTAAGGCCATTGGGTCACGATGCGACCCGTAGGAGAACGGAAGTAGCTGTCGCACTGGGTCCAGATGGTGCGCTCGAGATCCGCGGAAAGAGCCTCGTTGTACCGCTTCTCGACTTCCGGGCGCACATCGAGGTATCCGCCTCGACGCGCCAGCCGGCTCACGGCGCTGGCCACCAGTCGCGCGCCGGCCTCGAGTATGTAGACGATCGAGTTGCCGCCCTGGTTGGTGTTGGGGCCGTAGAGCATGAAGAAGTTGGGGAACCCGCTGACGGCCACGCCCATGTAGGCGCTGGGGTCGTCGCCCCAGCGCTGGTGCAGCCGCTGGCCCCCGGTCCCGATGGCGTCGATCCCGGACAGGTAGCGCGAGGTCTCAAATCCGGTGGCCAGCACGATCACATCGGCGTCGACCACCCGACCGGCGGCGGTGATGATCGAGGTCTCGGTGATCCGGTCAATGGGCTCGGTTACCAGCTCGACATTGTCTTGTTGCAGTGCCCGGTAATACTCGTCGCCCAACAGCACCCGCTTACAGCGGAACGGATAGTCCGGTATCAGCATGCGACGAAGCCGCTCGTCGGGCACGGTGCGTTCCAGAAACGACGTCGCGAACTGACTGCGGGCGGTGACAATCGGGTCGTCGGCAAAAGTAGCGGTGTTGTCGTGCTGGAATTTCCAGATCTGCCAGCGGGTGCGCAGGACCGCCAACGGATAGCGCCGGAATTGCGCCAATTCGGTTGCGCTGTAGGGCCGGTCGTCCTTGGGCACCATCCACGGCGGTGTCCGCTGAAAGACCGTCACGCGTTCGGCGATCTTCGCCAGCTCCGGAACGGCCTGGACTCCGCTGGCACCGGTGCCGATCACCGCCACCCTTTTGCCCGCCAGGTCGACGCCGTGATCCCACTGCGCGGTGTGCATGAGCGCGCCGCTGAAGTCGGTGAGGCCGGCGATATCGGGAAGCTTCAGCGATCCGAATAGCCCGACGGCGCAGACGACGACGTCAGCCGTCACGGTCTCCGCGTGCCCGGCACGGTCTACCTGGCAATCCCAGCTGCAGGTGTCCGGGTTCCACCGGACCGAGCCGACTCTGGTGTTAAGCATCAGATGGCGGCGCAGATCGAAGTCGTCGGCCACCGACTCGAGGTAGGCCAGAATCTCGGGCTGCCGGGCGTAGGTGCGGCTCCAGGATTTGTTGGGCGCGAACGAAAACGAGTACAGGTGGCTCTGGATGTCGCACGCGGCCCCGGGATAGGTGTTTCGCCGCCATGTGCCTCCGACGCCGTCGTCGGCCTCGATGACCACCAGGTCCTCGATGCCGGCGCGGCGCAGCGCCACCGCGGCGCCCAGCCCGCCGAAGCCGGCGCCGATGATTGCCACCTTCGGTGGGCGCCTACGTCGCGTCGCCGCTCGCAGCCGGCCGGCGGCGTAGCGACGACGGGCCTGACGGCTCGTCACGGACGGGCCCCCGCAGCGCGGATCTCGAGCCCTTCCATGTCGCCCTTTGCCCGCCACGCCTGCAGGATGTCGGCGTACTCGGTTGGCGCACCGAAGAAGAAGCTGCCCTGCCGGGTCTTGGCGTCGGCCTTCCCTTCGCGGTTGTAGTAGCCGGGGGTGCAGGTGCTGGCCCGCTCGGCGGTTGCGGCCGACCGGGCCACAACGGTGTCCACCCACGCGGCTTCGGCGCTGGGTGACGCCTCAACCTCTGTGACGCCGCGCGCAAGCGCCCATGCGATGATCCATGCGACGTGGCTTGCCTGAACGTCCAGCAGGTACGGGAAGTTCACCGTGAGCCCGGCCTGCGCGATGCTTTCGATGAAGCAATTCGGAAAACCGTTGGCGCAGAGGCCCTGAAACGTACGCACGCCGTCGTGCCACCGGTCGGTCAGCGTCACGCCGTCGCGGCCGATCAGCTCGAATCCGGTACGCCGGCAGTAGTCGGTGCCCACCTCGAAACCCGTCGCGAAGATGAGGCAGTCCAGTTCGTAGGTCACTCCGTCGACGACCACGCCCGCCTCGGTGATGCGTTCCACCCCGCGACCGCGGGTGTCGACGAGCGTGACGTTGTCCCGGTTGAACGTTTGCAGGTACTCGTCGTGAAAGCAGGGCCGCTTGCAGAAGTAGCCGTACCAGGGTTTGAGCGCCTCGGCGGTGGCGCGATCGGTGACGATCTCATCGACTCGGTCGCGGATCTCCGCCATCTTGGCGAAGTCGGCGAGTTCAATGTCGCGAGCCGGTGAGGCGACGCCGTCGTGGCGCATAACCGGAAGCTTGCGGGTGATGCTGGTCCAGGCATCCGCGACGAGATCCTCCTGGGCCTGCCCGCCGGCCGTGAGGATCTGGAAGTTCTCTATGCGCCTGCGCTGCCAGCCCGGCTGTAACGTGTTGACCCAGTGCGGATCCGTGGGCCGGTTGGCTCGCACGTCTACCGATGACGGCGTGCGCTGGAAGACGTAGAGGTGCTCTGCCGCCGCGGCGAGGTGGGGCACGCACTGGATCGCCGTGGCACCGGTGCCGATGATGCCAACGCGCTCACCGCCCAGGTTCTCCAGCCTTTCGCCGGTGTAGGCATAGTTCCACCGGCTGGTATGAAACGTCTGCCCGCGGAAAGAGCCGAGACCGGGGATGCCGGGCAGCTTGGGTTTGGCTTGGTACCCGTTTGCCATGGAGACGAATTTCGCCCGCATCTCGTCGCCGTGGTTCGTGCGGATTATCCAGCGGGAATCCTGGCTATCCCAAAGGATTTCATGCACATCGGTGCGCAGACAGGCGTCGCGGTACAGGTCGTAGTGCTGCGCGATGCGCTGGCAGTGCGCGAAGATCTCCGATCCCTTGGCGTATTTTTCGGCGGGAATGTAGCCGAGTTCCTCCAGCAATGGGATGTACACGTAAGACTCGACGTCACAGGCAATCCCCGGATACCGGTTCCAGTACCAGGTGCCACCCACGTCGGCGGCCCTGTCGATCAATCGCACGCTTTCGACACCGAGCTCACGTAGCCGCGCTCCGGTCAACAGCCCGCCGAAACCCGCGCCGACGATCGCCACGTCAATCTCGTCGGTGAGGGGTCCGCGGGTGAAGTCCCCGTCTAACCAAGGGTCTTCGGCGTACCGGGCGAACGCACCCGTCGTCTCCACGTACTGCGCGATGCCGTCCGGGCGCAGGCGCCGTTCCCGCTCTTCGGCGTACTTGCTTCGCAGCGCGTCAACGTCGAACGTCACGCCAACGGTCTCGGTCAAGGTCTCGACTTCCTCTCCGCGACCCCGACTATATAATCAATCGTTTGATCATATCAAGGGAATGCGCCGCTCATGATCCGCCTGGTGGTCGCTATGACCGGCCGAACAGCGTTCCCCGGACCAGGTGCTTGGCCGAGCCGAGCGCCGCCTGGTAGTCCTCCGGCGGCAGGGTGGCCGCCAGCTCCGTCAAGCCGTAGATGAGCGAATAGATCGCCTCGACAGCGCCCCGCCGATCCGGGCGGTCAGCGAGATCGCCCTGGTGGTAGGCATCGTCGACGATGCTCTCAATGATTGCGCGGAACGCCTGAAACCCTGTGCTGCCCGCCAGCTGAGAATCGAAGGCGGCCGCGCCTTCGGCCCGGATCGCCCACTCGAAGGCGGCGAGGTCGGGGTACTCGCGCATCAACCGGCCCGATTCGTCGAGCACCGCTTCGATTCGGTCGATGACGTCGCCGGGGCGGGCGGCGGCCCCACGCAGCCGCGGCAAGGCGACGTCGGTTCTCGCCGCGATCGCCGCCTTGATCAGCTCCGACTTGTTCGGAAAGTAGTTGTACAGGCTGGCGCTGGTCACCTTTGCCGTGCGGGCGATCTCACGGATGGTCGCCCGGGCGTACCCCACTTTGGCCACACAGCGCATGGTGGCGACGATGATCCGCTGGCGGGTCTCCTCGCCGCTGGCGCCGACCGGGCGACCTAGCTGCGCCCGCGGCATTGCGTTGTCCTCACTCGCGCGTCCTGTCCGTCGGCCCTCGATGCCCGCGACGGCACGTCACCGACACGATCGAATATAATCGAGCGATCAATTAGCTTTTGCCTTTGGCGCGGAGGTGTGCGGTGCGACGTCCACAGACCGACGGCGGGTACCGCGCGGCATGACCGTCACGCCGTCTCAGTTGGGCCGGCCGGTGGGCGCCAATGGTGAGCAGACCCGCGCTCGGATCATCACCGCGGCCATGCGCTGCGTGGCCGAGGTGGGCTACTCGCAGGCGACGATCCGCGAGATCGCCAAGGCCGCCGACATGACCAGCGGCAGCCTGTATCACTACTTTGCGAACAAGTCCGAGTTGCTCAACGCGACCGTCAGCGAGATCGACGAGATTGCATTCCCTCGGCTGCGGGCCGCCGCGGCGCGAGCCGATGACGTCGTCGACCGCATCGCGGCGGTGTTGGACGAGTCGGACCGGTTGATGCACGAATATCCCCACCTGGCCGCGTTCGACCGGGCGGTCCGCGCCGAAAGCACCGCGCGCAGCGGCCGGCCGAAATACGCCGGGCTAAAAGCGTTGCGCGACATCATAAATGAAATCATCGAGGACGCTCGATCGCAGGGTGCGCTGCCACCCGACACCAACCCGGGCGCCGCCGTCGATGCCATCTACGCGCTGACCCGCGGTCTGACGGAGCGGGCGGCCAGCCTGCCACCGAATGCCTACGCGGCCACATTGGGCTCGGCCAAGGAATTGATCAGGGGAACGCTGTTCGTGCGCGCGGCCGGCGTACCACGATGAGCCTGCTCACCGCGCTGCGGCTGAACATGACCAACATCGCCGATCCGACGGCGCGCCACGGGAGCCGTTACCTGGCCGCGTTGGACATGGCGGAGTTTGTTGATAAGCACGGATTCACCGCCGTCAGCGGAGAAGAACATCATTTGGCGGCCACGAGTTGGCTTCCGTCGCCACTGATTCTGGCCGCCGCGATCGCCGGGCGAACGCGCAACGTGCGGATCAGCATTAACGCGCTGATCGTCACGCTCTACGATCCGGTTCGGCTCGCCGAGGACATCGCCGTGCTGGACAACCTCGCCCTCGGCCGCTTCAGTTTCGTCGCCGGCATGGGTTACCGGCCCGAGGAGTACCACGCGGCCGGCAAGGACTGGGCACAGCGGGGCGCTTTGATGGACCAATGTTTGACGGTGCTGCTCAAGGCGTGGAGCGATCAGCCCTTCGAACACGAAGGCACGCTGATCAACGTCACGCCGAAGCCGCATACGCGTCCGCATCCGATCTTTTTCGTCGGCGGTATGACCGCTGCGGCGGCCCGGCGCGCGGCGCGCTTCGGACTACCGTTCTCTCCGCCGATGGCCATGCCCGACGTCGAAGCGATGTATGAGCAGGAGCTGCGCAGGCATGGAAAGATGGGCTTCGTCTACCACCCCGAAAACGGGAGCACCGTCACCTTGCTGCACCCCGATCCCGACGAAGCTTGGTCTCGCTACGGCGATTTCATCATGAACGAAGCGGCCGAATACAGCGCCTGGAAGCGCACCGGCGTACCTCGGCCCAATGAAGCCGCCGCCGCCTCGATCCAGGATCTACGCCGTCTCAACGGTGTCGAGATCCTCACCCCCGAACAGCTGATCGACCAGATCCGCGGTGGCAGAAAGGAAGTCGTGATGAACCCGCTCATCGGCGGCCTTCCGATCGACGAGGGCTGGGCCAGCCTGCACCTGCTGACCGATAAGGTCCTCCTCAACGTGACGCGGCGCGGGGTCTGAATTTCCGGCTTGACGCCGCGATCGCGTTCAGCCACGCAATCGCTCGAGTCCGGCGACGATGAGTCGCAACCCGTAAGCGAATTCATCTTCCAACGGAACGGGAAGGTCGTCGGCGACCGCGACCGTCGCGGGATAGCGGGACGGATCAAGCTCATGGAATGCGGCCGCTAGTTCGGCGTCCTGTCCGGCCGCCGGCGAGCCGGAGAGTTGGATCGCGAAGCCGAGTACATAGCGGGCCAGTGTTGCGTAGGCGTGGGCGGCGACCACCGGTGGAAATCCGTTGTCGAGAAGGACGGACAGAATTTGTTCACGCTGGGCCAGCGCGTTGGGCCCCATCGGCACGTGCCCGATCAATAAGGGTGCGACATTGCCATGGCGGCCCAGCGCGTCAAACATATGCTGCGCGAACGATGTACAGGCTTGTTGCCAGGGCAGCGCCGCAACTGTCGGCGGGTCGAGGGCGACTTCACCGAGCATGCGGTCGACCATCTTGGCCACCAATTCCGATCGGTTGGCGAAATGACGGTACAGCGTGGCGGTTCCTGATTCCAGGCGCTGCGCCAGGGAACGCATCGACAGTGCGTCGGCCCCGTGCTCGTCAACGAGTTCGAGGGCTACCGCGAGGATCCGGTCCAGGGGCAGGGCCGGACGCCCGCGGGAGCGGCCCGACGGCGGCTGTCCGGTCACATCGCTCAAGAGAACCTCCGAAGTCGTGCACACTCGCCGCCTTGACACCTGACCCATTTACGGACACACTGTAGTCATTAATTGTAACCTGGGTCAACACCTCTGATAGCAAGGACATCCCGCCATGCTCCTGCCCCTGGCATCAGAGCCCTACACGGCTCCGACCGACCGCGACATGCTTCCCTCCGAGCGACGCGAATTCGTCCGTACCCACCGCACGTGCGTGTTCGGTTACCGCCGCCGCAACGACGGACCCGCAATGTCGGTCGTCTACTACATCCCCACCGACACCGACGAGCTGTTGGTTTCCACCATGGCCGGCCGCGGCAAAGCCCGCGTCGTCGAGCGCGACGGCAAGGTCAGTCTGTGCGTCCTGGATGAGCGGTGGCCCTTTGCCTACCTGCAGGTTTACGCGGACGCGACCCTCGACCACGACCGTGATCTGGTGGTCGACGTGATGATGGCGGTTGCCGGTCGGATGTCCGGCCAACCACTCGGCGAGGAGGCACGCCCCTACGTAAAAGAAATGTCGGAGCGAGAAAACCGTGTCGTGATCCGCTGCCGTCCCTACGCCACCTTCGCTCAGCCCCCGCGCCACCTGCACCGCAACGACCAAGCCGAAGAAGTGACTCACTGGGTTTCGGGCCTGGTCGACTGGGATGCCTCCGACCCAACCGACGGGTGATCACCTACCGCCCGGCGTAGCGATCACGCAGCTTGGCCAGCGTCGCCTCGATGCCGGACGCGTTGGCCTTGCGGGCACCGATCCGTTCGTAGTACTTCAGCCTGTTCTTGATCGCACCGGCGTTGCTGTAGTCGAAGGTCTCGGTGACTCGCGTCAGCGTCGGTGAGAGCGCCTCGAATTCCCAACGCCAGCGGTGGCCCACGGGATGGCGCCATTCGACCACCTCGTTCGGCTTTAGGGCGGTTACCGTACTCGTGATGCGGTACGGCAGGCCGTACATTTTCATCTTCGTCGAAAACTTCGATCCCACAACCAGTTCCGCCGGAATTCTCATGTTGTCGCGAACGGTGCCCGATCCGTCCAGTTCGCGATGGCGCCGGGGATCGGCGGCCAACGCATACAGCTCCGCGGCCGGCGCGGCGACTTCGACCGACCGGCTCACTTGGTGGGGTCCCGCATCGACGACAGTCACATCCATGATGTCTCCTCGGCAGTCCTACAGCGCCACGCCGACGCTACGCTTGACCTACGGTGGGGGGCTCTGCGAAGTTCGGATCCCACGACGACGCCGGCGCGAAGCTTGCGGGCCAGAAGCCAGATTTGGTGAGCCTCTCGACCTCTTCTCGCATGAGGACGCCGATTTTCGTGGCAAGCTCGCGGGGAAGCTCCAGCGCAGTGGTCGCGGCCACCCCGATCTGATGGGTGATTTGGGGCTCATAAATAGGTGCGTAGCGCAGTCGGCCCGCTTCGGCGTCGGCGACACACGCCGCCAGCGGCATCACCGCGTATCCGAGTCCCGCCCCGACGAGGCACTTCGACACTTCGAGCGAATCGGTCGAAAAGCGGGTTGAGATAGCGACTTTGCGACGCAGCGCCGCGTTTTCCAAGGTGTTTCGGATTCCAGTCTGTGCGCTGGGCATGATGAGCGGCAGCGCGGCCAGGTCCGCGAAGCGGACGGGGTCGGCCGGCGAGAGCTCCGACGTGGGGCCGCCGACGAGAACGAGATCCTCGACCAGCAGATGGCGGTAGAACAGCCGGTCATCGGATACCGGATTGATTACCGCGAGATCGATTGCGCCGTTGAGCATGCGTTGGACGAGGTCATCGGTGTCGGCGACGGCGGCGTGAAAGTGCACGTTCGGAAACGCGGCGCCGAGGCTGGCCAACAGCGGTGCCGCCAGCACGCCGGCGGCGGTGGGCACCATTCCGAACAACATGCCACGCTCGATCCGCGCCAGGGGTGACCCCGCATACTGGACAGCGAGCTCCAACTGACGCAGCGGTGCGGCCGTCGTGGAGCGCAAGCGCTCGCCCTCCTCGGTGAGTTGCACGCCCCGCCGGGTCCGGTGGAACAAAGTGATGCCGAGGTCTTGCTCGAGCAAACGGACCTGGCGACTCAGCGCGGGCTGAGCAATCCCCAGCGCGGTGGCCGCCCGGGTGATCGAGCCTTCTTCCGCGATGCGCAGGAAGTACTTGAGCCGGTGAGTATCCATCGGTGTCAGGTCTACCAGCCATACAAATTCGGCATGACTCATTTCCCGAATTGGTATTACCTGGTGGCGCTGATGCCGCCATATGGTCGGCGATGTGAGGAGGGCGGCGGGAAGCGATGCCGTCCCGGTCTGGCTGGCGACTCGTGCGGTGACGTCTCGGGACGCGAGGGAGGTTTGACGATGACGGTTCAAGACGAGCAGGACTGGGTGCAATTGCTGGGTTTGGACCGGTTGCCGGAGCACATCGTCGGCAAGCGGGTGACCGAACTGATGGACCTGTCGGGAAAGAAGGCCTTTGTCACCGGCGCCGGCGGCGACGGGCTGGGTCAGGCGATCGCGAACCGTCTGGCCGGCTGCGGTGCCGATGTGGCGCTGATCGGGCGCACCTTCGACAAGGTGCAGCGGCGCGCCACCGAAGTCGAGGAGCGATGGGGTGTGCGGGCCATCCCCGTCAAAGCCGACATGTCCGATTGGGACCAGGTGCACGACGCGGTACAGCAGGCGTACGGCGAGCTGGGTGGGCTCGACATCATGGTGAACAACCCGGTGATGGTGGCGGCCGGGCCCTTCGAGATGCAGACCAAAGAGGAAATCGACTACACGGTGCTCGGCAGCCTCACCATGATGATGTACGGCGCGCACGCCGCACTGCAGCACATGCTTCCGCAGGGATCGGGAAAGATCATCAACATCGGGTCGGTCGGTGGCCGCATTCAGCAGCGCGGCCTGGTGGTGTACAACGCGTGCAAGGCCGGGGTGATCGGGTTTACCCGGAACCTCGCACACGAGGTCGCACTGCGCGGCGTCAACGTCTTGGGGGTGGCACCGGGCATCATGATCAAACCGGAGATGCGGCAGTACCTGCTTGATCCCCAGGACGACAAACAGCGTGCCGGCCGTGCCGCCATCCGGGAGGCGATCACTCAGCAAGTCCAGCTAGGGCGCGCCTCGTTGCCCGAGGAAGCCGCCAACATGGTTGCCTTCCTGGCTTCCGAGGCGGCCGACTACATGTGCGGGCAGACCATCGACGTCGCCGGCGGCCAGTGGATGGGCTGATGCCACAGAGACTTTCAGAGGAGCCTGCCATGCCGTCCAGCAACGACCTAATGGGCGAGGCGAGCGAACAGACCGGACTGACCGACTTCGGCCAGGACTCGTTCCGAGAGGGCTTGGAGATCCTGTTGTCCTCGCTGCGGGACGAGGCGCGTCTGTCCGACCGCGGCCAAGCGTTCCTGCACAACCGCATCGTGGGCTATCTGTCGCAGCGCCTGCAGGTCGAGGACTGGTATCGCCGGCACCCGGAAATCGATGACGTGCCGATCCGTGCGCCGCTGATCGGATTGGGTTTACCCCGAACAGGATCCACCGCTCTGTCGATGCTGCTGGCTCAAGACCCCGATGTCCGTTATCTGCGGCGCTGGGAGTCGTCTCAACCCTGTCCGCCGCCCTCGACTGTGCAGGGCGTGGACCCCCGCATCCCCCCGGACAAGGGTGAGATGCTCGGCACCCGCTACCACGTCCCCGGCGACACTCACGGTCCGATGGAGTGCCATGAGCTGATGGCGCTGGATTTCAAGTCGCACATATTTCAGTCATTCGCTGAAATACCCTCGTACTCAACGTGGTTAGTGCACAAAGCGGATCTCATTCCAACGTTGCGTTATCAGCGCAAGGTGATGAAACTGCTGCAATGGGGTGAGCCGCAGCGGCCGTGGCGATTGAAATGCCCGTCCCACGTGCTGTGGCTCGACGCCCTGGACAAGGTGTTCCCGGACGCGCGGTTCGTGATGACGCACCGCGATCCGACGGATGTCATCTTGTCGGTGGCCGACCTATATGCCGACATCATCGGGTCGTTCAGCACCGAGATCGACCGCCGCTACATTGGTCGGCTCAACGTCGAACATTGGTCGTTGGGTATGGAGCAGGCACTGCAATTCCGCGCTGACGGTGCCGATGATCGGTTCTACGACATCGATTTTCGTGCCATGCAGGCCGATCCGATCGGGGAGGTGACCGGTTTGTATGCGTGGCTGGGAGCGCCGGTCGGTAAAGAGTTCGAAGCCCGGATGCAGAATTGGTGGACGCAAGCCGCCGCCGAGCGCGAGCCGAGCTCACATGCCGATCCGGTTGAGTTCGGCATCGAATTCGAGGAAGTCCGTCCCCGGTTTGCCCGCTACGTGGACAGCGCATCCCGCTGGACCGCCCACTGAAGTTACTAAGGGAGCAACGAAAATTGGAGCCACCGATGGCTGTTGACCTGACCGGCGGTATCGACCCGTCCCGCGAATACGTGTTGGCCGAGCCTCCCACGAACCCGGAGATGCGTGACTCCGTGAGCTTCTGGGTGGTCGACGACCGCGGTGAGATCGGCCTGCCGCGCATCGGAATCGAGGCGGTCGGCGCCAACTGGGGTGCCCACGACATCCAAGTCAACGCCGCCTTCCCCGACGGGCGCGTGTACCGCCTGCGGACCAACGGTCCCTCGCTGCCGGCCAAGGGGGCTGACGGGCGTGCGACGGTGTTGGGTGCCGGCGGCCTGGTGTTTCGCTGCGTCGAACCATTCGCCACCTGGACGATGTCGTACGATGGGCCCGCTGCGCAGACCTCGTCGGCCGACTTGGCCGAAGGAAAAAAAGACGGTCCGCTGGTCGACATCAGTTTTCACGTCGAGGCGACGATGGCCGTGCCGCCGTGGGTGCAGGGAGCGCTGCAATCCGACGCTGCCGCACGGCTGAAGACGTCCGTCGAGGGCGATCTGATGGGTGGCCCACGCTATGAGCAATTGTTCACCGCTACCGGCGGTTTCGAGGTTGCCGGCGAGCGGCGCAGTTTCACCGGCAGCGGTTTGCGGATCCGCCGCACCGGGGTGCGCAAGCTCGCCGGATTTTGGGGCCACTGTTGGCAGTCAGCCGTATTCCCCAGCGGCCTGGCGTTCGGCTACATCGCCTACCCGCCTCGCCCCGACGGACAGCCCACCTTCAACGAGGGTTACATCTTCACCGGGGACGGCGGTCTCATCGCGGCCCGGGCGGCCCGGGCCCCATGGCTCACCAGGCTTCAACCCGTGGGCGAGGACGTGTCGCTCGTGCTTGAAACCGGCGACGGCGTTGTCGAGATCGGCGGCGAGACCGTGTTTTCCACCCACGACATTCATCACGACGACGACATGTTTTCGATGCACGCCCTCAAACAGGAGATGCCCAGCTTCCCCGCGCTGCAGCAGGCCGGCGTGCGCTACAAGTGGGATGGCGAGGTGACCTACGGCATGCTCGAGCGCTCGAACCCGCTCGACAGGATCGCCCGCGACTAGCGATCGACAGGAAAGGAACTCAAAGGACAGATGAGCCAGTCAATCTCGGGAAAGGTGGCGCTGGTCACCGGTGCCGCGCGGGGACAGGGCCGAGCGCACTCGGTACGGCTCAGCGCCGAGGGCGCCGACATCATCGCGGTCGATATCGCCGGGCCGTTGCCGACCAGCGTTCCCTACGATTCGCCGACGCCCGACGACCTGGCCGAGACAGCACGGCTGGTAACGGCCAACGGCAGAATGGTGATCACCGCGGCGGTCGACATCCGCAACCTCGAGGCGCTCAAAGCGGCCGTCGACGGGGCGGTCGGCGAACTCGGCCGTCTCGACGTGGTCGTCGCCAATGCCGGCATCTGCAGTCCAGCTCCCTGGGATCAGATCACCGCCGAAGCCTTTCGCGACACCATCGACACCAACGTGACCGGCACGTGGAACACCGTGATGGCCACGGCTCATCACATCATCGACGGTGGACGTGGCGGCTCGATCATCCTGATCGGATCCGCCGCCGGCATCAAAATGCAGTCGTTCATGGTGCACTACACGGCGAGCAAACATGCGGTCGTCGGAATGGCGCGTGCATTCGCCGCCGAACTCGGCCGGCACAACATTCGTGTCAACAGCCTGAACCCCGGAGCGGTCGCCACCCCCATGGGCACCGGCCGGATGCGCGAAGCGCTCCAATCGGCCGCCGACACCTACCCACACCTGCGGGGCATGCACAAACCGTTGCTGCCCGAGGGTATCGCGCAACCGGAAGACATCGCCGACGCTGTCGCCTGGCTGGCCTCCGACCAATCCAGATTGGTTACCGCCAGCCAGTTTTCGGTCGATATTGGCGTCGGTTACGTCTGATGCGCGGCCTGATAGACAAGACGTTCCTGATCGCCGGTGGCGCCACGGGAATCGGCGCCGCCACCGCCAAACGCCTTGCCGCTGAGGGTGCTTGCGTAGCGATCGGAGACATCAACATCGCCGGCGCCGCCGCGACCGCCGAGCGGATCACCGAGTCCGGCGGGCGTGCCATCGCCGTCGAATTCGATCTCGCCGATACGCAGTCCGCGCAGAATTTCGTCGACCGCACCATCGAAGAGTTCGGCGGTATCCACGGCCTGCACAACGTCGGTGCCGATCTTTCCGATCACAACCTGGGGCGTGACACCACAATTCTGGATACCGACATGGATGTCTGGCTGCGCACCCTCGATGTCAACCTGCTCGGCTACGTCCGCACGATCCGTGCGGTTCTCCCCCACCTGCTTGCGGCGGGCGGCGGCAGCATCGTGAACACCTCCTCGGGCGCGGCGCTGGGCAGCGACCCGCAACACGTCGCCTACGGCGCCTCCAAGGCCGCCGTCAACCACCTCACCCGACATGTCGCCGTCAATTGGGGCAAGCACAACATCCGAAGCAACGGCGTGATGCCCGGCCTCGTAATGGGCGAGACCCAGGAACGGCAGAACGACCTGCAACTGCAGCAGGCCTTTCTCATGTTCGGCAAGACCACGCGGCTGGGCAGGCCGGACGACCTCGCGGCGATCACCACCTTCCTGCTCTCCGAGGAGGCCGAGTGGATCACCGGACAGGTCTGGTACATCGGCGGCGGTTCGCACCTGCGGCAGTGATCGCTGGCCAAATCCCAATGGCCACGTCGTGTTCGCGCGTTACTCCGTCGTGTCGACCGCATCGACCAGCGGACCGAACCCGGCCGCCGCCGCCTTGGCGCGATAGCGCTGCATGAACTCGCCGCGGCCCGCGTCGTCGCCGTGCGCTTGCGCTACCAGCGCCCGAAGCCGCAGTAGTGGGAGCTCGTGCAGCACGAAACCCGGGTCGGTCGGTACGGCGGCCAGCCGATCAATGGCCGCTTGCGCCTCGTCCAGATCGCCGCCGGCACCGCGTTCCAGCAACGCCTCGACCAGCACCGTCGTGGCAACGCCCCGCAAGAACATCGCACCCCTGTCGAACATGTCGTCAATGGCAGATCTGGCCAGCTCGATGGCGCCATTGAGATCGCCGTTTCGGGCCTTCTCCCTCGCGATCTCGGGATCGACAACCGCCATCGCATTGACGGTGAACCCCCTTTTCAGGACGGCGTCGCGGGCTTGAGTCAGCAGGTTGAGGCCCTCCTTACGGCGGGGACCACCGTGGTGGACCAACACGAGGCCTCGCGTGAGCTGGGCGAGCGCCATTGTGTAATCGTCGCCGGCTTGCTCGGCGATTCGCAGTGCATCGGCGGTCTCGCGCAGAGCCACCGGATCGGCAAGCAGCGCGCCGACCGGAACGGCGACCACGTACTTGTACAGGATCGCCCCGGCATGGCTCATCGGGGTAAACGAGGCTGCGAGCCGGACAGCCTCGTCGAAATCGGATCTCCATCCCTGGATCCCAAGGCACAGTCTGGTGAGGCCGCGGCTTCTGGTCGCCATGTCCAGTGGTGACCCCATGACCAGTTGGCTCAAGGGGGGATCGCCGTCGGAGAGGTCGATCACCCGTTGCGCCAGGCGCAACGCCTCCTTCACCTCGCCGATCTCGGCCTTCGCATAGATGGCGGCGGAGAGCAGACCGACAATCAAAGCCCGATCGGCTATCTCCTCCACCAGCGCGATCAACTTCGAGGCCTGTTGGGCCGCCTCACGCAGCCGCTGATGCCCCGCGAGCGCCATAACCTGTCCCGCCATGCCGACCGCCAGTGACGCCCGGTCGCCACTGGCCTCGCACAACTCTTTTAGTTGGTCGAAGCCGGTGTCGGCGACGCTGCCGCCGGCCATCCACCCGGTCCCGCATATCAGGGCCCGGGGTGCGATCCGCTGCGCCGTCCGGTCGGTGTCGTCGGCAGGCAGCCTGTCGGCGACCTGACGGGCGCGCTGCCAGCTGATCTGGGCTGCGGCCATGTCGCGGCTGACCAACCATGCTCCGGCGCGCATGTGCCAGCCGAAGGCGGCACGCAGATCCCCGGCGGCGTCGAGGTGTTCGGCGATCAACGCGGCATCCTGGTCAGCCGCGTCGGGGTTGTTCTCCTCAATGGCACCTGCTACCCGGCGATGCAGCTCGGCGCGGCGGGTCCTCAGTTGCGATTCGTAAGCCACGGCGCGGATCAGGGGATGCCGGAACGCGTATTCGCTGCGCGGGGCAACGCCCACCTGGTCGATGAGCTCAACCCGGAGGAGCTCGGCGACAGCGGTCCCGTTCTCACCGGCCCCGGGTAGGACGGCGGTCAGCAGATCGGGGCTGAACCGGGCGCCAATGACGGCGCCGGCGTACAACGCATGCTTGGCAGGCGTGCCGAGGCGGTCGATGCGGGCGGCGATCGTGGCCTGCAGAGTGCTGGGCACGCTGATGTCGGCGCTTGCGTCGCGGCATAAATAGGCGCCGCGATCGCCATTGAGTACGCCGCGTTCTGCCATGTCGCGAACTATCTCGTCGGCGAAGAACGGGTTCCCGGCGGCTCGTTCGGCGACATGAGCCGCCAACCCGGTGACCGACGGGTGCGTGCCCAGCAGCGCAGTCGTCAGCGCCACTGTCTGTGCCACGGTCAACGGTGCCAGTGCGATCGACCGAGCACCCGGTGCCCGCGATAAAGCGCCTTGGTATTCGGGACGATGGGTGATCAGCACCAGCGACCGGGTCAACGGCACCGCGGCGATGAATTCCGCGAGCATGGACTCACTGGCCTCGTCGATCCAGTGCGCATCCTCGATGACGTACAGGGTCGGTGTCTTCCGTGCGAACGCGGCGGCGTTCAACAGGACAGCTAACCGGCGCTGGCGGGCGTCGGGGCTAATGGCGGGCAGGGCCACCCCAGACTCGCCGATACCAAGCAGGTCTTTCAGCAGGAGCAGATCCCCTGGGTCTGCGTCCGGGAGCCGCGCACGCACCCCAGCCCGGGCGGCATCCGGCGCGAGGTCGCCGACAGCGAACACCGCCCGCAGCAGCCGGGCCACCACACGGTAGGGCAACTCGCGCGCATGCGACTCGCAAAATGTGGAGTACACCGCGACACCGCGGGCGGTAGCCAGCTTGGCCGTGTCACCAACCGCCCGGCTTTTGCCGATGCCGGGGGACCCCACCACCGTGGCGACACACCCAACGCCGTTGATTGATTGATCCAGCATCTCGGCGATGGTGTTCATCTCCGCCTCGCGCCCGATCAGCGTCGGCTCCCGCCGGCCGAGCTGGATGTGTTCAGCGCCCACTGCCATCAGGCGACGCGCAAGCACTGCATCGCCGGCGCCCTTGATGTGCACCCGTTCGGACTCTCCCAGCACCGCGGCGTGTTCGATCAGCCGCGCCGTGGACTGGCTGAGCATCACCCCGCCGGCCGGCGCCACCGACTCCATCCGTTGCGCAAGTCCGACCTGCTCTCCGATTGCCGTGTAACCGCCTGGGCCAGAGCTCATTTCACCGGCGATCACCTGACCCGAGTTCAGACCGATCCGCAACCGCAGTTCGACGCCGTCGCGATGATCGACCTCCACGGCCAGGCGCTGAATCTCGTCTTGGATCGCCAATGCGGCCAGGCAGGCACGCAAAGCATGGTCTTCCAGGGCCGCCGGCGCCCCGAACATCGCCATGACTCCATCGCCGGTGAATTTGTCCACGGTGCCCCCGTAGCGTTGCACCACAGCTGTGCAGCGATGCAAGACCTCGCCCATGATCTCGCGCAACCGCTCCGGGCCGAGTGCCGCTGCGATCCGCATCGACCCCACCACGTCAGCGAACATCACTGTCACCTGTTTGTACTCGGCAAAGTCGGAGTCGGCACTTGCCGGCGCACCGCATCCGTCGCAGAATCGGGCGCCTTGCCGCAGACCTAGACCGCAGGCCCGGCACAATCGTCCTGACTCCATCCGACCTCCGCCGCCGCTCGTGGTCCGGATTACTCGATTGACCCACGATAAAGGGCCCCGTGCGCTCGGTACATGCTGCGGAGCCTGGCGTGGCGGTCGGAGGTGGAGGCGATTGACGGGAATACCGGGTGGGGGTATATAGTTGGGAACGTATGCTATACCCCCATTGGGTATAGATAGGAGAGGTACCATGACCACGAGCGAGTATCGGGTGAGCGGGATGAACTGCGGACACTGTGAGGCCGCCGTCCAGGACGAGGTGCGCCAGATCCCGGGTGTGGACAGCGTGGATGTCAGCGCGCAAACGGGCAGGCTCGTCATCACAAGTCATCTGCCGATCGACGCGAACGCGGTGCTGGGCGCGGTCGACGAGGCCGGCTACGAGGCGGTACCGCTGGCATGACGACGGCGGCAGCAAACAACATCGAGCTGGAAATCGACGGGATGACGTGCGCCTCGTGCGCGATGCGCATCGAGAAGAAATTGAACAGGCTCGACGGGGTCAACGCGACCGTCAACTACGCCACCGAAAAGGCCACCGTGACGGTCCCTTCCGGTTACGACCCGCTGGCGCTGATCGCAGAAGTCGAGAAGGCCGGCTGCACAGCGGCGCTGCCGCAACGCCGGGAAGGACCCGCTGCGGAAACAGCGGAGGCAACGGACGACCCCGAGCTGACATCGCTGCGCACCCGCCTGGTTGCCGCGATCGTGCTCGCCACTCCGGTCATCGCCATGGCGATGATTCCGGCCCTGCAGTTCCGCTACTGGCAATGGGCGTCGCTGGCCCTGGCCGCACCGGTCATCGTGTGGGCGGGCCGGCCCTTCCACACCGCCGCGTGGGCGAACCTCAAACACGGCACCGCCACCATGGACACCCTCATCTCGGTCGGAACCCTGTCGGCGTTTTTGTGGTCGCTGTATGCCCTCTTCTTGGGGACGGCCGGGGAACCGGGCATGCGCCACGGCTTCGAGCTGACCGTCACGCGCAGCGACGGCGTGGGCAACATCTACCTCGAAGTCGCTGCTGGTGTCACCCTGTTCGTCCTGGCGGGCCGCTACTTCGAGAAGCGCTCCAAGCGGCGTGCCGGCGCGGCGCTGCGCGCCCTGCTGGAGCTCGGCGCCAAAGACGTCGCGGTGCTGCGCCACGGCACCGAGAGTCGTATCCCCGTCGACCAACTGGTGGTGGGCGACGAGTTCGTGGCGCGCCCCGGAGAAAAGATCGCCACCGACGGGATGGTCGTCTCTGGCTCCTCGGCCGTGGACGCCTCCATGCTCACCGGTGAGTCCGTGCCCGTCGAGGTCGGCGAGGGCGACGCCGTGACCGGTGCCACCGTGAACGCCGGCGGGCGTCTCGTCGTGCGCGCCATCCGGGTCGGCGACGACACCCAGCTGGCACAGATGGCCAACCTCGTCGAAGCGGCCCAGTCGGGCAAGGCCGAGGTACAGCGGCTGGCCGACCGTGTCTCCGGAGTATTCGTTCCGGTCGTCATCGCTATCGCCTTGGCCACCCTCGTGGTGTGGCTCGTTGCCGGGTTCCCCGTCACCTCGGCGCTGACTGCCGCCGTCGCGGTGCTCATCATCGCCTGCCCGTGCGCTCTCGGGCTGGCGACTCCGACCGCGTTGCTGGTCGGCATGGGCCGCGCGGCCCAGCTCGGCGTGCTCATCAAGGGGCCCGAAGTGCTGGAGTCCACCCGTAAGGTCGACACGATCGTGCTCGACAAGACCGGCACCGTCACCACCGGCAAGATGGCCCTCATCGACGTGGTCACCGCACCCGACACCAACCGCGAAACGCTGCTGCGCTACGCCGGAGTCCTGGAGGACGCCTCCGAGCATCCCGTCGCGCGGGCGATCGCCAACGGCGCCAGGGCAGAACTCGGCACCCTGCCCACGGCCAAGGATTTCACCAACGTCGAGGGCAAAGGCGTGCAAGGCATCGTCGACGGCCACGCCGTCGTCGTCGGGCGGGAGGGCCTGCTGGCCGATCGGGCCCAGCACCTCGACGCGGAATTGCGGGAGGCCAAAGCCCGCGCCGAGAGCGAAGGCAAGACCGCCGTCGCCGTCGGCTGGGACGGCCGCGCCCGCGGCATCCTGGTGGTCGCGGACACCGTCAAGCACACCAGCGCAGAGGCGATTCAACAGTTCAAATCCCTGGGATTGACACCGGTGCTGCTGACTGGCGACAACGCGACCGTGGCAAGGCGCATCGCAGACGAGGTCGGCATCGCGCAGGTCATCGCCGAGGTGATGCCCGCCGACAAGGTCGCAGCCGTCAAGCGTTTGCAATCCGAAGGCAAGGTCGTCGCCATGGTCGGCGACGGCATCAACGACGCCGCCGCCCTGGCCACCGCTGATCTGGGGCTGGCCATGGGTACGGGCACAGACGTTGCGATCGAAGCCGCCGACCTCACCCTGATGCGAGGCGACCTTCGCGCCGCAGCGGACGCGATCCGGCTTTCCCGTCGGACCCTGGCCACGATCAAGACGAACCTGTTTTGGGCCTTCGGATACAACATCGCCGCGATCCCGCTGGCCGCGCTCGGGTTGCTCAACCCGATGCTGGCGGGCGCCGCGATGGCGTACTCCAGCGTCTTCATCGTCGGCAACAGCCTGCGGCTACGCTCTTTCGCCAGCGTCATCGAACACGTATGACCCACACCGATCTCATCGGCCACCCGACAAATGGCGGGCTGTTGGTTGGGGATGGTATGGGATAGTTGGTCGGACCATCAACAAGTAAGCCTCAAGTCAGCCTCGCAGAGCGATCGGATTTAGCGAAGGTCACGGCCGTTGCCCAACTTCATCGGACAGCTGTCCCTGCTGCACGGCTGGTTGCCATTGGCGGTGCAGGCGCTCGCACTGATCGTGGTGATCGGCGCGGTCGGATGGCGCAGGCGACGCTGGCGTGGCTGGACACTACCGGTGGCTTTGGTGATCGCGGCAGCGGTGACGGCGCTGTCGCACTGGTACATCGCGTCGATAGGCGTGGCCGGGGATCCGGCGCCCGTGTCGCTGTGGCTGTGGATAGCGATGAGCGGCCTGGCGGTCGCGGCGCTCTTGCTCGGATGGCCGGGAGCCCGCTGGTGGCGACGTGGGCTGGCGGTGCTTTCAGTACCCCTGTGCGTGTTGTGCGCCACCTTGACCGTGAACCGGTGGGTCGGCTACTTCCCCACGGTGATCACCGCATGGAATCAGCTGACATCGCGACCGTTGCCCGATCAAATCGATCGGCTGCGGGTCACCGCGATGCAGCTCGAGGGAACCAAGCCGACCAAGGGCGTCGTGGTGCCCGTGACAACCAGTGCCGACGCGTCGCACTTTGCCCACCGCCAGGAACTGGTCTATCTGCCTCCGGCGTGGTTCGGCAGCAATCCACCGCCCCGGCTGCCGACGGTGATGATGATCAGTTCCGCGTTCAATACTCCTGCCGACTGGCTCCGTGCCGGCGGCGCTTTCGACACCATCGACGACTTCGCGGCCCATCATCACGGCTTCGCCCCTGTGCTGGTGTTCGTCGATCCGACCGGCGCGTTCGACAACGACACCGAGTGCGTCAACGGGAGCCGCGGTAATGCCGCCGATCATCTAACGAAAGATGTCGTGCCGTTCGTCGTCTCGAACTTCGGGGTAAGCGCTGACCGCACGAGCTGGGGCGTCGCGGGGTGGTCGATGGGCGGTACCTGCGCGGTCGACTTGACCGTCATGCATCCGGACATGTTCAGCGCGTTTGTGGACATTGCCGGTGACCGCAGCCCCAATGTCGGGACAAAGGAGCAAACCGTCGCCCGGTTGTTCGGCGGCGACACCGCCGCCTGGGCCGCCTTCGACCCGGCCACCGCCATCGGTCGGCATGGCCACTACACCGGGGTATCGGGTTGGTTCGACGTCCCAGAATCGTCCGGTCCGCGCAACTTCGCCCAGGAAGCCATTCCCACCCTCGGCGCTCCCAGCGCCGACCCCACCGCCAACCCAGAAGGCCAGGACGCCGCGGCCAACTCGCTGTGCGGCGTCGCCGCCGCCAACGGGGTCACTTGCGCGGTGGTTACCCAACCCGGCAAGCATGACTGGCCGTTCGCCGCCCAGGCGTTCGCCGCGTCGCTGCCGTGGCTGGCCGCGACGCTGGGAACCCCGGGTACCGAACCCGTCCAGCTACCACAACCCGGCGGCGGCGCGCCTCATTGATCCGCCTTGAGGGTTATCTCGGCGATGACCGTCGGTGCTTGAGGTCACGGCGCTGGGCGCCGAGGTATGCAGGGCCGTTGCCGTTTCGACGCCGAATTCACAGCTGACCCTCCCGTAACGAAACCGGCATGGTCGCGCCGCCAATGGTACGGTTCGCTGCTGTGGCTGCGGACTTTGGCAACTGGGGCACCCCCGGCGCGGGGTCGCGCGTGCCGACATCGCACCGCAAAAGACCCGCGAGGCATCGCGTGGAATTCGTCGTCCCCTCCTTCACGAGGAGCCTCGGGAGCCGTCCCGCGTCAGAGCTGAACCGGCGACGCTTCCTCGGGGCGCTCGCAGCGGCCACTGTTGTCGGCGTGGGCGCGGCCCGTCTCGTGGTCGACCCGCAACCGCGGACATTCGCCGAGACGACTCCGGCCGACGTGGCGACATCGGGTCCAACCGCGCCGTCGGCCTTGTTACCGCCCCCACCGTTGGGTGCCCGCGTCGCGCTGCCCGGTGGTGGTGCACTGCACAAGATTCCCGGCCAGGGTGATCTGCTTGCGCTTACCGTCGATGACGGCGTCAACAGCGAGGTAGTGCGCGCCTACGCGCAGTTCGCCAAAGACACCGGTGTGCGGCTGACGTTTTTCGTCAACGGAATCTACAACTCGTGGACCGACAACCTGGCGCTGCTTCGGCCGCTGGTCGAATCCGGGCAGATCCAACTGGGCAACCACACCTGGTCACACCCGGATCTGACCACCCTGCCCAAAGACCAAGTCGCCCAACAGATCAAGCGCAACGACGATTTTCTGAAGGAGACCTACGGCATCGGCGCGAAACCGTACTGGCGGCCGCCGTACGCGAAGCATAACGCCACCGTCGACGCCGTGGCCGCCGACCTCGGCTACACCGTGCCAACGTTATGGTCGGGTTCGTTGTCGGATTCCACGCTGATCACCCAGGACTACATCGTGAAGATGGCCGATGAGTACTTCACCCCGCAGTCCATCGTTATCGGGCACCTCAATCACCTGCCCGTCACGCACGTGTATCCGCAACTCGTCGACATCATCCGCGCCCGAAACCTTCGCACCGTCACCCTCAACGACGTCTTCCTCAAAACGCCGTAGCGCTGACTGTGCCTGCCCGATGGGGGCGATGCGATTGCAGTCGATTGGTTGAAATGAAATGAACGCGCCCGATCCCCAGCGGCTTGGTGGCCTTGCGTGGGTCCGTCGCACCGGCGGTCGTCTGTCTCGCGCCGAGCGGCGCCGGCTCCTGGCCGCAATTGCGGTAGGCCAGTGGCAAAACGCGGTGGGACGGACCAAGCTCGTCCTGGGCCGGCTTCCGGCTGCGGCCGCGCAGGTTGACTTGGACACATTCCGCGTACCCGATTCAAAGTTCGCTCGTGAGGCCGAGGAGGCGTGCGCGGAATTGCCGCCGACCCTTGCGGGCCACTCCTACCGCACCTGGTTGTTCGGGCGTGCGCTCGCGGCCGTCGACGGAAACAAGACGGACGACGAGCTGTTCTACTGCGGGGCGCTGCTGCACGACTATGGCATTGCGCGCCCTACGGGCAACCGTGATTTCACTCTCGGCAGCGTCGATCGGATGATTTCCTGCGCTAAGGCCGCCGGACTCGCAGATGACCGTGCGGATCTGCTCGCCGACGGTATCTGCGTTCACACAACACCAGGAGTCAAGGTGGAAGACGACGGCGCCATTGGCTGCTACTTGCAGTGGGGAGCGATGGTCGACGGCGCCGGACTGCGCATCTGGGACATCGCTCCCGGCAATGTCGCAGAGGTGCTGCGGCGTTACCCGAGAGGTGATTTCAAAAGGGAACTCGTTGGCATGATGCGCGCGGAGGCGACGGCGTTGCCGGCCGGACGCTTCGGGCTTCTCGTTCGCTGTGGATTGCCGCTGGCCGTGCGGATGGCTCCGTTCGACTCCTGAGCTAGGCCTTGGTTAATCGAGCGAGACGCTCCTGAAGGGTGGCGTGGAAGTGCCCGATCGCGCTCTCGTGACGTCCGAACTCCACGAACGAGTTTGCACCCGAGTGCAACCCGCGTTGGACACCCGCCGACATCTCGTTATCTTCGACGAGACCCCGCTCAATGAAACTACCCGCGCCCACCAGGTTGTTCGCTGGGTCAAGCGAGGCACGTTCGGCGACGTCCGGCCTGACCATCGAGTAAACACTGACCGTGCTGTGATCGACGTCTACCGGGTCGATCACAACCACCGACACCACGTCCGGGAAAGTCGCCAACATGACGTTGGGGAACAGCTGATACAGGTACGTCACCCTCGCGTCCGTCGACCAAGTGCTCTGCGGGCGATCCCGAAGACGTTCAATATTGCGGTATGGAAATGTGATTCGGCTATTCGGGCCGAACAGCTCGACCACGTTGAGGTCGTCGTACTGCACCGGGAAGAAGGTGTCCCTGTGCGTCGAGCGGATGTGATAGCCCTCCAGAAACTGCTCGACGAGCACCTTCCAGTTGATCGCCCGAAGCGTGGATTCCGCAAAAACGAGCCGCTGCGCGGGAACAAGCTTCTCGCGCCACGGACTCCCGTCGGTCAGCCACGAGATCGCCTCTTCGCCATAGTCTTTCGGCGCTGCGCCTTCGGAGTCGAGTCCGCCTATGACGATGAGCCCGTCCACTTCCTGACTGCCGACCTCGACCAGACCGCGCGTCGACATGTCCAGATCCGGGAAAGCATCGGCATGCGGGACGTGCGAGAGCGAACCATCCAGACGGTAAGTCCAGCCGTGGTAGCGGCACACCAGCGCCTGGGAGCACCCGGCGTCCTGCACGAGGGCGAAGCCGCGATGCCGGCAGGCGTTGCGGAACACACGGGCCCGTTGATCGCGCCCCCGCACGGCGAATAGGGGCACCCCGAAGACGGTTCGTTCGACATGATCACCGGCGTTTGGGATCGTCGCGGAGGGAACGAACACAGTCGGCGTCGTGCGTAGCAGCCGCAGTTCCTGAACGAACCGGGCTGGGTCTAGGTAGTTTTCGACGGGTTCACGCCAAGCCGCACCCTCATCGGTGGTACCGGCGTCGATGTGAGCAAGGATGCGCCTGGCGATCTCCACATCGTCGGCGACCAACGACTTCGTCGGGGAGCTCATGCGTGTCAGTGTCACACTTTATACGTCACGCGTCAATGATTTGGTGATATCGTTGCCCGCGTGCCCGCCGCACCGCAATCCCGCCTGAGCGACTTGATCGGCAGCCGGCCGCTCAGCGCGCGCTCGGTCCTTGCGTCAGCTTTGTTGGGATCCGACCAGGGCCGTCTCACGGTGGCGGAGCTGGTCGCGGTGGCCTCACTGTTCGGCATCAGCGGCGGCGCGGCCCGCACCTGCCTCTGGCGGATGGTCTCAAATGGCGAAATCTCCGGCGACGACGGGAGCTACGCACTCGCCGGGCGCTTGATGGAACGCCACCACCGGGTCGACGAGGCTTCCCGGATCGACGACGCCGCCGCCCACCGCTGGGACGGAACATGGGAACTGGCGATCGTGGCGCTGGATCGCAGGTCGGCGGCCGATCGCCTCGAGCTGAGGAAAGCGGCGATGACGCTGCATCTGGCCGAGCTTCGGGAGGGCGTTTGGATTCGTCCGGACAACCTTGACCCGCAACGGTTTCCGGCGTTCAGGGAGGTGCTGGACCAGCAGTGCACGCATTTTCGCCGCGCCGCCACGGACATTACCGCCGACAGGGTGCGATCACTCTTTTCCCTCGATGAGTGGGCAGAGGACGCCAGGGCGCTCGAGGAGGCCATGGATGTCGCGCTCAAGGCAAGCGCACGTGACGATTCGACCGATAGCTTCACCTACGACTTCGCGCTATCGATCGCCGTGGTCCGGCATCTTCAACTCGATCCGCTGCTGCCCGTCGAGCTCGTCGGCGACCACTGGCCGGGGCACCCGTTGCGTAGCACCTACCGCCGTTTCGACCAGGCATTCAAGCAACGAATGAATCGTGCTTTCCGCGGGCCCTAGTGTCGGTCGAGGAAGCCCCGTTTACAAAGACTCGACAATATCTTTCGCCTCGCGTAGTCCCGCGCCGGTCAACTCGCGGTACAGCTTGATCGCGGCGATCGCGTTTCCGGCACGGGCGAGGGCGACAACTTCCGCGGGCACACCGCGGTCAAGTTGCCCCGGTGCGGTGGTACCGACGTCGCTGGCGAACGTCGGGCACGGGACCTCGACCCTCTCCGACAACAGACGCACCTGCTGTTCGAGCATGGCAAGGCGGCGGTTGATGAGCGCAAACCTTTCTTCCATTCCGTCACGATAATCCGAATGCCCCGCACCACCAGGACGTCTCGGCGCGATTTTCTGGCTAGCCACTCGGCACGGCATCTGCCCAAGGTCAAGCCACGCCGGCTAGGCCGGTGCGCAATCCTGTCAGGCGTCGGGGCGTCGTTTGACGAGGCTCTGCTGCCCCAGCCGGCGGATCGCGGCAAGGACGGGTTCGAAAAGTACGGTGCCAAGAACGGCGTATCGGACGGCCTCGGCAGGGTCGGTTGGGATGTTGGCGACTTCGCTGGCGGCGATGGCAAGCATGTGTTCGCCGTAGATGGCGAACTGGTCTGGGTGAAGTTCGAAGCCGGCCGTCTCGACCGCATGGAGCGCACTCTCGAGGAGGGCTGCCGCGGGCGGTTCGGCCCGGTACGGCTCTCCAAGCCAACCGACGATTTGCCGAGCGCGAGGAAAGGATTCGTCGCCGGTGTCCGTGTCGACGCCGTCGGCCAGTACGGCTGTGGCACCGGCGAGGCGATCATCGAGGCTGGACCTGGGCTCGTCGATGATCTGCAGGATCGCTTTGACCTGGGATACCGATAACCCCGCCGGGCCGGTCAATGCCTTGATCAGGTTTATCCGCTGCACGTGTGAGGGGTCGTATGTCGCACGCCGCGGACCCGTCGGATCGCCGGCCGCGAGCATGCGTTCACGTATGTAGTACTTCACCGTTGCCACCGATACGCCTGTTTGCTCGGCCAATTCGGATACCCGCACAGTCGTTCCTCCTGCCACTGCGGTGGGGCAGCACGCTCGGATGACACTCTTGTAGAGATCGCTGGATAGTAATACTATCCTGTAGTGTCTCCGCTCGTCGATCAAACCCCACGATCAGGACACCGGCGACACCCCGAAAACGTGATCGGTTGCCCCGAATGAGGACTCATGAAAACCACCGGCTTCTTCATCAACCTGCACAAAGCCCTTGTCATCCCGGTGACGGTGGCAGCGATGCTCGCCTTTGCCAACTACAGCACGATGATGTGGCTCTACCTGGCCATGCACGGTACGTATTCAATCCTGTGGCTGATCAAGGGCCGCACCTATCCCGATCGGCGGTTCGCCGAACAGGTACCCATCTGGATAGGGATCTTGTTCGTTTTCCTGCCGCTCGCCGGCTACTACGCCGCGCCGATTTTGTTGGCGTGGCTCAAGCCCAATGTCCCCGGCATCGCGGTCTGCGTGGGAGTCACCGTCTACGTGTTCGGGATTTTCTTGCACTATGTTTCTGACGCCCAGAAGTACTACACCCTGAAAGTTCGTCCCGGCTTGATCGAGGATGGTCTGTTCGCTCGAACGCGGAATCCCAACTACCTAGGTGAGATTCTGACCTACCTTGGTTTCGCGGTCATCTCCTGGAACCCGATACCGTTTGTGGTAAACGCGGCGTGGATCTTTGGATTCTTCGTCCGGAACATGATCAAGAAGGATCAATCGATGGCGCGCCATCCCGGCTTCGCCGCCTACAAGGTCCGAACCGGCCTACTGTTTCCACGGTTGCGTCCAGTTCGCGCCAAAACCGTCTGACAACGGCCGTAGGCCGCCAAAGCAACCCATCCCAAACTTGTTGTGCCACTCGCGGGTTAGAGCATCTCGTGTGCGGCGTCGAGTGTCGTGTCGGCGTCGCTGTGACTACGGGGCTCGAAGTTCGGTCGCGGTCTGGGGCGTGATCACGACGTATGCCGCCTGCGATTGGCCGTAGTAGCGCATTCGCAGCGCCCATAACCGTATGTGACCAAGCTCTACCGCCGCGAACCGCGGTTGCAGATAGTAGAGCCAGGCTATCCGGGCAAGCACCGCCGGCGGTGGCATACCTCGGACCGCTCGGGCGGATCCGCGCACCAGGAGCCGGTTGGTGTTTCCCCGCCCCTCGCCACCGAGCAGTATTGCCACCTGCGGCGAAGCAGCCACATTGCGTACTGTCCAGGACGACGCCGAGGTCGTCGCATACCAGCGGCCGTGGTGCCGAACGAACCACAACGGCACCGCAAATGGCGTGCCCCTCTGTGAACGGCTGGCAAGAATCATCACTCGCGAACTGCGCACCGCCGCTTCAAGATTCGGCGACCGGAAAGGGTTGACATCGTCGTTCTCGTCGGTAACCGAAAACGACGCCCGTCGTGGAGTTGAGGTTACCGGCAGGGTCGGTACGCGGCGAAGCGAACCGTAATCCCAGGCCACGATTCGCTTGGGCACGACCCGGTAAGTGCAATCGCCCACGGCCTTCGCGATCCCTCTGACAGTTAACGACCGCAACCGGAACCACTCCGGACCGTCGTCGGCGATCACAACGACATTGCGATCCGCGAGATCTGGGCTGCCCTCCGGCACCTGCACAATGCGCGGCGACGACGCAGGATCGCCAGGCCCTTCAAGATTCACACTGACCGGCAGCACGCGGATTTCGTCGTCTACGGTGACGGCCAACGCCGCGCGCGGCGGAGAAAGGGCCAGGTCGCCCAACGCGCTCGCCTCGACATCACGAGTTATCACGAACGGTGCCCTCCGGGTCGTAGCGCCTCGTTCGCCAGTATGCCGGTCGTTTGAGTCCCTTGAACGACCTCGAACGACTCCCAACCGCTCGTTCACGAGTTCCGGACGGTGAACCTCATGTTGAGCGGAAGCGGGCGCGATCGTGTCAGGCGGCAGGCAGGATGTTCTGGTTGATGCGGAAGACGTTGCCCGGATCGTATTGTGCCTTAATCTCGCTGAGCCGCTGGTAATTCGGACCATAGGTCGCCCGGACTCGGTCTTGACCCTCGTCCATCATGAAGTTGACGTAAGCACCGCCCGCCGAGTACGGGTGGGTGGCGTCCCAGTAGTCCACCGCCCAGCGCTTTATCAATTCCGCGTTCGCCGGGTCAGGATCGACACCCGCGATGACCTGCGAGAAGTTGACATCCCGGTAGGCCCACGCGGTGTCGGTTTGGCCAACCCGATGGACCGCGCCGTCGATCGGGTAGAGGTGCATCGTCGAGTGCATGGTTGGCAGTTCCTCGGTGAAGCGGGCGTGCGCTTCAACGGCGTCGTCCGGCACCGTCCGTACGAAGTCGCCACGCCAATACCACTGCAGCCCTTTGGGATAAAGGCCATCAAAGGTGGATTGCAGTGCCGGGTACGGGGCCGCAACAAGGCCCTCGAAGGCCGGCTGCATCTGCCTAACCGGCGCGAACGCCTCGTCGGCGCGGGCGGGATCGCCCGTGTAGCACCACATCACAGCACACGCCTTGTGCAGGTGGAACGCCTCGGGGAACGGCGCCGTCGGCGGGACGGTCATGCTTGCGAAGAACCCGTACAGGTCTTCGTCTTGAGCCGGGAGGAAGTCCCGGTACCACCTCAAGATGTCGCCGGTCACCGATGCGGGCCACGCCGTGGGACCACAGATCACGGTGTGCACGGGGAGCAGCCGGAAAGTGAACGAGGCGACCACGCCGAAGTTGCCGCCGCCGCCGCGCAGCGCCCAGAACAGATCGGGGTGCTCAGATTCGGACGCCGTCACCACGCGACCGTCGGCCAGCACGACCTCGGCCTCCAACAAGTTGTCGATGGTGAGGCCGTGCTTGCGGGACAGGTAGCCGTGGCCGCCACCGAGGGTGAGGCCGCCCACCCCGGTGGTGGAAATGATGCCGGCCGGCGTCGCCAGACCGTGGGCGTGGGTCGCGCGGTCCACCTGCGCCCACGTCGCACCGCCTTGGACGCGGGCGGTACGCCGATCGGGGTCGACGTCGACGCGGTTCATCGGCGACAAGTCGATGACAAGGCCGCCCTCAACGGAGCCGAAACCGGGGCCGTTGTGACCGCCCCCGCGGACGGCGATCGCGAGGTTCGATGTCCGCGCAAATTCGAGAGCGCCCGCGATGTCGGTGACGGATCGGCAGCACACGATCACCGCCGGCCGCTTGTCGATCATGGCGTTGTGCAGCGCACGCGCCTCGTGGTACCCGGGGTCGTCGGGCAGGATCACCTCCGCGCCCAGCCTGGTCCGTAATTCGTCGGTTGCGGTTGTCTGGCTCATTGTCCGCACCTCCTCGTCTGCTTCGCGGGTCGTGATGCTGCGACGCTACGAGGCGAGGAGGCCGTTCGTCATGACCACAACAAAGCATTTCCGAGGCATCTAACGATAGTCAGATCTGACTATCGACCGGCCGACACCGACGCGGTTACGTTTATTCCATGGCGCAGTGGTTGCCGCCACCGCTTCCAGCAGAACTGATCGCACGTCGCCGCGGCCCGCTCGTGGGTCGCGCCGCAGAGCTCGCGGCGTTCGAGCAGGCCTGGGAGCGGGTCGAGAGCGGCAACCGCCAGGCGGTGTTCATCGGCGGTGAACCCGGGGCGGGCAAGACGCGCCTGGCCGCCGAGGTGGCCGGAACGCTGGCCGCCCACGGCGTTGCGGTACTCGCGGGCAGCTCGACGGCCGACGCGGACGTCCCGTTCGCACCATTCGCTGAGGCGCTGGATCGTCTCCTGATCGCCGCTGCACCAGGTTCCATGGCGGGTCCACTGGCCGACGCCGGGCCCCAGCTGCGGCGGCTCTCAACCCAGGTGGATCGGCATCTGCCCGACACCGTCCCCGCGCAGGACGTCGGCACAAGCCGGCAGGCGCTTTTCAACGCGCTTACCGGCTTCCTGCGTCGTCTGGCCATCGATAGCCCGATCGCGTTGATCCTCGACGACCTGCATTGGGCGCAGCTGCCCACCCTCGCGATGCTCGAACACGTGCTGATCGGTTGCGCTGACGTCCGCATGCTGGTGGTGGCCACGTTCCGCACGACCCCGCCGGACCGCTCCGACGAGCTCACCACCCGGCTGGCCGAACTGCACCGGTTCGACGGTGTCCGGCGCCTGGACCTCGCGGGCCTGGACACCGAGGCGATCGCCGAGTTCGTTAGCCGAACGCAGCAGTTGGCTCCCGCGTCGGCCCGCACGGCCGCTGCCCTGCTGCGTGACAAGACCGGCGGCAATCCGTTCTTCTTGACCGAACTGGTCAATGACCTGGAAATGCGGGGCGGGCTAGCCACCTTGAGTGTGCAACAGACCGTCCCGGCGTCGATCGGAGATGCCATTGCCCGCCGCCTTGGCGGACTGGGTGCCACCGTCCGAGAGGTCATCGAGCAGGCAGCGGTGCTGGGTCAGACGTTTGATCTGCCCGCCCTAATCGCGACCCGCGAGACCGATCTCACCGCGACGCTGGCAGCGATCGATTCGGCCGAAGCCGTCGGGCTGGTCCGGGCTGTGCACGACTCCGATGGCGAGTTCTCGTTCGTGCACGCGCTTACCCGCGAGGCCGTGCTCGGCGGGATGGCGGCGTCCCGGCTGCGGATCATGCACGCGCGAGCCGCCGAAGCGCTCGAGGGGCGCGCGGACCCGTCGGTCGTTCCCCGCCTGGCAAACCACTACCTGCGGGCACACGTGCTGGGCTACCACGAGCAGGCGTTGCGATACGCGCGTCAGGCGGCCCGGATGGCCGAACAGAGCATGGCTTATGAGGATGCGGCGAAATGGTTCGAGCGGGCGGCGTCGCTTCCCGAGATGAGCCTCCCGGATCGGGCACGGCTGGACCTCGACGCGGCCGCCAACCACGTGCGGGCCGGCGATTTCGCCCCGGCGCGGGCCATCTACGAACGCATCAGCGCGATGGACAACCCGATCATCCGCCTGGAGGCGGCCATCGGCTACGAGGAGGCGAATTGGCGTCGCGGGCAGGCCGATTCGAAGGCCGCCGACCTGTTGGCTTCGGCACTGGAGTCCTGCGGGTTGAGTAATGACGACCCAAACTATGTGCAGGCTCTCGGCAGTTTCGGACGGGCGCTGGCTTTCGCCGGCGAGGCGGCGCGCGCCCGCGAAATCGGCAACAACGCTATCGACCGGGCGCGGATCGCCGACGATTCGGCGGTACTGCTGCACACCCTGAAGACGAGTCTGTGGCAGGGACTCACGCCGGAAATGTGCGAAATCCAATCGGAGCGATCTGCCGAGGCCTCGCGTATGGCTTTATCGCGCCGCGACTACGAGTCACTGGGGGTGGGATCGCATTTCCGCGCCGTGGTCGGCTATCTGGCCGGCCGGCCCGATGACGTGGCTGCGGCGGCCGCCGACATGCGGCGCGCGGCCCAAGCCTGCGGCCAACCCGTTTTCGGGTTCGTAGGCGCGTGCGTCGAGCAGGGGCTGGCCTATCTGCGCGGCGACTTCGCCGGCGCCGAACGGTGGGCCGACATCGCGTTGCGCACCGGCGATTTGTTCGGCGCAGACGACACCGAGGGCTCGAACGGGGTCCAGATGTTCATGATCCGCCGCGAAACCGGAGACCTGAAGAGATTCGGCGGGTTTGTCGACGGCAGCGAGACATTCGCCGGACGCTGGGTGCCCGGTCTGCTTGCGCTGTATACCGAGCTCGACTGCGAACGGGGCATGGCCCGCGCACTGAATCACCTGCTCAACCGCAATCTCGGCGACCGCACCGACGAGGCACAGTGGCCGATGGAGTTGGTCTTCATGGTCGAGGCGGCCTTAGCGCTGGGCAACCGCGAAGCGGTCCACGCACTGCGCCCGTACCTCGAGCGCTATGCCGGGAAGAACCTGGTGGCCGGCCAGTTCGTCGCCCTGTTCGGCAGCGCCGACCGATATCTCGCCCGGATGGCGGCGCTCGGCGGCGACAGTGCCGCGGCCGAGCGTTATTTCGGCGCGGCGCTCGAGATGGACCGTCGGATGGGCTCGGTGGTTCACGTCACGGAGACGCTGGCCCGGCACGCGTTGTTTGCCGCGTCGTGTGGTCGCACCGAGGATGCGCGGCGCCTGGCCGACGAGGCCCGCGCAATCGCCGCGCCGATCGGTCAGGCCCGGGTCACGGACCTGGTGGAGTCGTTGCTGACTATGGATCTCCAGGGGGCCGATGGCCTGACGGAACGCGAGGTCGAGGTGCTGCGGCTGCTGGCCGAGGGGCTCAGCAATCGGGCGATCGGCGAACGCCTCTACATCAGCACCAACACGGCGGCCAACCACGTGCGCAGCATCCTGATCAAGACCGGCGCCGCCAACCGCACGCAAGCGGCGATGTACGCCGCCGATCACGAGCTGCTGGGGTGAGCGTTTTCAGATGTCCGATAAGGCTCCGTCCGGCATAACGCGATCACTCACCTCGACGATGACATCGGCGGGAAGACCGGCGCGCGCGGCCGCGGTTCTGATGGCCTCCGGCGAGGGCGCCTCGTACAGGCAGTAGGTCTTTCGCTTGTCAGCTGACAAGAACGAATACATCCACCGAACGCCCTCCTGGTCGTTGATCCGATTGATGCCGTCGGCGACCTCGATGCTGGGTTCCAGTTCCTCGGCAAAGTTGCGCTCGACCATGAATATGGGCACGGCGGGCCTCCTGTTCATTGTCTTGGGGTCGAACCTACGCCGCGAGGAATCGTTCTGAATAGGCATTACGCGCCGGATTCCGCGGCCTCACCGGAGAGCAATATGTGCAAGGTCTCGCGCAGTTCGCCTAATCGCTGCTGTCCCAGGATCTGTTCCCATCGCTTCTCCAAATCAAGTGCATTGGAACGCATTACGCGTAGCGCCTGGCGGCCGCGCGGTGTTATCTCGATGATTCGGGCGCGGGCGTCCACGGGGTCGGGCACTCGAGTGACGTAGCCGTGTCGTTCCAGGGCCGCGATGCCTTGGGCTACCGCCTGCCGGCTCACCTTGAGCTGATCGGCCAGATCCGATGCGTGCAGTCCGCCGGCCGCCAGCGGTACGAGCGCAACCGCTTGCGCCGGGCGAATCCCGTCGAGTCCGGCCGCGGCGAACGCCGCTCTCAGGTGAGGCGCTCCCGACGCGGCAACCCAGCTCACCAGCGCGGGCACGGTGGGCTTCCACTCGGCATCCACAACACGTCGCATGGCCATGAGTGTGCCACTCCGGGCAAGATTGACAAGTTACTTGTCAAATATCGGGTTGGCTGACAGGATGGGTTCATGCGATCTCCACGGGCTCGAATACTCAGCGTTTGCCTCGTTCCGCTTCTGATTGTCGTGCTCGGCGGGTGCCTTGGCGGCGGACATGCGGCGGGAACGCCCGGCGCGCAATCGATCCCGGTAGGGCAGTCCACTCAGACCGTCGAGTCGGGCGGGGTCAGCAGGAGCTTTCACCTGTACCGACCACAGGGATTGACCGATGCGGCGCCACTGGTGGTGATGCTGCACGGCGGCTTCGGCAACGGTGAACAGGCCGAGCGTTCGTATCACTGGGACAGCGAGGCGGACGGCGGTCATTTCCTGGTCGCCTACCCCGACGGTCTCAACCGTGCCTGGAATGCCGGGACGTGCTGCGGTGAGCCCCAGCGCATCAACGCCGACGACGTCGGCTTCATCACCACCATGGTCGCGGCCATCGAGCAACAGATGCCGATCGATCGCGCGCGCATCTATGCCACCGGCATGTCAAACGGGGCCATGATGGCACTTCGGCTGGGTTGCCAGACCGACACCTTCGCCGCCATCGCGCCCGTCGCGGGCACGTTGCTGACCGACTGCTCCCAAGCGCGGCCCACATCGGTCCTGCAAATCCACGGCACGGCCGACGACCGGGTCCCTTACAACGGCGGACCCGGTAAAGCGTTCGCGATCAATGGGAATCCGCGCGTCGACGGCCCCTCGGTGGAGTCGGTCAACGCCACCTGGCGTGCCATCGACGGATGCGGAGCACCGACCTCAACGACTGCCGGAGACGTGACGACCCAAACAGCCGGGTGCGCCGACGGACGCACCGCGGAGTTGATCTCGGTGGCCGGTGCCGGCCATCAATGGCCCGGCGGCGAGCCCAGTCCGCTCGCGGAGCTGGCGGGGATTCCCGAGCCGTCGACGGCGCTCAACGCTACCGACACCATCTGGCAATTCTTCGCCCAGAGCCACCGCTGAGACGACGGCCGAGATCACCCTTCCATTGGGGGGTGCTCCATTGTTACCGTTCCGTGATGCGCCGATTCGGGGGGGTACTCGCAATCCTGCTTGTCATCGGATCGGCGGTTGCCACCGTCGGAAATGCTCGCGCCGATGGTGGGGATGAGCCGCAGTACGCCGAGTTCTACACCCCACCGGATCCGCTGCCACCCGGCCAGCCCGGTGACCTGATCCGCACTGAGCCGTCGCGCCTGGTGCTGGAGCCGTCCGGCCAGCTGGGCGCGATCATGGCCACCGGCACCCGAATCATGTACCGCAGCAACGACACCCGCGGCAATCCAATCGCGGTCACCGGTACCTACTTTGAGCCCTACAACGCGTGGCCGGGCAGTGGGCCACGGCCCCTGATCAGCTACGCGCCCGGCACGCAGGGCCAGGGCAATCAGTGTGCCCCGTCGCGAATGTTCAACCAGGGCATCCACTATTCGGGCGGCTGGGACATCATGTTCAACTACGAGGAGTTGTTCGTCGCGACGATGGTTGCCCGTGGGTTCGCCATCGTGATGACCGACTACGAGGGCCTGGGCACCCCCTCGATGCATACGTACGTGGGCCGGGTGGCCGAGGGGCAGGCCGTGCTCGATGCCGCGCGCGCGGCCATGCACCTGCCCGGAACATCGTTGGATCCGCGTGGGCCCGTGGCGTTCTGGGGATACTCGCAAGGCGGCGGCGCGACGGCGTCGGCGGCCGAGCTGGCCGCCTCCTACGCCCCCGAGCTTCACATCGTGGGTACCTACGCCGGGGCGCCGCCGGCCAACCTCAAGGAACTGCTTCCCTACGCCGACGGCAGTGTCCTGGTCGGCGTCGTCGGGTACGCGCTCAACAGTGTGATGGCCGCCTATCCGGAGTTCGCCGAGGTTATCCGCTCCAAGATGACGCCGCGCGGGCTGGCGATGCTCGAATCGGTGTCACGCCAGTGCGTAGGCCAGACCCTCATCGATTTCATGTTTCGGCATCTGCAGCCCTACTTCACCGAGGACATCAACCAATTAGTCAACGAAGAACCGTTCAGCAGCCTGTTCGAAGCGCAGCGGATCGGACGCTCCAAACCCAACGCGCCGGTGATGATCGACAGCAACCGCTATGACCCGCTGGTGCCGTGGACCGCGGCCAACCAGCTCGGTCGCGATTGGTGCGCCCAGGGCGCCGGCGTGGAATTCCGCACCAACGAGGAACCACCGTTTCTCAACAAACTGATCATCAACCACGCCCTGCCGATGCTCGTCGACGGCGAGCCGGCCATGCAGTGGATCGCCGCGCGCTTCAACGGAGAACCCACCGCACCTAACTGCGGCCAGTTCTAACCCACCACCGGGCTCGACGACGTCCACCCGAATGAAACGCCGCGGTGGCATGCGCCGGCGATCCGTAGGCTGGTTGTGCTGGCCAGTAGTCGGGATCAATGGCGGGGTGGCAAAGTGGCACGGTTTTCGATGTGCGCAGTCCGCGTGTGCGCAGTGATCCTCGTCGTCCTGGGCAGTTCGTGCGCCCGTCACCCACACTCGGCTCAAGGTTCTCAGCCGACTCCCGGGAAACCCCTCGGACACAGCGGATGTGGGCCGCCAATCAGCTATCAGGTGTTTGAGAAGGACGCCTTCGCCGTTGACTGGTCGAAGGCCAACGACCTAATCGCGTTCAACGCCAAGGGCAGTGACGGCCTCTTCCACATCTACACCGTCAAGCCGGACGGCACGATCCGCCAGCAGTTGGGAGTGGGTTCTGCCGCCTTACCGCAACGCACGACCGGGTCACCCGTGTGGAGCCCGTCCGGGCGATTCGTCGCGTTTGTGGCCGAAAAGTCGAGTCACCCCGGAAACTCGGTCGGCGCAACTCCCGGGTGGGGCAGCTTCTCGGACCTGTGGGTGGCCACGGCCGACGCCTCTCACGCGTGGCAGCTCACCGACGTCCCGACCGACAAAGATCACGGCACGATCATCCCGGAATTCTCGCCCGACGGTCGACTGCTGGAGTGGACCGAACGCACCGCCGCCGGCAAGATGCTCAATCCGAATCGCTTCGCCGGATTCTGGGTGATCAAAGTGGCTGACTTCAACGTCGCCCAAGATGGCACGCCGTCGTTGTCCGGCATCCGCACGGTCTCACCTGTGGGTGATGCGTTCAACGAGAGTGGCGGCTTCTCAGCCGATTCCACCTCGCTGGTGTTCACCAGCGACTTCGAAACGCACAACTTCTGGAAGAGCCAGATTTATCGCCTCGACCTCAACTCCGGTGCGACCACTCGGCTGACCAAAGGCGACAGCTACAACGAACACCCCCGCTATACACCGAACGGCCAGGTCCTATGGATGACCAATGCCGACAACCCGTCGCGCGGGACCGACTGGTGGACCATGAACCCGGACGGCTCAAACCCGCAGCGCCTCAGCGACTTCAACAGCAACGGAGATGCGCGGGGCTTTGGCAGTGGGCAGGTCTACGCCACCGTGGTTCAGACCGCCGACTGGAGCCCCGACGACCGCTACTTCTACGGCGATGTGGAGACCAACCTGCTCAACTCCGACAGCGTGATCCTCCGCGTTTCGCTGACCTGTCAGGGCTCGTGACCGCGCAATCACGTCGCAGAGAACGGCCGCCGCGAGCCGAGTGCGGCGGCGGCTACGCTCCGCACATGCAAGCAAGGCGATTTCCGTGTTTGTTTCGAGCGGCTTTCAGACTCATTCTGCTGGCGGGCTCCCTCGCAACAACGTGGTTGTTGGTGAGCTATGTGGTTGCCAAAATCGCGCAGCACGATAAGAGGCTGCGCCCCACGCTGCTCAAGCCGTACAACAAGGTCATTTCCCCGATCGCCGGCAAGAGCCACACCCCGTATGCGCTTCTCGAACATGTGGGACGTCGTTCCGGTCGGACCTACGCGACTCCCGTAGGCGCCTTTCCTTATGGGGATGGGTTCGTCATCGGACTGTCTTATGGCGCCGACGTGGATTGGTGCCGAAACGCCATTGCGTCCGGTAATGCCACCCTCACGTGGCGTGGACGCACATTCGCGCTGGAACGCCCGGAGATAATCCCCATGAGCACAGCCGTGCTGCAAGCGATTCCACCGTACTTTCGTCTGCCAGCGCGAGAGCTGAAGCAATTCCTCTGGCTGCATCGATCAAACGACTGAAGGCCGGCGCTCCTCGCGGAAGCCATGATTTCCTTCGCATCAATGCTCCGGTTGCGGGTCGTGCAGCATCCCGTCGATCAGCCGGCGCAGGACCTGCCCGGTCTCCCGCCGAGCGCGTTTCGGATCGTCGGCGGTGGCGATGACCATGGCGGCTTCGTCGAGCGCGCCGATAAGTACGTGGGCCAACGGTCGCACTGGCTGGCGGGCCAGCTGGCCCGCCCGGATGGCCTCGGTGAGCAACTGTTCGGTCATGCCCAAGCTGTACCGCTGGGCAACATCGCGGAAGGCGGGCCAGCCGAGCACGCTCGGCGCATCCAGCAAGATCAGCTGACGCACCTCGGGATCGCCGGACACCTCGAGCCAGGCGTCGACAGCGGCCCGGATCGCGTCTGCGGGTGTCGTCGCTCCCGACGCGGCCACCAGGGTCGCCATCCGCGCCATCACATCCTGCTCCACGGCCTCGACGACATCGCTGAATAGCGCCGCCTTGTCGGCGAATTGGTGGTACATCGCTCCCCGGGTCACACCGGCCGCCGTGGCGATCTCGGGCGTCCCCACCTCCGCGTAGCCCCGTCGGCCCCAGAGCTTGCGGGCAGCCGAGATCAGCGCATCGCGGGTCGCCGCTGAGCGCTCCTCCTGAGTCCGCCTCTTGATTTCCATACAACCTGTTGGTAACTTACGGACAGACAGTCTGTTTGTAACTATATCTCGGAGTGGGAGTTATCCATGTCGACGATCGACATTAATGCCGGAACGATCCATTACGAAGCAACCGGACCCGAAAACGGCAGGCCCATCGTGTTCGTGCACGGGTACATGATGGGCGGCCAACTGTGGCGCCAAGTCAGCGAACGACTCGCCGATCTCGGCCTGCGCTGCATCGCCCCGACCTGGCCGCTGGGCGCGCACCCGCAACCGCTGCGCCCCGGCGCCGACCGGACCATCACCGGCGTCGCCGGCATCGTCGCCGAGGTACTCGCCGCACTCGACCTCGAGGACGTGGTGCTCGTCGGCAACGACACCGGCGGGGTCGTCACGCAGCTCGTCGCGGTGCACCATCCCGAGCGGCTCGGTGCGCTCGTGCTCACGAGTTGCGATGCGTTCGAGCACTTTCCGCCGCCGATCCTCAAGCCGGTGATCCTGGCGGCCAAGTCGAAAACGCTATTCAAGACCGCGATCCAGGCCATGCGTGCTCCGGTTGCGCGCAAGCGCGCGTTCGACGGCCTGGCGCATCGCGACATCGACGACCTCACGGAGGTCTGGGTGCGCCCGGCGCTATCCGACCCGACCGTCGCCGAAGACCTGCGACAGTTCACACTCTCGCTGCGCACCGAGGTCACCACCGGCGTCGCCGCCCGGCTGCCAGAGGTCGACAAGCCGACGCTCATCGCGTGGTCGGCAGACGACGTGTTCTTCGAACAGGAGGACGGTAATCGACTGGCCGCGACCATCCCCAACGCCCGGCTCGAGGTGATCGAAGGCGCGCGGACGTTCTCGATGGTGGACCAACCGGATCGGCTCGCTGACCTGCTGTCGACGATCGCGGTACGCACCTAGGGCGCCTAAGCGCCGAACGTCGAGTTGTTGAGCCGAATCCGCGATTTTTGCCCGACAACTCGACGTTCGGCGGCTAGCGTTGCCGCCATGTCAGACGTGACGCCACCGCTGCAAGGCCGGCGGATCCTGGTCACCGGTGGAGCCACCGGTATCGGCGCAGCCGCCGTCGCGGTCCTCACCGCGGCGGGCGCAGACGTCGCCGCCACTCATCACCAGTCCCCGCCTCCGGATGATCTCGTGGCCACCTGGCTGCAGTGCGACGTGCGCGATGCCGATGCCGTCTCCGCGATGGTGCAACAAGCGGCCGAAGGCTTGGGTGGACTCGACGTCCTGGTCAACGCCGCGGGACTGTGGCAGCCCGGGATCCCCGGATACATCGGCGTCGACGAAATTTCGTTCCTGTTGGACACCAACGTGAAGGCGACCATCCTCACCAACCAGGCCGTGTACGCCGTGATGAAGGGCCAAGATCCCAAAGGCGGCAAGATCATCAACTTCGGATCCTCCGAAGCCGTTATGGGCAGCCCGATCTCGGCCGTCTACGCCGCGACCAAAGGCGCGGTGCAGGCGTGGACACGATCCGCCGCCCGGGCCTGGGCCGCCGACAACATCACCGTCAACGCTTTGGCGCCGGCGGTGCAGACACCCGGCGCCGACCGATTGCGGAGTTTCCTCGGTCCGGAGGCCAGCGCCCTCATCGACCAGCAGATGAAGATGATGATTCCGCTCGGCGGGGCGCTGGGAGACCCCGCCCGAGATGTCGGGCCGATGCTGGTCTTTCTGGCGGGTCCTGGCTCGGGTTTTATCACCGGGCAACTGCTGGCGGTCGACGGCGGCCTGATCATGGTCGGCGGATAGGGGCGCCGCCCAGTCGCCCGCTACTATAAGACGGACCGTCTCGTCTCGTAATTGAAGGTGGATCCGATGACCGACGACACGATTCAGGCGCTCCTGCAGAAGCGCTTGTCGGACCCGGCGGTCGCCGTGAAACATGCCAACTTGCAATGGACTTGGAAGCAGTATCTCGCGGAGGCGGCGGCACGGGCCGCAGCGCTGATCGGCGCCTCCGATCCGCGACGGCCGATGCACATCGGCGTTCTGCTGGGAAACACGCCCGAGATGCTGACCCAGATGGCGGCGGCCGGGCTCGGCGGCTACGTGCTGTGCGGCCTGAACACCACGCGGCGCGGCGAGTCGCTGGCCGCCGACATCCGCCGGGCAGACTGTCAGTACGTCGTCACCGACGCCGAGCATCGGCCGCTGCTGGAGGGTTTGAACCTCGGGGCAACGCAGATCCTCGATGCCTCGACGCCTGAGTGGGCCGAGTTCGTCCGCGGTGCCGGCGAACTGGTCCCCCACCGCCAAGTCACCGCGACGGACGCGTTCATGATGATCTTCACGTCTGGAACCAGCGGAAATCCCAAGGCGGTGCAGGTGTCACACCTGATGGCCGCGATCGCCGGTCTTAGCCTGACCGGGCGCTTCAGCCTCACCGAGCAGGACACCTGCTACGTGTCGATGCCGCTGTTTCACTCCAATGCGGTCGTCGCGGGATGGGCACCCGCGGTGTGCTCCGGCGCCGCCATCGTGCCGGCGAGGTTCTCGGCGAGCAACTTCCTCGACGAAATCCGCGAATACGGCGCAACCTACATGAATTACGTCGGCAAACCCCTCGCCTACATCCTCGCCACCACCGAACGCGACGACGACGCCGACAATCCCCTGCGGGTGGCCTTCGGCAACGAGGCCAACGAAAAGGACATCGAGGAGTTCGCGCGCCGTTTCGGCGTCCAGGTCGAAGACGGCTTCGGCTCCACCGAGAACGCGGTGATCGTGATACGCGAACCCGGCACGCCCAAGGGCTCGATCGGCCGAGGGGTCGAGGGGATCGCCGTGTACCACAGCGAGACCATCACCGAGTGCGCAGTGGCGCGTTTCGACGACTCCGGGGCGCTCACCAATGCCGACGAAGCCGTCGGCGAGTTGGTCAACACGAAGGGATCGGGCTTCTTCACCGGCTACTACAACGACCCGGAGGCCAACGCAGAACGCATGCGCCACGGCATGTTTTGGTCCGGGGACCTCGCCTACCGTGACTCCGAGGGTTGGATCTATCTCGCCGGCCGCACCGCCGACTGGATGCGGGTGGACGGCGAGAACCTGGCCGCGGCACCGATCGAACGGATTTTGATGCGCCACAGCGCCATCAACCGCGTCGCGGTGTACGCCGTGCCGGACGAACGCGTCGGCGACCAGGTGATGGCCGCGGTCGTCCTCAATGAAGGTTTCACCGTCGACCCGGATTCATTCGAATCCTTCCTCGACGCGCAGCCCGACCTGTCGCCCAAGGCCCGGCCGCGATACGTTCGCATCGCTGCCGATCTTCCCAGCACCGCGACCCACAAAGTGCTCAAGCGCCACTTGATCGCCGAAGGGACGGCCATCGGCGAAGGGGAAATTCTCTGGGAGCGCGATCCACGTGGCACGGCGTACCGGCAGGCGGCGCCTGCCCCGGTGTCTAACTCGGATCCGCGGGTACCCGGCGGCGGATCTGCCCCTTCGCCCGTCGCACCCGTTTGACGGGATCTCGGCCTGTGCCGCTGGCGATCTCGTCGCGCAGCTGCGTGATGTTGGAGATCTCCGCGTACAAACCGCGGATCGCGTAGTCGAGGACGGCGAAGGAGAACCGCTGGTCCGGGTCATCGATTATGCCGAGTTCACGGGACCGCTGCCGCGACCACAACGCCTCGTCCAGCCGAGCCCGGGTCGCCTCGAGATGGCGGTCCAGTGAGTCGATCACATGTTCTGGATCCTCGCCACGGGCAAGCCAGATCTTGAGGATGACGGGGTGCTTGATGACGACCTGATCCTGGCCCGGGAAGTGCTGGACCCACCTGCGCAGCGCATCGAGGCCGGAATCCGTGGTCTCGTACAACGTGATGGCGCGCTTGCCGGATTGAGCACCGATCTCGCTGACCATCCCCCGCGCCAGCAACCGGTTCAGTTCGCGCCGCACGTGGCTGACCGACGGCGACCAATAGAAGTGGCCGACCGACAGCTCGGCGCGTATCTTGATCTCACCAGCGGTGAGTTGTTCGTCGTTGGCCGCCAGCACACCCAAGACGAGGTAGGCGGTTGCGGGCAGGCCGTTGCTGGTGCGCGCGGGGCTCACGGCTGTCTATCTCTGGCTGGTGAAGTACGGCAGGGTCACATCGGCGCCGACGGCATGGAATTGCACCTGCACGCGCATGCCGATCGCCAGATCGTCCGGCGCCACACCCACGACGTTGGTCAGCATTTGGTAGCCTTCGTCCAGCGTGATGATCGCCGGTGCATACGGCGGTTCGAACTCCGCCGTGACCGGCCGATGCACCACCGTCCAGCTGTATATCTCGCCGCGACCGCTGCTCTGCTGCCACCGCAATTCGGCCGAAAGACATTGGCGGCAATGCTCTGTCGGCGGGAAATTCGAGAGTCCGCAAGCCTCACAGCGTTGGTAGCGCAGCTCTCCCGCTTGGCAACCCTGCCAGAACGGAACGCTGAGCTGACTGCTGGCGTGGGGCACGGGGCCGGTCTGGGACCGCAAGGGGCCGGGCTCGGGAATCATAGCGGTCCATCCCCGAGTATCAGCACCGTAGTGAACAAGGCTCCCGCTCCCCCGTTGCTGCACAGGGCAATATGCGCGTCGGGCACCTGGAGTTTGCCTGCCTGGCCGCGCAACTGCTGAACGGCTCGAATCGCCCGCTGCATCATTTGCGGGTTGGAGCCCGCGTGGCTGAAGGACATGGTTCCTCCGTCGGTGGTGATCGGATGGCTGCCGTCGATGGCGATGTGACCGTCGGCGACGAATGGTCCGCCCTCACCATCGCCGCAGAATCCGAACGCCTCTAGCTGACGGATGATTTCGAAGGAGAACGGATCGTAGAGCTCCAGCACGTCAACGTCGTCGGGCCGCAGTCCGACGTGGCCGAAGGCACGCTCGGCCGCGCGCGTGCCGACCACGCCATTAACGTGATCACCGCGGCGGCCGGCGAGATCCCACGCGGGCGGGTGCTGATAGGACGGGCCGTGGAAGTCGGCGCCGCTGCCCAGCACGTAGATCGGCTGGCTTGCGCCGTCGACTTTGTCGAGATTCGCCACGACCAGCGCGCACCCGCCTTCTGAGGTGGTCGCGCAATCGAGGAGATGAAACGGGTTGGCGATCGGCCGTGACGCGGTGATGTCATCGGGTGTGAACGGTCCGCGTTGGTAATAAACGGCTTCGGGGTTTTGCGATCCGTTGTTGCGGATGGTCGCTGCCACGATGGACAGTTGTTCGCGGGTCGTGCCATAAACGTGCATGTGGCGTCGGGCGATGAGCGCGAACTCGGCGGCGGTGAACATCCCCCAGGGCGCCACGAATTCGTTCTCTGGCCTGGTCCACGGCGCCGTGGCCTCATGATCGCGGTATTCACCCGCCTGAGCGGCGACCAATACCACGACGTCGGCCATGCCATGCTCGATTGCGGTGGCCGCCTCGGTGATCATGCCGACCCCGAAGCCCAGCCCCTGCCAGGCGGGCCCGAGGCGCAGGTCGTAAATCAGCGTCGTGGACAGTGGGCCCGCGCTGATCCCGTCCACGTCGTCGAGGCTCAGCCCGGCGTCGTCGAGTGCGCCGCTGATGGCCTGGAGGGCCAGGCTCCGCGAGGTTTCGCCGTCCAGCCGGCGTCCCTGCCGGGTGTTGTGCACTCCGACGATCGCCGCGGTGCGCTTCGTCACCCTGACTCCGTTCTCACCCCATGGGGCGCTTCAGTTTTCGTCTGCGACGACGCCGAGATAGGTGCCCACGACGTCGTATTCTCGCCCGTCACGCCTGATGGTGCCGATCGTCGTCGCACGTGCCTCCGGCTGCGCCGCGCCCGCATCAACCACGTCGATTCGCACGTCTATCGGCCGTGCCGTCTGCGGGTCGGTGATCTCGACGACCATCGCTACCGCGCCTTGGCTCTCGTCCCACTCGACGCTGGTGATCCGGTGCCGGGCGGTCAGTTCCATCACCACGGAGTCTTGGCGCATCAGGAAGCGCACCGGTGCGCATAGCTCGCCGGCGCGCGGCGGGACGCACAGCGTGACCGCCATGTCACAATCCCGCCGGGCGTGTGCTGGTGGCCCCCGCGTCGCGCAATTCGACCAGATCCTGTTCGTCGCGCCCCAGGACGCCCCTGAGAACTTCGCTGGTGTGCTGGCCATACAACGGCGGTACCCGTCGAATCCAGCGCCGTTGCTTCCCGACGAATGCGAACGGCATCCCGGTGCACAAGAAGGTGCCGGCAACCGGGTGGTCGACCGTCTCCCAGAAGCCGCGGGCGAGCAGCTGTGGGTCGCTCAGCAGGGCTGCGGGTGCCGTGACGCGCGCTGCCGCCACCCCGCCGGCGCGCAACGCGTCGACCGCTTCGGCCACCGAGCGCCGTGCGGACCAGTCCGAGATCAGCTTGTCGATTTCGTCGGCCCGCTCTCGCCACCCGGCCTCGTCCGGTCCCAGTTCGGGCCGGGCGATGATCCTGGCCAACGAGACACGGGCGTCGTCGTCCATCGCCGCGAGCGCGACCCACTCGTCGTCACCCGCACAGCGGTACACGCCCTGGGGGCTCGCACCGGGACCCCGATTTCCGTTTCTGCGCATCTCGATTCCGTTGCGCGAGTACTCCACCAGCATTTCGGCGGCCACGTTCAGCGCCGACTCAACCATGGTCGATTCGACCTGCATCCCGGTCTCGTTCCGATCGCGGATCACCAGCGCGGCGACGGCGGCAAAGGCGGCGTGCAGCCCCGCTATCGGATCGCACACGCCGCGCGGGATCACCGGTGGGCCGTCGGCGTGTCCGGTCATCCAGGCCATTCCCGTCGCCTGCTCCATCGTCTGCGCGAACCCAACGCGGTCGCGCCATGGGCCGTCGAGGCCAAACGCCGGCATCCGGACCATGATGGCGTGGGGGTTGGCGGCCGTAACGGCGTCCCATTCCAGGCCGAAGTTTTCCATCACCCGCGGGGAGAAGTTCTCGAGGACGAGATCGCTTGCGGCAATGAGCTCCAGCGCGACGGCCCGTCCCGCCTCCGTGCTGAGTTCGAGGCTGACGCCGCGCTTGTTGTTGTTGCTGCACAAGAACACCGGGCCCCACTCCCACCACAGGTCCCAGGTGGGCGGGCGGCCACCGGCGAACCTCAAACCGTCCGGCCGACGAACTCCCTCGAGCTTGATCACATCGGCGCCAAGTGAGCCCAGGAATTGGGTGGCGACGGGTCCGGCCCAGAATGCGGTGAGGTCCGTAACTCGTATGTCGGACAGCGGAAGTGCGTCGGCGGCAGCGAGACGCGGGCGGTTGGCTCGCGGTGGCCAGTGGACGCGTCCGTTGTCGGCGCCCAGCAGTGGAGGCCGGCGGGGTGGCCTGGTCGCGATCGCGTCGCTGCGATACGGCACCCGCGGCGCACGCGCCCCGAACTCGGACTTTACGAATACTCCGCGTTGTAGGAAGTGATCGACCTGCGGCAGCGTGGCGGGGGTTCCAATGGGGGCCACCGGGATTCGGAATGCCACCGCGAGATCGACGATCTCTTGGGTGGTGCGGGCCTCCGTCCACTTGGTGACCATGCCGAGGAACTCGTCGCGGCGCTCGGCTCGCCCGGCGAACGACGCCAGGTCGGCGTCGTCGATCAGATCGGCGCGGTCGATAAGCGCCAGAAAGTCTTGGAATTGCTGTGCGGTGATGGTGCAGAAGCCGACCATGCCATCGGCGGTAGGGACGATTGACGGCAGTTCCAGACTGCGTTGATGCAGCAGGGAATCCGCCCCCAACACACTGGCCGACATGGTGGACAGACCGCCCATCGCGACCACCATCGCCTCATACGTCGAGAGGTCGACGATTTCGCCCGGGCCACCTCGTACGGCACGCCGGGCACAGGCGGCGGCGACCGCGGCCGCGCAGGTGCCCGCCAGCCACTCACCGAGCCGGCCTCCCGCCTGTACGGGTTCGTCATCGGGCCAGCCTCGGCCGGCGATCGAGCCGCACAACGCCTGCAGGATGAACTCGTTGGCGACCACCTGCTCATCGACGTAGGGACCCGTGGTCCCGAATGGTGTCACGGCCACCACTACCGCCGACGGCCCGGTGTGAGCCGTGATGTCGTCGAGCGTCCAACCGTCGGTCAGGTCGGTGAGCACGACGTCGGCACCGGCCAGCAGCGCCGTGATCTCCGCGCGGTCGCGCTGCACCACGGACTTCTTGCCCGCGGCCAGATAGCCGAACAACGCCCCGGTCGGACCCCCAGCACCGGCGGACCAGCCACGCAGCGAATCGCCTTGCGCGGATTCGATCTTCACGACGTCGGCGCCCGCATCGGCGAACATCTTTCCGCAGTAGGACACCGCGATGCCGTTGGATAACTCCAGCACACGCCAGTCCGCGAACGGCGCCTGGGCTGTCACGTTCAGTTGCCCAGGGTGGTGGCGCGCCCGGCGATACCGCTGGCCTCGGCCGTGACCGGACCCTGAGACTGACCAGCTCCCTGTGCCTGCAACGCGAACTGCGTCATCCGGGTCCACGCGTCGCGGTCACGCTGGCTGGCCTGGCGGCCGACGTGCGTGACGACGTCGACATCGGTGGCCTGGGCGCGCAGGTAACCGGCCCGGGCATGGTCCTTGGGGATGTACCGGAACGGATCGAACGAGTAGGCGGCCATGGCATTTTCGTGGGTGATCTTGTTGATCACCGAGCCGTCGAGATGGCCCATGGTCTCCATGATGTCCTCGGGCGCGAACGGCCAGTTGCTGTCGGAGTGCGGGAAATCGGACTCCCAGCACAGCATGTCCTCGTTGAACCAATCCATGTTCTGCACACCGACTTTGTCGCTGATGAAGCAGGTGTAGAAGTGTCGCTTGAACACGTCGGTCGGTCCGCTGTAGCCCGGCGGGAACGTCGCCAGCGTCCAGCCCGAATGACGGTTGAAGACGTGCTCGGCCCGCCAGAGGAAGTACGGTATCCAGCCGACGTCACCCTCGGTGAGCGAGAACTTGATGTCTGGGAAGTCGGCATAGAACTGCGCCCAGATCAACTCGGTGAAGGTGAACATGCTCATCATCGATGACGCCGTCATCTGCACACTGGGCGGGGCGTCCGTCGACACCATAGGAGATCGGGACGCCGAGCCGACATGGGTGCACAGCACCGTCTTGTTCTCGCACACGGCCTCGAACAGCGGATACCAGTACTTGGTGTGAATGCTGGGCATTTGCAACGCCTCCGGGTTCTCCGAGAACGTCACCGCGTGACAGCCCTTGTCCGCCAGCCGTTTGACTTCCTTGGCGGCTTCGTTCACGTCATAGAGGGGCAGGATCCCGCAGGGAATGAACCGGCCCGGATAGGCCGCGCACCACTCGTCGACGTGCCAGTCGTTATAGGCCTTGATCATCACCAGATTGACGTCGCGGTCGGGGCCCTGGTTGAGGACCTGGCCCGAGAAGCCGGTGAAATTGGGGAAGTTCAGACCCGCCAGCTGGCCGCCGGCGTTCATGTCGCGGACCCGCTCGTCGACGTTGAAGCAGCCCGGCCGCATCTCGTCGTAGCGTGACGCGTCGATGTTGTACATCTCGCGGGGTTTGCCTGCGACGGCGTTCAGTCCCATATTGCGGCCGCGGACTTCGCCGTAATACCACTGCTGGATGCCGTCGGGTTCGATGACCACCCGGGGCGCGAGGTCCTTGTACTTGGTGGGGACATGCGCGTCGAACATGTCGGCCGGCTCGGCGATGTGATCGTCCACGCTGATCAGGATCAGATCGTCCTTGTTCATGCCACACTCCTAGCCTGACGATGTGGTGACTAGTAGATAATGACGTCGGTCACAGTGTCAACGGCGGGGGGCGTCCCGTTTGCGCACGCGCCCTACGCGTCGGTTCCGCCGTACTGCCTGTCCCGGCTATCCAGATGAGCTGCCCTACAATGGTGAAGGCAGAACGCCTTTAATCGGTGCACGACGAAAGGCCGTGCCTACGGCCATATCCACCAAACCCACATGGCAGCTGTTTTTTCACTGACTATTAGTCGCATTTACCGCACGGGTCATTTCGTGCCACCGGAAGGTGGCTGAGCGCCCGGCCCTTGCCGCCCCGGCCGCCGGATCGCGGGATCGCACGCCGCGGATCGCCGTCGCATGCCACCATGGGGCATGGCCCGGCCTGGAAGGATGCGGGTTGACCACGAACAAAGCTGTGCGACCCACCACCGCTGATGTGGCCCGATTGGCCTGCGTGTCGACCGCGACGGTCAGCTATGTGCTGAACGACGCTGAGGGCCGGCGGATCTCCGCGCAAACCCGGGAGGCGGTCCACCGCGCGGCGAAGCTATTGGGTTATCGACCCAACCTTGCCGCGCGCAATCTTGCCCGCGGCAAGAGCGGTGTGGTCCTGTACGTCGTTCCACAAGTGGCGGTGGGCGAGATGCCGATGCAAGCCGGCAGTCGGATGACCACAGAACTGGCGCGTCAAGGTTTGCTTCAGGTACAGATCTTCGAGACCGAGGACGATCAGCATGTCGTCGATGCGATCGGGAATCTCGACCCCGTCGCGGTCGCGAGCCTCTTCCCGCTCAGCGGTGCCGCCTCGAGCGCGCTGGAGACGGCGGGCATACCGCACGTCGAGATCGGGACGCTGCCGGCCCTGGGAGACCCACACCTCTCGGTCGGTGAGATGCGGGTCGAACATCTCGTCTCGCGTGGTCATCGACGGATCGCGTTTGCCTACACCGGGATCGCCAGATGGCGCGCACTGGGCGACTACTGGTTCGAAGGCGTCTCGCGCGCGGCACGATTGCGTGACCTCCCGCCCATCCGCGTCGCCGAGATCACCGTGGACAACGCCGCGGACGTGGTGACCGGGTGGGTGCAGGACGGCGTGACCGCCGCCTGCGCGCAAAGCGATGAGATCGCCTGCCTTGTCCTGTACGGCATTCACGAAGCGGGGCTGCACTGCCCGCGCGACCTCGCGGTGATCGGCGTCGACGCGAGCCCGATGGGTGCGGTGAGCACCCCACCGTTGACCACGGTGCAATTCGACCCGCGCGCGGTCGCCGACGCGGCGGTCGCCGCCGTCTTCGAACGGTTGGGGCTCGCAACCCCACCAGCCGTTGAGCCAACCGACATTTCCCACCTCATCGTGCGCTCGTCGACCTAGCCCCGGACCCTGTTCCCCGTAGACCTTCTCTATAGACGTAGTGTGGCCATGGACATCCGCGGGTTAAGCGCATAACCTTCGCCTTGCGGTCCGTTCAAGAATGAGCCGCTCGAGGGCGTCGGAAAGGCCAGGAGGACACCAATGACGGTGCAAGACGTATTGGATGAGATCCGTAAACGACCCGGTACGGGCGAAGTAATTCCGATCATCGATCCCTCCACCGAGGAACATCTCACCGAGTTCACCGACTGCGGTATCGAGGCGGTCAACGACGCGGTCGCACGTGCGAAAGCCGCTTCCGAGTCGGCTGTCTGGACGAAAATGCCCCCCAGCGAGCGGGCCAAGGTGCTCTGGCGCGTCGCCGATCTGATCGACGAGAACAAGGAGATTCTCGCCGAGCTGGAAGCTCTGAACGCGGGCATGCCGCCCAGCCAGGCGGAGATGATCGTCAACGTTGGTTCGGAGTGGTTCCGTTACTACGCGGGCTGGTGCACCAAGATCGAGGGCATCGCGACCGACGTGAACGCCAGCGGACTCACCGGCATCGACACGCATCAGCACGCCTACACCTTGAGAGAACCGTACGACGTGGTGGGGCTGATCTTCCCGTGGAACGGCCCGGTGTTCAATTTCTGCGCCAAGCTGGCGCCCTCGCTGGCCGCGGGCTGCAGCAGCGTCGTGAAGCCCGCCGAGGAAACCCCGCTGTCGGCGCTGGTGCTGGAAAGGATCCTGGCCGAGGCCGGAGTGCCGGACGGCGTCGTCAACATGGTGCTGGGTTACGGTCACACCGCTGGTGCGGCCATCACCGCGCACCCCGACGTCGACAAGGTCGCCTTCACCGGATCCACCGAGGTCGGCCGCGCAATCGTGGCGGCGTCGTCGCAGAGCAACCTGAAGAAGGTCACGCTGGAACTCGGCGGCAAGTCGCCGGTGGTGATCTTCGACGATGCCGATCTGGACATCGCCACCGCGGTCGCGTCTTTCGGCACCTTCATCCACTCCGGCCAGGCGTGTGTCTGCGGATCCCGCATCTTCGCCCAGCGCGGCGTCTACGAGGAGGTGGTCGACCGCATCGCCAGGATGGGCAAGAACCTGAAGCTGGGTGGCCCCAAGGAAGAAGGCGTCATGGTCGGCCCGCTGATCAGCGAGAAGCAGCTCAACCGCGTCTTGGGCTACATCGACGTGGGCAAGTCCGACGGCGTCGACGTCGTCAGCGGTGGCGAGCGGATCGACCGGCGCGGATACTTCGTCCACCCAACCGTGCTCACCAGCGTCAAGACCACGAGCAGGCTGTTCCAGGAGGAGATCTTCGGGCCGATCGTCACGATTCTGCCGTTCGACGACGACGACGAAGCCGTCGCGCTGGCCAACGACAGCACCTACGGACTGGCCGCCACCGCGTGGACCAAAGACCTCGGCCGGGCGCACCGGATTGCAAAGCGGTTGAAGGCCGGAACGATTGGCCTGAACTGCCAGATGCAGTTCGACCACTCGATGCCCTTCGGTGGTTACAAGCAATCCGGTTGGGGCTACGAGTCCGGCAAGGCCGGCCTCGACACCTATCTCCAGACGAAAATCGTTTGGGCGCAAATGTAGTTGCGTCAGGCGACCGCTATCGCGGCCAAGCCCTTTCGGACCCATCGCTACCAAAATGGTGAGTCATAGTCTAAGCATGAGACTATGACTCAAAACCAGGCGCCGGAGCCGGGCGATCAAGTCGCCCCGAAGGCTCGTGCTGCGTGGCAGTTCTTTCGGCAGATGCTGGCCGACGTCACCACGATCGTGACCGAGGATGCCGAATCCGAGCGGGAACTCCTCGAAGGGCTACGGGTCATCGCACGAGTGTCGTCGCTGTGCTCGCAGATGTCCGTCGAGGCCGACCCCGGCCGCCCGGTGTTCTTCGATATGTGTTCGGACACAAGGATGATCGGTGGGCCCAATCCCGACGGCAACTACTTCCTGGCGATGATCCGCGGCGATCGGCGCTACCGGATCACCGGTACCCGGGGCACAACGGCCTACCTCGGATTTCAGATCCTCGCCGGCACCGGCCTGACTCCGCGGCGAATGTCCAATTACGTCGGCTACGCCGATCTGGCTCTCAGCTCCGGCGAATTCGCACTGGTGCTGTCGTCAGAGGAACCCGCCGAACCTGCCGATCTCGCCGGCGCGCAGTGGGTGCAGATCCCCGCCGACGCATCGTCGGTGGTCGTCCGGGAGTACATCGGCGATCCCGCCTCCGAGGAGTTGGCCACGATGCGGATCGAGGCCCTGGACCCCGACCCGGTGACCGCGCTGTCCGACACCGAACTCGCCGACCAGTTCACCGCGATGGCATGGTCGCTCATGAAGCTCACCACCCTGCACCGCACCATCAAGCCAGAGCTGCTGCACAGCCCGAACACGCTGCTGACAGCCGAGGCGGCCGACTTGGGTGCGGCCGACACCACCCCCGACAACCTGTACATGATGGGCACCTTCCGGCTGGATCCCGGCCAGGCGCTCGTGCTCGACATCGAGCCACCCGACACCCGGTACTGGAACGTCACGCTGGAAAACATCTGGCATGAGTGCTTGGAGCCGCGCCGCCGGCACAGCTCGGTGACCAATCGCGGGGTGCAACCGGAGCCAGACGGGCGAGTCCGTATCGCGATCTCCGGACAAGACTTGGGCTTTGGCCATTGGCTCGACACGGGTGGCCGGCATCGCGGATTCGTCGTCGTGCGCTGGCTGGACAAGCCGACCCCGCCCGACGTCAGGGTATCCGTGCGGCATCGGGAGGACCGCTCGTGACGCTGCGGGAACGATTCGACCCGGAACGGCTCATCGCAACCGCCCGCGAGGAAGCGGGAAGCGACGACTTCGGCGAGGACGGCTGGCAGCCCGGTCTGCACCGTCTCACCGACGGGCTGATCGATGAGGCGCGGCTATCGGCTATCGGTGTGGAGATCGCTTACCTCGACATGATGCGCGCTCTGAAGAACCGGCTCGATGTGATCGCCTGGCGTAAGCGACATCCCGAGATCGCCCGCAAGCCAATCACTGCGCCGATCTTCATCGTCGGCCAACCCCGCACCGGAACCACGATCCTCTACGACCTGCTCGCTCAGGACCCCGATCTGCGCGCGCCGCTCACCTGGGAGGTCGACGCGCCCTGTCCGGTCCCGCAGCCCGAGACCTATCACAGCGATCCGCGCATCGCGCAGACGCAGGCCAGCATCGAACTCTCCGAGCAGATCATCCCGGGGTTCCTGGCATTTCACCCGATGGGCGCTCTCGTCGGGCAGGAGTGCGTCCGCATCACGGCCAGCGAGTTCACCAGCATGATCTTTTCGGTGCAGTACCGGCTGCCGAGCTATTACCGCTGGCTGCTGTATGAGGCCGACCATGCCGGGGCCTACCGCTTTCACCGGATCTTCCTGCAGCACCTGCAGTCTGGCGTTCCCGGTCAGTGGCTTTTGAAGTCGCCGGCGCACCTCTGGCACCTCGATGCCCTGCTCGCCGAATACCCCGACGCGTTGATCGTGCAGACCCATCGCGATCCGCTCAACGTCATCTCTTCAATCGCCGCGCTGACCCACCACCTGCGGCGGATGGGCAGCGACGAATCGAACATCGCCGAATGCGCGGCCCAGTCCTATGAAGAGATCGTCGTAGGCCTCGACCGCGAGATGGCGCTGCGCGACAGCGGCGCTGTCCCCGCCGGCCGCGTAATCGACGTGCTGTTCACCGATTTCATGAACGATCCGTGGACCACGATCAAGGATATCTATCAGAAACTGGGCCGCGAACTGCGACCCGAGACAGCACAGCGGATGCGTGACTTCCTGGCCGCTCACCCCGGAGATGGTGGAGCAGGTCGCTACACGTGGTCGGACACCGGCCTGGACGCCGCAGAGGTTCGTGACCGGGTGCGCACGTACCAGGACCGCTACGCGGTTCCGACCGAACGATTACGGTGATTTCACCGCGAGCGTGAAGCCAGCTTCACGTTCACCGATCGGCGGGTTCGTAACGCAGCATCGTGACATCATGTTCGGGGTAGTCGAAGAACACCGGACGCACCCGCATCCCGACCCTGAGGTCGGCCGGATCGACGTTCACCATCTCGGTGGAAAACCTTGGTCCCTCGTCCCATTCGACGATCGCCAAGAGCTGCGGAACCGCGTCGGCAAAGTGCGGACTCACGGGCCGACGCGCCACCGTGAACGAGTACAACGTCCCCATGCCGGAGATCTCGTGCCATTCCAGATCATTGGCCAGCGTTCGCGGCGCACGCACCCGCGGATAGAACACATAGCTCTGCAATGACGGTGAGTACTGGATCACGATCCGATGCTGCCCCAACGCGTCCCAGAACGGCGCCGTGGTAGGCGTTTTGACGGGCATCGGACGCTCAAAGCTGATGGCCATGAAGTCTTCCTTCGTTCAGTCGCCCTGGAGGATGAGCGTCGTCTGCTCGGAGAGGATCCCGCCGTTGCCGGACACGAAAGCGCGGTTGCAGTCGGCAACCTGGGCCGCGCCGGCGCGTCCCATGATCTGCCGGGTGGCATCGCAGACGTGGTGCATTCCGCCCGCCAGTCCCGCCTGGCCGAAGCCCAGTTGGCCGCCGGCGGTGTTGAGCGGGAAGTCGCCGCGGAACGTGAGGTCGTGACCGGCGACGAACTCCATGCCCTTCCCCTTCTCACAGAAGCCGGCGTCCTCCAGCGACAGCAGCACGGTGATGGTGTAGCAGTCGTAGATCGACACCATGTCCATCTGCTCCCGGCTCAGATCGGTCATGGCGAAGGCGGTATCGGCGGCCGCCGCGATCGGGGTTTGCAGAAGATCCTCGGCGTAGGTCGGGGTCTTGAACGGCACGTGTTCCCCGAATCCCTTGATCCACACCGGACGGTGGCGCGCCCGTCTCGCGAGGTCGGCATTGGCGACCACGACCGCGGCACCCCCGACGCAGGGCATCACGATCTCCAACATGTGCAGCGGGTCCGCGATGACCGGGCTGGCAAGGACGTCATCGACGGTGAGCGGCTTGTCTTTCCAGATCGCGCCTTTGGTGTGATTGGCATTGACCCGCTGGTCGACGACGATCTTGGCCATCGCGCGCTCGTCGTAGCCGTAGATCGCCGCGTAGCGTTGGGCCACCTGGCCGTAGGGACCGTTCTGGCCGAGGTTGCCGTACGGTATCTCGAATTCGGCCTGCGGGGAGCCGTATTGGTTGCTCGACGAACCGAAGAACATGGCGTCGACCATGGGCCTGGGCTTCTTCTTGGACGACGGCGTGATGTATCGGGCCGGCAGTGCACACAGCACCGCGTCGCAGATGCCGAGTTCGACGGCCGCGGCCGCCCGCCATACCATGGCCGCGGCACTGGCTCCACCAAGATCCACGTGTTCGGCGAATCTGGCTCCTATACCCAGATATTCGGCGATCGTGGAGGGTACGAAGATCTCCGACTCGGCCAGGTGCGACGCCACGACGCCGTTGACGACGTCGCCCGGAAGTCCCGCGTCCTCGAGCGCGGCCGCGGACAGTTCGGCCCATTGTTCGATGGCAAACGGCGCGGGCGAGGTTTTGTTGAGCCGCTCGGGCGGAAGCTCGACGTACCCGACGATCGCGGCTTCTCCACGTAATCCCATGTCGCTATCCTACTTTCGGGGTAGGCCGAGAATCATCTGAGCGATGATGTTCAGCTGAATCTCCCTGGTTCCGCCGCCCAGCAGCTCGGCGGGCAAATGCAGATATGGCTGCACGACCGCGGGGTCGGAGTCGGCCACCATCGCCAACTTCCCGGTCAACTGCAGCGTCGCCTTGAACGTTCGTCGCAGCAGCACGTTCATCGCCACCTTGGCGATGCTCGACGCCGGCCCGGATGGCTGGCCGTCGAGCAACCGGATGGTCTCCCGAACACCCAGGGCCTTGATGGCGTTGGTATACGCATCCAATTCCCCGAGCGCACGCTGCGCGTCGTCGCGGTCCGGTCCCGGTTCCCGCGCAATCCGACGCAGCGCGACGGCCCTGTCGAACTTGACGTATCCGCTGATGGCCGAACGCTCTTCGGCCATGGTGGCGATCGCGAGGCCCCAACCATCGGTGGGACCTCCCAGCAGCATCTCGTCGGGCACGAAGACGTCGGCGAGGAAGACCTCGTTGAAGTGCGCCTCGCCGGTCGCCGTCTTGATCGGTTGGATCTCTATCCCGGCGGACCGCATGTCGACGATGAAGTAGCCGATGCCACGATGCTTACTCGCAGTGGGATCGGTGCGCGCCAGCAGCGCGCCGTAATCTGCCCGGTGCGCGGCCGACGTCCAGATCTTGTGCCCGTTGATGTTCCAGCCGCCGTCGACCTTTGTTGCGCGCGTCGTCAATGCGGCCAGATCGGAGCCGGCGCCCGGCTCACTGAAAAGCTGGCACCAGGCTATGTCTCCGCGTTGTGTCGGCGGAATCAGGCTCTCCTGCAGGTGCTTTGGCGCGGCCCGCAGCAGCGAGGGCAAGATCCACTCGGCGATGCCCAGCGAGGGACGGACCAGCGCAGGTCGCTTGTGGAATTCCTCGTCGATGATGAGCTGCCGCAGTGGGCTGGCGTCGAGTCCCCATGGTGGAGGCCAGTGTGGCGCGATCAGGCCCGCCTCGGCGATCAATGTCCGTTGCGGTCCGGTCTCGAAGTCTTCGTAATCACCCTGCCGTCCGGGCCGATCGTTGCGAAGCGCCAGTGCCGAATCCAGCGTCTCGGCCACCCACGAGCGGAAGTCGGATTCGGCGTCGCCGAGGTCGACCGACATGTCGCGTTGCTGGGTGCACGTCAGTTGGCCCAGGCGGCGGGCCCAGCGGCTGGCCGGGCCGATTGAGGCGGCCAGGCTTGTGGCCCGCCGCCAGTACAGGTGCACGTCGTGTTCCCAGGTAAAACCGATGGCGCCGAACATCGTGAGCGCGTCGAGCACGAGATCCGGCACCGGCGAAATCGCGATCACCGCCGCTCCGGCCGCAGCGAGGCGAAGCTGGTCGAGCGGTTCTTCACTGGCGCGCACCGCATCCCACGCAGCCGCAGTGCCCAACTCGCTGTTAACCAGCAGCATCGCCGCGCCGTGCTGCAGCGCCTGGAAGGTGCCGATCACCTTGCCGAACTGCTCTCGCATTCGCAGATGCGCGGTAACCGCTTCGACACACCACTGCGCGATCCCGGCCGTCATGCTGGCGACAAGCCCCAGGGCGATGCAGAGCGCGCGGTCAGGATCGATTCCGATGAGCACGTCCGACTCGGCAGCGCAATACTCGGCAAGTCGCAGGATCCCGACATCGGTCACCAGGTCGGTGCCGGGTACGGATTCGACCGTTGCCGTCGGATTTTTGGTGTCGACCAGCACCCAGACGACGCCGCCGTCCCGGGTGCGAGCGCCGACGAGGATCAGCCGCGCCGAACACACCCCCGAGGTGACGTCCGATGCGCCGGTGACCAGCCATTGTTGACCTTCGGCGCGAGCATGGAAGTTGCCCCCATCTGGCAGACTGACCGCCGCGGGTACGCCGGACGCGAGATCACGCAGCAGTGCTTCGGCGGCAGGTGTCGGATCGGCGAGCAGCGCAACGGCTCCCGCCGTCACCGTCGGCAGCAGCGGCCCGGGTAGCAGCGCCTTGGCCGCCGACTCCAGCACGCACGCCGCGTCGATCAGCCGTCCACCCTGTCCACCGAGGTATTCCGGGAGGTGGACCGCGTGAAAGCCGTTGGCGACCAGCGTATCCCACCATTCCGGGAGCTGCCCCGACGCCAGCGCGCCGAAACTGTCGCGCGTCGCGGCGATTGGGGCGTGCCGCTCGGCGAACTTGCCAACGGCGTCGCTGAGGTCCTGCTGCTCCGGGGTCAGCCCTAGCGTCATAACGGCGACTCCGCGCGGCTGAGACGACACGCCATCGAAGACTGCTACCCTCCCACTTACAAGACGAACCGTCTCGTCTTGTGGCAGACTACGGGGCGGGTCAGGATATGTAAAGCGCGCTCGACGCCCGGGCGGTCAGCGTCGCGACGGACCTGAGAAACGAGGATCACCAGGTGCCAACCGATCTCGCCCGGGCCAATCCGCCCCGGCGCCGCAGCGAGAAGTCTCGCACAGCCATCGTCACCGCCACGCGCGAGTTGCTGCTCGAGCGCGGATTCGATGGTTTGACCATCGAGGCGGTCGCCGCCCGGGCCGGTGTGGGAAAGCAGACCATATATCGCTGGTGGCCGAGCCGTCCCGCGCTGGTCGCCGATGTCATGCTGGAAGACGCCGACAAGATTCTGGCTTCGGTAGAGCACACCGACGACCTCTCCGCCGACCTCGTGGGGTGGGTGCGCAAACTCGTCGCAAGTCTGACGACCGCCCGCGGCTTGGCCATGCTTCGGATCTTGACCGTCGCCTGCATGGAGCATGAGGACACCGCCGTCAAACTTCGCGCCGGGTTCAGTGCGCCGCTGCACGATAACGTCCGGGCCCGGCTTCTCGCCGACGGCGTCGATGAGGCAGCCGCCGAGTCGGCCGCGGACGCCATCGTCGGCGGCGTGGTATATCCGATACTGTCTGGCGCGCAACGATATTCACGGCGCCGAGCCGAACTGACCACCCAAATCATCGTTGGGGCGTTAGCGGCGGGCCGCTGACCAAGAGCGCAGCGGACGCAACAACGCGTTGTTCTTGTAGTAATGCTCCGCCATTCGCCGCATGATGTTGTCGAGCACGGTAACCGCGGCGTCGAGATACGGCCCCTTGTTCAGCATCACGCACTCGGCCCGCTCGCTCATCGCCGCATCGCTGATCTCGGCGCGGGACGGAAGCCCGGTCTTGGCGAGCTGCTCGAGCACCTGCGTCGCCCAGATGACCGGTAGGTGCGCGGCCTCGCACAGCCACAGAATCTCCTCCTGCAATTCGGCCATCCGCTCATAGCCGCATTCCACCGCCAGATCGCCCCGAGCGATCATCACCCCGACCCGGGGCCGGCGCATCGCGGTAAGCAACAGCTGCGGGAGGTGTTCGAAGGCGCCTCGGGTCTCGATCTTGAGAACGATGCCCAGGTTGTCGCCACCCAGCCGATCGAGCTCATCCAGCAACCGTTCGACATCCGACGGGGTGCGCACGAACGACATATCGACCAGATCCGCCAGTTCGACCACGGCGGGCAGGTCAACGACATCGCGGTCGCTGATCGCCGATATCGGCAAGTCGGTGTCGGGCATGTTGATGCCCTTGCCCGCCTTCAGGCGGGCTGCCCCCTGCTCCGGATAGTCGATGCGCACGGTGATGGCGTCGCGGTCGACCGACAACACCCGCCCACCGATCTTGCCGTCGTCAAAATGGACCGCATCAGCCTGATGGGCGTGGTCGAAAGCCTCGGGCAGCGTGCAACCGATGCGCGGAATGGCTTGGCTGCCGTCCACCGGAGCCGGCGAACAGTCGCGGGTCAGCCGCAAAAGGTCTCCCGCATGCAACACCAAACTCTGCTCCGTCTCCGGAAGCGGGCCCACTTCGGTCGAGTCGCCGCCGTCTTCGGCATAAAGCGCCGTTCCGGTTTCCAGGTAGGTTGTTTTGCGCGTCGTCACCACGAATCCGCCCGAGTCAGCGCCCTCGTCAAGCGCCTGGAGAACGAGGCGGCGCTTGGATCCGCGTGCGTCCTGCAAATCCAGCACATCGCCGGCATCGCGGTTGGTCAGCCATCGCCGTGGCACCGGGACCAATGCCATGCCGGGTTCGGGCGGGTCCGTCGGTTCCTCGGTCGACGTCAGCCACGCCCGCGCCGGGGCGACGACCTGACCGAGAGCGTTTCGCTGCGGACGCAGTTTTATGACACGCGGGCCCGGCTCCAGGGGCCCGGTCCGCAGCTTGGGCCCTGCCAGATCCATTGCGACCAGACACGTGGTGCCTGCGCGTGCGGCTGCGTCGCGCACGTGGTGCACCATCGCGCACCACGCCTCCACGTCGTCGTGGGCGCAGTTGATCCGCGCGATGTTCATGCCGCGCCGCACCAATTCGCGAACCAAGTCAGGGTCGGTCGCGGCCTCCGATGGCAGCGTGACCATGATGCGAGTCCTCCGGTGCGGCGAGCGGGGCCCCAGCAGATCCACCGTGTGTTGTCGCAAAATCTCCGGTCCTTGCTCAATGGGCACCGCCGACGGTGCGGGCGGCTGCCACCTCCCGTCCACTAGGGCCGCTATCGCCGAGCGAACCGCCGAAAGCGTGGCCTGAACATGTGATTCGCTGCGCCCCAAGGACGAAAGCCCAAACACGGCCAGTCCTGTTTGCAGTTCCCGCAAATCGAATTGACGAATTGCCCAATAGTGCACCAGGTTTCGCGCGCTCGACCGCTGTTCGGGGGCAACGACGGCTAACCAGTCCGACCACGATGACTCCGCCTCCGACAATCTCGCCAACAGACCGTCGACCTGCTCGAGCAAACCCACCAGCCGCTTGTTGATGTCGGCCTCTGTGCTGGGCGGGGTGCCGTTCAACTGTTCGGCCATGCGCTCACTGGGCACGGCAACTCCTTGCTTCGTGGTTTTGCGGCCACACAGTGTTAACGTCCGTGTAACGAGCCTTGATGCGAATCATCAAGGCATACACCAATTTAGTGACTTCCACTACCGTTGCGGCAGGGGCATTGGTCCCAAATGGGCGCGCCGTTGGTACGTCCCGGCTCAGCCGGCGACTGAGGCGTCGTAAATCGACTGGATAGCTTTGTCCAGTGTGGCGTTGAACTGCTCGTCGGACTGCTCGACCGAAAGTCCCTCGGTCAGCGCGCGGCTGAAGCTGGCGATCACACCCGTGTTCTTTGCCAGCAGCTCGTTGGCCTCCTCACGGGAGTAGCCGCCGGAGAGCGCGAGCACCCGCATCACCTTCGGATGTTCGACCAGGGGACGGTAATGGTTGACCTCGGTGGGCAAACTCAGCTTGAGCATGACTCGGTCGGGGACGGTCTCGAGTTGCTTGGTGATTTCGTCGCGCAGGATGTCCTCGGCCTGCGCTTTGTCCGAGATCGAGATGGTGACCTCGGGTTCGATGATGGGTACCAAGCCGTGCGACAGCACCTGACGTGCGAGCTCGAACTGCTGGGCGACCACCGCGGCGATGCCTTCGACGTTGGCGCCACCGATCACCGACCGTTCCTTGGTGCCGAAGACACCCTTAATCGCCGCCCGCTCCAGCAACTCGTCCAGCCCCGGTATCGGCTTCATCAACTGCACATCGTCGGAAGCCTCCACCAGCCCCTTGTCGATTTTGAGGATCGGCACCACGCCTTTGGTTTCCCACAGGTAGGTGGTCGATGGCACGCCCTCGATCTCGCGGTCCATGGTCTGCTCGAACAGAATCGCCGCCAGCACGCGGTCACCAGAAAACACCGGCGAGGTGATGATCCGCGACCGCATCTGGTGAATAAGGTCGAACATCTCCTTCTCGGAGGTATACGCGTTGTCCTCGATGCCGTATAGGCGCAGCGCCTTGGGTGTCGAGCCGCCGCTCTGATCGAGCGCCGCGACGAATCCCTTGCCCGACGTCATCCGGTCTGCCTGCTTCTCGTTCGGCATGGACTTCTCCACTCCCTTGTGGTGCCTGACCGCGACGGCGCACGGTCAGGGCTCGCATCGTGCCGATCATATTTCGGCCGGTCACAGCGCTGGCAGACAGGTCGTCGATCAGTTGCTGGCAAGCTCGTGCCGCCCGATCAGCCCGCTTATGCCCGTCACTGGAAGCCGCTCACGGAAGGCCTGCGCTGTGTAGCCGATTGCTTTCGCGTCGGTTCGCGCGCGAACCGTGGCCGAACGTGGCATGTGAAAAAGCACACCGATTTCACCGAAGTAGTGCCCAGGCCCGGCCACCTTGACCAATTCCTCACCACCGTCGGCTAATTCGCGCACGATCTCGAACTCACCCTCGGACACCACATAGATCAGATCTCCCATCGTGCACTGCTCGAAGAGCACCTCGCCGGCCTTGAGCTGCACAGTCTCGGGAAGCCGATTCGTGGAGGCGCGGGTCGGCACCAGCTCGACGACGCGATCGGCCATCGGCAGTATCCGGCTGTCGTGGGTCGCGACCACCACGACACGCTCGCCCTGCGCCAGCGAGCGGATCAGCCGCAGCACCTCCTCCACCTGGATGAAGTCGAGGTGCGCGGTCGGTTCGTCGGCGAGGATCAACGGCGGTTCCAGCGCGATCGCTCGAGCGACTGCGACGCGTTGCTGCTGCCCGCCGCTCAGGCCACCCGGGCGATGTTTCATCCGGTCGGCCAGACCGACCCGCGTGAGCAGTTCCTCGGCGCGCCGGCGCGTGGCCGCGCGTGACATCCCGGCCGCGCGAAGCGGAACCATCACGTTCTCGATGGCCGTGAGGCTGGGCACCAGATTGAACGCCTGGAACACGATGCCTACCTTGTCGCGCCGGTACTTCGCCAGCGCGCCGCGATCGAGTGCCGTGACGTTGACGTCATCGAACTTGATAGCCCCAGACTTCGGGCGCAGAATGCCGCCCAGGCAAGACAGCAACGTCGTCTTCCCGCAGCCGCTAGGCCCGAGCAGGATCACCAGCGACCCCGCCGCCACGTCGAGGCTCAAGCCGTTGATCGGCCGAACAGCGTACCCACCGCTGGAGTACTCGACGACGAGGTCTTGAATGCTCAGATGGCCCACGGTTCAGGGACCTCCGAACGCAAGCGCCGGATCGACCGCCACCGCACGTCTTAGTCCAGCGCCGCTGGCCAGCAGACCGACGACAATCGCGACCACCGGCAGCGCCAGGTAGGCACGCGTGGGCATTACGACATTCATCGGGAACAAAGGTGCCAGCACCTGCGCAAGGATGACGCCCAGCACCGCCGCGAGCAGCGCGACGACGACCGCTTGCAGTGCGAGCCCCGCCAGAATCGACCGCGTCGGCACGCCAATCGCCTTGAACACTGCAAAGTCGCGCAGGCGCTCGAGCGTGGAGAGATACACGAGTGATCCGACGATCAGAACCGCCACGATCCACAGCAAGAAAGCCATGATCGTGATCGCACCCGCAGGGTCCTTCACCGGGCGCAACAGGTCGCTGACACCGCCTGCTCGGTCGACGGCTTGGTAGCCGTTCGGGAGCTGTCGGGGTGTGCCGACGATCCCGATCGACGTGATCAACGGCTGACCGTTGTACGCCAGTTGCTGCAGGCCCTCGGTCGTCAGGAAGATATTGGGCTTCTTCGCTTGTGTGGTGGAATTGGGCACAACGCCGACGATCCGCAATGTGCGCCCACCGAGTTGCAGATCGTCGCCGATATGCTGGCCCAGCGTGCTCGACACCGCCACCTCATCCGGCGTCGACGGTGGCCGACCCTGCGAGACGCGCGGCATGCCGGGTCCATGCTCCGGCGCGCCGAAGGCCATAACGTTGTGCGTTGCAGTGCCATCCCTGATCGTCGACGCCGCGGTGGTCAGTGGGGCCGCAGCCACGACACCGGGCACACCGGCCACCTGGGTCAGATCCACTTGAGCGAATGGTGTCGCCCCCAGGAATGGTCCGGTCGCGCCGGCCTTGACCACGAAGGCGTCGACACCCATGGAATCGACGGTTCGCTGGGCCTCTGCTTGAAAGCCGTTTGCAAGCCCGGTCAGAACGAGCGTCATCGCGAAAACCAGTCCGGTGCTGACGACAGCGATGACGAGGCGCCGCCTTCGCCATTGCATGTCGCGCAAGGCCGCGATCAGCATGACCACGACGCTACCGCTGTTCACCCCGTGCCGGACAGGGGCTTTTTCTCGTCGGACGTGCTACGTCAGCGAGTGGCTATCGCGTCGACCACTTCTCTTGCAGTGACGATGGCGCTGGCGTAGTTCGGGATATTGACCTCGAGAGCGGCATGCATCTCCCTATCCGAGTAGCTCGCGGTCGCGTCCTTGACCACCGTGACCTCATAGCCGAGCTCAGCACCGTATCGAACGGTCGCCTCGAGGCAGGTGTGTGCTATGAGTCCCATGACGATGAGTCGATGGATGCCGTGCTTCTTGAGCAGTAAATCCAGGTCGGTGTTGGCGAAACCACTTGAACACCAATGCTCTTGGGCAACGATGTCGCCCGGTTGAGGCTCAAACTCCGGGCGGAGCTCGCCCCCCCAGGTTCCGTATTCGAAGGTCTTGCGTGACCATGCTGCTTTCTGGATCGGCGCAACATACTTCCAGGTCTCGTAGTCGCCGGGGCGATACCGGCGATGCAGCGCATAGAAAATGCGAATATCCGCCTCTCGCGCGGCATCGAGGACTTGACGCATGTGCGCAACGCACTGGTTGGCCTGGGCAACATCCTTCAGGCGATCCCATACTTTTCCGCCCTCGGAAATGAAATCGTTGTACGGGTCAATAACGACAAGGCCGGTGAGATCCTTTTTGTACGTCACGCGGTCATGTTCGCATGACACCCGTGTGGACGGCTACAATTGTGTGGTCCCGGCAGGGCTGCGCTCACGTCGGCGGGTTTGGCCTATCGGGTGTCGAGGGCGACTTGCTATGGCGGCCAAGAGGATCCGCACTGTGAGCGGAGTCGTTAACTGTCGTCACACCTTGGTTTCGTCCTGCTGCGGGGCCGCGGGTTTGGTGGGCCACACTGCCATGCGATCAAGGAGTCGGTCGCGCAGAACCAGCGTGTGAAAAAGAACCGCGCAGACGTGGGCGGTAAACGTCAGGAAAAGCAGGAAGGCGAAGACATTGTGAGCCTGCCGGAGCACCGCATAGACGTCGATGTCGTGCGGTGCGATGCCGGGCAGATGAAGTGGTCCCACCAGCACGATCGGGAATCGCGCCGCCGACAGCATGGCCCACCCGGTCAGCGGCTGGACGAGCAGCAATGCGTAGAGCAAGTATTCCGACCACGTCGCGATGCGGCGTTCGGCGGGACTCATAGTGGCAAGGAACGGCGGAAGCCGGTGGGTTAGCCGGTTCGCCAGGCGCACCACTGCGAAGGCCAGGATCAGCACCCCCAGCGGCCGGTGTATTGCCAAAAGCAGCGGGTAGTAGCTCAACGAAGCGATCATGGTCACGCCGATGAGCAGTTGCGCGATGACCATCGGCGCCATCAGCCAGTGCAGAATCCGCGACGGGAGGGCAAAACGCGTTGAAGCGGATACGGTTTCGTTTGTCTCGCCGGTCATGAGAGCACCCGGGCCACATTGACCTCGCTGGGCGACTTGGGCTCTTCGGCGCGACGGGTGAAGGAGCGTGCGTACACGGCTGACCTCGCGGCGGGCAGGGGATCGTCGGAGGCGGTGATCCCGTCCGGTAGCACCAGCGGGTCGAAGTTGATGTCGCGCGCGTTTCCGGCTTCCTCGGTCTGTACCGCGGTGATGGTGATGGTGCCGGCGTCGATGGACCGCCGGGATTGCGGCCACGGTTTCGTGGCGTCGTTGGTCGGATCGCCCGGCTCACCAATCGTGAGGACCAGCCGCCACTTGAGTGGCCGCTGTGCCAGCGTGCGGATGAGGTCGTCGAAAAGATAGTCCTTGTTGGGCGATGGCCCGGGGACGGCCGGGATGTCAGGCCCGCCGCCGTCCTGCGGAACCGTGTACCAGCGCACCGGAACAGCCGCGCCGGCGCCGTTGGTGAACCAAAAAGCGTTCAGACCGTAAAACGTGCTGTCCGCAAATCCCGCACTGGGCTTTACCTGCTTGATGATTTTCATTGCCGCGACCGTCTCGGGATGGCGATCGAGGAATGCGGCCATCTTCTGTGGATCGGGCTTGCCCGTTTCGGGGACTGGTTTGGACGCCAGCAACCGCTCGTAAAAACCTTGTGGGGTGCTGTCCGGGAAAACGGGAAAGTTGACCATCGCGGTGCGCCACTGCTGGGTAGTCTGGAACAGCAGCCCCAGCCCGCGGATCGTGTCGGGCTTGTCGGCCTGATCCGGCAGACCACCGCCCAGCGAAAACCGGCCGACCACCGGTAGGCTGCCCGGCTGGAAGACCGCCGCGCGGCAGATGGCCGCGCCCGCCCCTGTGCTCGCGAAAGATCCCGTGGCGCTGAGGCCTTTGGCATGATTTCGCCGGAATCCGTCATGGCGCCCGTAGACGTGTTCGAAGCGATCGGCGAACCGAGGTGGGGTCAGGGTGTCCGGCCGCAGCCAGCCGCCGGCATAGGCAAACGTGCCCACATCCACCGCGGCGAAACCGGCCACCGCGCCCATCCCGAGCAAGGCGCTCCGCCGAGTCAGCGCGCCACGGAGGGGATCCGTGGGCTTGGTTTCGGCGGGTTTGTCGTCTTGCCCGCCACCAGGATCACTGCGATCACCGGGCTCCATGCCCACCGTCCTTTCGGTGAAAGTAATTCACTCACGGGATTGACACAGCGCGCAACCCTTACGGCGATCAACCACTCTCACCACGACACGATGGCGAAATTCGTTCGAATCTTCCGTTCAGCCAAATGTCACCCGGCGTGCGCCAGGACCTGCTGGATGCGTTCTTCGCGCGGGAGGACCGGGCCGTCGTCGAGGGGTTCGTCGATGCCGAGTTCGCCGAGGCCGACTTTGGTCATGAGCGAGGTGCCGTAGGCGGCCAGCACAAGTTTTTGATCATCGCTGTGGCCATCCTCGATGAGCATCGCGCCGATGAGGCAGATGAC
>NZ_JBKQOI010000132.1:0-21668 GCF_052145595.1 Mycobacterium sp. | reverse complement strand
GCGGTGGACGTGCCGGACGGGCATGGCCACCACTACGTCGCCGACGTCGCCAACGGCTGGGCCGAGGTGCTGTCGCCGCCCGGCTGGACGCCGGAGAAGACCGCCAAGCTGCGACCGCTGCTGCACGCCGACGCCATCCCCAGCGGCTCCAGCGGCTAGCTACTAGATCCAGCGGCGACCGGTCGTACCGACGTCCGCCAGCCCTCCCGGGCGTGAGCCAATCGCACGACCGGCGAGCCGTTCCGGCACACCGCCGCCTGCCAGCGCGTGATAGCCGCCGATGACATCGGTGGCGCGGTGCAGGCCGATGTCGAGCAGCGCGGCCGCCGCCAGGCTGGAGGTGTAGCCCTGCGAGCACACGATCACCCACTCCACGTCGTCGCCGACCGCCTCCGGCAGCCTGGCGTCGCTGGTGGGATCGCAGCGCCATTCCAGGACGTTGCGCTCGATCACCAGCGCCCCCGGCAACTCACCCTCGCTGAGTCGCTGGGCCTGCGTCCGGATGTCGACGAGCACCGCCCCACGCCTGACCGCTTCGGGCACCTCGTCGGCGGGGAGGCGGCGAAACCGCCGCCGGGCTGATCTCACGACGAGGTCGATGCGGCTCATTGGGGTCCTTCCGGTTGGTCGGTCAGTTCGGTGCGCCGGCGGCGCAACCTGTTTCGGTCGGTGATCTCGTAGTACGACATCGCGGTCAGCGGCGGTGAGTAGGCATGAACGCTCAGGGTCGGCTGCGCCTTGCCGGTGTTCGCCAGCCCCGCAACGGACTGGGTGACGGGCCCTGAAACAGGCCTGCGTCCCCACACCACGTCGTGCACCCAGCCCAGCGGGAACCCGGCCTGATCGCCGGCGTCCAGCCGCCGGCGGCGCAAACCCCTGCCGTCCCAACGATATTCGTTGAGCGAGCCGGACAGAACCGTCAGCGCCCCGAGCGACCCGCCGTGGTCGTGCAATTCGGTGGGATGACCGGGAACCCAGCTGATCAGCCAGATGTCCAGTTCGTCGTCGCCGTGGATGCGGGTGAACCAGCGCCGCGACTCCGGTACGCCACCCTTGGGCAGTAGGTGGTCGCGGCGTCGGCTGAGCACATCGTCGGCGGCTTGGTCAGTGGCGTGCAGAAGGTCGGGCACCCGCAGCCGGGTGGGTCCCGACGAGGGGGACGAGACGGTCAGCCGGCGGGGCGGAACGGAGGCGACGACAGGCCCCGCAATAGAAAGGGACATCGGGGAGCTCCAGAGTTAACGGATCGGACAAGCGGCGGCGTGTTAAGCCCGACAACACTCGCAAAATCCGAAGCGCTCCATCACGGCAGCCAGTGTTGCATAGATTGACATCGTGCGCTGGTGCGGTCACCGGCCCCTGCGGTGGGCCACGCTCGTTGTGGCGATTGCTTTGACCGGTTCGTCCGGGCTCACGGGCTGCTGGCACGGCGCCCAAAACGGCAAGACCGCACCGTCGACGGCGCGGCCGTCGGCAGCCCCCGGTCCGGCACCATCGGGCGCCGTCGGGCTCTCCCCCGCCGGCGTGACGACCAGGGTCGATGTGCCCGCGGATTCGACCGAGGAAGAGTATTTCCAGGCCTGTCACGCCGCGAAGGTGTGGATGGAAGCGCAGCCCAGGACCGGTGAGTCGCTATTCGAGCCGTATTTGGCGATGGTTCAGGCCTCGCCCACGGGTACCGCCGGCAGCTGGAACGCGCGCTGGTCGGAGCTGACACTGGCACGGCAGGCGGCCGTGATCACCGCCGCGCGCGCGGCCGCCAACGACGAATGCGGGTAGCGCGGCGGCTGCGCCCCGGGCCCCTGCGCAATTGAGATCACGGGTGAAAAAAGTGCCGAGCCGCCCGGTGAAGGCCCGCTCCGCAGCGCAATATTGATACATGCCCGGCGCACCTGGTGGAGCGGTTGCGCGCTCGCGCGGCTCGTCTCCGACCCGGGTGGCACTGGCGCTCGGCAGCGGTGGGGCCCGCGGCTACGCCCATATCGGGGTCATCGAGGCGCTGCGGGCGCGCGGCTATGAGATCGTCGGGATCGCCGGCTCCTCCATGGGAGCGGTGGTCGGCGGTCTGCAGGCGGCCGGGCGCCTCGACGAGTTCGCCGACTGGGCGAAGTCCCTGACGCAGCGCACCATCCTGCGGTTGCTGGATCCGTCCATCAGCGCGGCCGGAGTGCTGCGCGCCGAGAAGATCCTGGATGCCGTGCGCGACATCCTCGGCCCGGTCAGCATCGAGCAACTGCCCATCCCGTACACCGCGGTGGCTACCGATCTGTTGGCCGGCAAGTCGGTGTGGTTTCAGCGCGGGCCCCTCGACGAGGCAATCCGGGCGTCCATCGCGATTCCGGGCGTGATCGCACCCCACGCGGTCAACGGACGGCTGCTCGCCGACGGCGGCATCCTGGATCCCCTGCCGATGGCCCCGATCGCCGCGGTAAACGCCGACCTGACCATCGCGGTGAGCCTCAGCGGCAGCGAGGTCAGCGAGGTCAGCGAGGTCGTGGCAAACCGCGGCGCGGAGCCGGGTGTCACCGTCGAGTGGTTGAACCGCATGGTGCGCAGCACCTCCGCACTGTTCGACACGGCCGCCGCCCGGTCGGTGTTGGACCGGCCGACCGCGCGGGCCGTGCTGAGCCGATTCGGCGGGTCGGCCGCGGAATCCGATGCCTGGCCCGACGATGCCGGCGCCGAAAAGCCCGCAGCGGACCAGGCTGACCCCGATGGCACGGCCGACGCACCCGGAGTTCCGAAACTGGGCAGCTTCGAGGTGATGTATCGGACCATCGACATCGCCCAAGCGGCGCTGGCGCGCCATACGCTGGCGGCCTATCCGCCCGACCTGCTGATCGAGGTGCCGCGTTCGACATGCCGGAGCCTGGAGTTCCACCGGGCGGTGGAGGTGATCGACGTGGGCCGGGCGCTGGCCAACCAGGCCCTGGACGCCCTCGGGATCGAGGCGGACAAGACCGCCCCGCCCGCGATCGAGGGCTGATCAGACACCCAGGAACCGCGCCACGGCCCCCGCTTCGCGGCGCCCCTGCGCACGTCCGGCCACCGCCGAACCGACGCGGCAGCGCGGATCCAGTGGATTGGGCCCGAAAGCCGCCAGGGAGTCGTCGTCGGCGAACACCGCCAACGTCGTGCCGGCGAACGCCGCGATCTCGGCGGCCGGTCCGGCGCCGAACGGCGATGGCGCGTCGGCACCCGAGGGCACCAGCACCACTGCCACGTCGCAGTCGCCGGCCACTCCGAGGTTGACCGAGCTGGCAATCCCGCCATCCATGTAGCGTCGGCCGGCGATTGTCACCGGTGGCCACGCCCCGGGCACCGCGCAACTGGCCGCCACCGCATCGACAAGCTCGACGCCCGATTCGCGATCGAAAACGACGAGTTCACCGGTGGCGACGTCGATCGCGGTGAGCCGCAGGTCCCGCTCTGACCAGTCATGCGACGGCAGGCGCTGCGCAATCACCTGGCGCCGGACAGGTTCGGGCACCGTTTCGGTCGCCAGCGCCACCGCCCCGATCCGCTGCATCTGCTGTCGGGTCCGGTCCAGCGCCCGGTCGTATGGTTCCCCCAGTGTCGCCAGGAAAAGTCCGATAATGGTCTCGACGTCGACGCCGGATTCGATCTCGGCCGAGGACTCGGCGACCTGCCGGTCGAACAGCATCTCGAGCGTGCTGCCGGTGCCGATCTGCGCGGCGACCGCCGAACCCGCCGACGTTCCTACCAGCACATCCGAATCGAGCAGCAGCCGGGCCGCGGCCGGCGACTTGTCGGCGATGCCGCGCAGAACGCCTGTCTCCCAGGCGATTCCCGCTATTCCTCCACCGGCCAGCACGAGCGCGCGTCGGGGTGTCACGTCCGGTAAGTCTGCCAGCCACCGATCGGGCGCCGACACGGCAGGGTTTAGGCCCGGGTGTGCTGGGCCAGCTCGACCGGCACGCTCAGGTCCGCCCGGCCGAGCGGATGCGTGGGCGGGTCGGGTAGCACCAACGTGCGGGTGATCCGCAGTGCGGCGTCGACGTGGACCAACTCCCCCGGTTCGAGCGGACACCAGCGCGGGTCGTCGTCCATCGGCTCGCTGGCGAACACCACCGACGAGCGAGTGCACAGATGCTCGGACTGTGCGCGGATTCGGTTGGTGGACAAGTCAAATTCGGGATCGGGCGCAGCTGTTTTCCCGTAGCGCCGGTCCAACACGTAGAGCTCGTGTGTCTCCGGATAGCGCAGCGCCCACATCTCGGTGGCCGTGCTCAAAAGCACGTTGGCCGCGTAAATGGGCACGTTCGCCGCCAGCCAGCTCAATGCGTCGACGAGACCGGCTGTTTCGTCGCCGTCCCGGGCGCGGATAGAACCGGTGATCAGGGCGAATACCCGCTCGGAGTCCGTCTCGCCCAACACCAGGTCATCGGTGCCGAGCTCGCGCAGCCGTTCATCGATGTCGTCGAGACCCTCGACCACCCCGTTGTGCGCGAAGATCCGGCCGTCCTGCAAGAACGGATGGGTGTTGCGGACGTCGAGCGACCCGGTCGTCGCATAGCGGACATGGGCGACGAAGGTCGTGCCGGTCAGCTCGTGCGCCTCGGTGGCGAATTGGCTGTCCTGCCAGGCCGCGATCGGCTCCTTGTGCAGCTGCGGCCGGCCGTGCTCGTCGAAAACACCCAGGCCCGTGCCGTCCGGGTTCCTCCTGCTTTGCTCGGACAGGCTGTCCGGGGCATTCAGCAGCCAAAGCGTCGCGGTGCAAACGTGCGTCCCGGCGTGCAGGCCAAAGAGTCGACACATGACTTCGACCGTACCGAAGGCGGGGGTGAACTCAGCCCGTCAGCATCACCGACAGGTCCCGCAGCGCTTGTCGCGCCCACTCCTTTCAGGCCCTTCCACAGCCTGCCGAACAGCGGAAGGGCCCACGAGGTCAGCGGCGACCTCGGGTGGATATCCCAGCGCCAGGTGATTTCGGTTCCGCCCGCGGCCGGCGTGGAGATCCACTCACCGACGACGTGGTCGACAAGCAACGCCATGGGACCGCTGATTCTCGTGAGCCGGTAGCCAAAAGATCGCGGCGGGTCAACCCTGGTCAGCTCCTCGCGCATGCCGGCACCACCGGCCAGCCGAACGATGCGGGTTTGGCCCACGGTGTCCCACGCACCCGCCTGCCCTTGTACCTCCTTGACCGGCGGGATCGGGCCGTGCCAGCGCTTGAAAAGCTGTGGAAGCGGTGCCGGGAGCGTGCGGTCAAACGCTTCCTCGGTGGGGATGGATACGATTCGGGATTCGTCCACGACGAGCGATTGCGCCACCGGCGTAACGCCTTTCAGCCTTTGCGGGCCAGCCGGGGAGCGGCCCGGCCGGTGATGAGCGGCAGGTCGAAGAAGCTTTGAATGCCCGCCGCGGCGGCGCAGGTGGCGGGGATCGCGTTGACACAGTGCGCTGCGGTAGCCACGATCCCGGGGTTACTCTGCAGCCCCGTTTCCACGCTTTCCGGCTGCCATCCCTTGACGGTCACAAAGGTGTCCGGGTTGCCGCGAACTTCGATCTCGTACCGTTCCCCTGCGGGGCCGAACGACCAAGGCGGATCAAGGTTTTCGGAACCCATCAGCCAGTTCACCGTGATCCGCACGACCACCGTGTCGCCGACCAGCGCCTCCCAGTGGAAGCGGCGCCCGGCGACCTGCCCGGGCTCGATCACCCCGATCGGTGAGTCGATCGGTGCGGTCGCGACGGCCACCTCCTGCGACGACCGGATCTCGGGGCCGGCGGCAAAGCCCAGTTGGTCGACGCACAGCCGGACGGACTGGCTGAACCCGCCGTCGAGCAGCTTTTGCATCGGCCCGGTCAACGCGCTGTCCGGCGTCGCGCCGAAGCCCATCACATAGCGCAACACATCCGGTGCGTCATAGGTGCGAAGATCTGAAAACTCTTCGGAACGAAGGAAAGTCACGCCGGTCGACATCACCGACAACAGCAGTGGAAACAGCTCGGTGGCCGCCCCGGGCCCAATGCCGGCACCGTGCAGCGTCGCGTTGCCGGCCTGCCCGGCGATTTCCAGCGGGGCGGCCTCCTTTTCGCTCGGGTAGAACCATCCGAGCGGGGTGACGACGTTCTTGCCCGAGCGCAACAGCGCGGCGACTTCCTCGACGTTGGGCAACAACGGTGCATAGATCACCGCGTCGGCATCCAGCGCGAGCACATCGTGGATGCTGTTGGTCGCCGTCACGCCAAGCGGCGACGTGCCGATGATCTCACCGACATCCTTGCCGCTCTTGGACTCCGAATGTACCCAGCAGCCAACGAGTTCGAGTTCAGGATGATCCAGCACACCTTTGATGGCCGCCACACCGACCGAGCCGGTCGCCCACTGAATGACCCGCAGGACCATGTCCCTCACCTTCCTCGCGAGCTTCTAACAACCCTCAGTCGCGAGCCTCGACCACCCAATAACCATGGTCGGCGTATCGCGACCGGATGGCCTTCTTGTCGTACTTGCCCACGCTGGTGCGCGGAATCTCGTCTACGAACGTCCACCGCTCCGGCAACCACCATCGAACGACCTTGTCCGCCAGGAACGTACGCAGATGTTCGGCACTGACCGATGTGCCGTGCTTTGCCACGACGACTGCGAGCGGTCGTTCCTGCCAGCGCTCGTCGGGAACCCCCACAACCGCAGCCTCGAGCACATGCGGGTGGGCGATCAGGCAGTTCTCCAACTCGACCGAGGAGATCCATTCCCCGCCGGACTTGATGACGTCTTTGGCCCGGTCGGTCAAGGTGATGAAGCCGCGCTCGTCGAGACGACCCACGTCGCCGGTCCGCAACCAGCCGGAGTCGAACTTGGAGTCGTCACGTCCCAGGTAGTAGGAGCCGGCGATCCAGGGACCGCGGACTTCCACCTCACCCACGGAGTTGCCGTCCCTGGGCAGCACCTGGCCGTCGTCATCGACGATCCGCATCTCCACGCCGCAAACCGGTTGGCCCTGCGTCGCGCGTAAGGCCCAGTGCTGGTCCTCCGGAGTTCCCGGCGGCGGCCAGGCCATGGTGGCCATCGGCGACGTTTCGGTCATGCCCCACAGTTGCCGGATCTGCACACCGTGTTTCTCCTCGAAGGTGCGCATCAGCGATACCGGAACGGCCGAGCCACCGCACACCACCAGACGCAGCGACGACATGTCGTGGTCGGGGTCCTGTTCGAGGCAGTGCAGGACGTCGTTCCAGATGGTTGGCACCGCGCCGGCCACCGTGGGCCGCAGCGTCTCGACCATGCCGATCAGCGATCGGGCATCGAGGTGGCAATCGGGTAGCACCAAGTCGGCACCCCCCATCAGCGCCGCGTACGGCAGCCCCCAGGCGTTGGCGTGAAACATCGGCACGATCGGCAGCACGCTATCGCTGGCACCAACGCCGATGCCGTTGGTCGTGCACGCCGCCATGGTGTGCAGGAAGCTCGAACGGTGGCTGTACACCACTCCTTTGGGGTTGCCGGTGGTGCCGCTGGTGTAACACATTGCCGCCGCGGACGTCTCATCGATTCGGGGCCAGTCGAATTCGGTCGACTCGCCACCGGTCACGTCGGCATACCCCAGCACGGTCTTGCCGGATTCCCGCAGCGGCTCCGCGTCACCTTCGCCGACCACGATCACCGTGTGTACGGTCTCGAGATTGCCCAGCACCGGCGCGAGCAGTTTGGCCAGTGAAACGTCGACCAGCACGACCCGGTCTTCGGCTTCATTGGCGACATAGGCGATCTGCTCGGGGAACAGCCGGATGTTGAGGGTGTGCAGGACGGCACCCATCGACGGCACCGCGAGATAGGTCGCCAGGTGCTCGGCGTTGTTCCACATGAACGTCGCGACCCGCTGGTCTCCGGTGACGCCGAGGCGGCGCAACGCGTTCGCCAGCTGGGCGGCCCGTTTACCCAGTTCGGCGTAGCTGGTGTGCCGGTAACCGTCCCCGGTGGCGGTGGTGACCGTGCGGGCTCCGTGCACACCGCAGCCGTGCCGCATGATGGCGGTGATCGTCAACGGAAAGTCCTGCATCGTGCTGTACATCGATGTACCACCTTTTGGGTGTCGGCCGTCGGGGCCGAAAGCGTCGGGCCGTCGGCCGCCTCCACCCTAAGCCTCGGTCCAGCAAACGCAACATCCTTTGATGCGATCCTGCCCCGCGGGTCAGTGAATTCTGCGAATTCGGCGTGGCCCAGCACAACTGGGCGCCGGGTTAGGTGAGTGCCGGCTCCAACTGCTGCGGCAGCTCGGGCATAGCCGACGCGGCCGAGTCCTGGCTCTCGGGCGCCGGGTCCCCGACGCCTGACGCGACGATCGCGCCGGTCGGCGCCACCGTGACCGTGCCGGAGTAGTCGGCGATGTAGAGGTATTTTGCGTCCGGGCTTTCGACGACGCACGACGGCTCGTTCGCCACTTTGACGCTGCCGATGACGTCGTGCGTCAGTGTGCACAGCACCGTGATGCTGTCGTCGCTGACCAGATAGGCACGATCGCCGTCGCCGCTGAGTGTCAACCCGGTGAGAATGCCACTGATCTCGCCGATCTTGCGCGTGCCGGTGATCTTGCCGGTGTGGGTGTCGATGACGTCGATCACTGCTGACTCGGGAGCGCAACTCGCGACGTAGGCGATCGCACCGTTGGGGCTGAGCGCGACGTCGCGGATTGGCAAACCGATCTCAACGGTGCCGATGCGTCCCCCGGCGCGACGGTCGCCGGACTGCGGTTGCGCGCCGATCACGACAAGCCGCCCGCCGGCCGGGCCATTCGTGGCGACGTACAGGCGGCCCCCGTCAGGGCTGAGGCGCATGCACTCCGTGGTGGTTCCCGGCGCCTTGCAAACGTCGGTGAGCTCGATCGGCTCCACACCGCCCGTCGCGGTGTCCAACACTGCGATGTCGGCACCACCAGCGCCATTTCGGCTGGCGTAGACGGACTTTCCGTCGGGGCTCACCGTTAGGTCGGTCACGCTCAACGCCAGTGGATGGGTCGCGATGACAGTGTTGGTGAACACGTCGATGACCGCGATCGAGTCATACGCAGTTGCGACGGTGCTGACGTATGCGTGGTTGCCGTCGTGGCTGCCCATGGCGATCGCGAATGGCTCGTTGAGGCCGGAGATGGTCTCGGTGACCCGGCATGTGCCGGTGTCTATGACCGAGACACTGTTGCGGCCGTAGTTGGTCACCATCAGTCGGGTGCCGTCGGGGTTGGCGGCGATGCCGCTGATCGGACCGTTGTTCACGGCGATCTCGACGACGATCGGAGAACCGGGTTCGGCGCCCAGCTCAATGGCCTGCCCACCCCGAGCGGCCTCCCGGTGGTTCACATCCCTCATGCTGGAACCGCCTTTGCTGTATTCGTGGTGCGTCCACGGGCGCGACAGTGGCCGCGGCGACGCCTACGACACCTGCGGGCCTGGACAACAGGACTCCAGCGCCCTTACGTGTCTGCTTTGAAACGATTTTACCGACCGAATTCTCGGCAAAAGGAATTCAAGCTGAGCGCTATTCAGCAGGTCACGCTGACGGCTCGGACTGGCGCCGTCGAGTAGACCGCGGTCCGATCGATAGCGAACGTAAATCGTCCATCTAGCAGCATGATTGAGGCCCGTGGGTAACTTCTATGGCCGCGCTATTAAAATTCGGAAATAAGATTTCTCTTAGAATTACCGGCCAAAAAGAGGTAAATATCACATTGGGCTGTTTCGCGCGCGCCCACGACGAATCAATTTGCTAAGTGCCCGGGAATCCGATCGAGGTCAGAGTGCGTCGTGGTCGCGTTCCCCGGTCCGGATACGGACCACCGTATCCACCGACGAAACCCAGACCTTGCCGTCGCCGATCTTGCCGGTGCGCGCCACGCTGACGATGGCCCCGACGACTCGTTCGGCAAACTCGTCGTCGACGAGAACGTCGACGCGGACCTTCGGGACGAACTCGACCGCGTACTCGGCTCCGCGGTAGACCTCGGTGTGCCCCCGCTGCCTGCCGAATCCCTGGACTTCGGTAACGGTCATGCCCAGCACGCCGACGGACTCCACGGCGTGCCGAACGTCATCGAGGGTGAAGGGCTTGACGATCGCGGTTACCAGCTTCATGGCGTCTCACAGTCTCAATCGTCGACCGGCTCAGCGGGCTTGGAGGCCGCGAATGACTCAATCCGCCGGCCCGTGGCGAGCGTGTCGTCGGGGTAAGCCTCTTCGTCGTGCACACCGACGTCGCCGCTTTCCAGGACCTCATCGGGCAACCGCAACTTCATGAAGAGGCCAAGGACTCTCAAGATGACAAACGTGATGAGCGCGTCCCAGACGATCACCGTGCCCGCGGCGCCGGCCTGGATCAGGATCTGTTTGGGATGGTGACCGTACAGCCAACCGGAGAACGTCACGTCCGTGCCGGTGCTGCCGCCGAGGTATTCCACGATGTGCGGGTCGGCCAGTACCCCGACGAGCAACCCACCCGCCAACCCCGCCACGCCGTGCGTGTGGAACACGCCCAGGGCGTCGTCGACCTTCCTGAACAACCTCGTTGTGCCAAGCCAGTTCCAGGACATCCAGACGAGAGACGAGGCAACGACACCGATGATCATTGCGCCGAAGCTGTTGACAAAGCCGGCCGCCGGGGTGATGGCGACAAGGCCCGTGATCATGCCATTGACGGCGCCGAGGAACGTCGGCTTACGCTGCTTGCTCACGAAGAGGTCCCAGAGCACCCAGGTCAGCAATGCGACGGCGGTGGTGAGGTTGGTGTTGATGACCGCCAGTGACGCGTCGGCACCGGAGAAGTACGGGTCACCGCCGTTGAACCCGTTCCAGCCCAACCACAGGATCCCGGCGCCGACCGCGGCCAGGGGAAGGTTGTTGGGCAATGCGCGTTCCCGGTCACGCGCCAGCCTCGGACCGATCACCGCGGCAGCGACGAATCCCGTTGTGCCGGCGGCGAGGTGGATCACGTACCCACCGGAGTAGTCCAGGGCGCCCGCCTGTGCCCACCAGCCGCCGCCCCACAACAGGAACGCGTTGACCGAGTAGGCGAACGTCGACCACAGCGGCACGAAGATCAGCCAGACCTTGAAGCTCATCCGGCCGATCACACTGCCGAGGAACAGCAGCGGGGTGATAGCGGCGAACACGAACTGGAAGTACGCCAGCGTGGTCTCCGAGAAGCGGAACGACGGCATGGTGCCGTCCAGCAGCGGGATGTAGGCGATCTGCTGGTTGTTGCTACTCAGAATCGTCCTGGGGATACCGACCGCGGCTCTCAGCATGCCGGGGCCGAGCTTCAGGGGCTCGCCGAAGCCCATCTTGAAGCCCCACAGCACCCACACGACGAGCACCAGCGAGAACCCGCTGAAGGCCATCAGCAGGGTGTTGACGGCCCACTTCTTCTGGACGATGCCGCCGTAGAGAACGGCGATGCCTGGAATGCTCATCAGACCGACGAGAGTCGCCGCCACCAACTGCCAGGCGTTGTCTCCGGGATTGAGCCAATCGGGATACGGCAACATGTTTCAGATACACCCCAGTTCGAGCCAACGGCTTATTGGAATCACCTGCGGTGCCTACCGATCACGGCGTAGACGGGTGAAGCCTCGATTGGAAATGTTTCGGGAGTATGTTCCGCGGTTTAAATATTGATTTCGTCTGCGTCAAGCCTGGTCTGCGGCTAGCTGAACTGCGTCTGCGGCCGCGGCAATACCACACCGTCGATGACGATGTCGAGCTTCTCGTTGTAGAAGGCCACCAGGCCGGCGATCGGGGAGACCGCCGGCAGCGGATAGCGGTACGTCCATGCCAGGTCCGGATGCACGGTGTCGCCGACGCGCACCGACCAGTAGGCCGACGTTACTCCCTTGTACGGGCACAACGTTTGTGTCGAGCTGGGTTCCAGATGCTCGAAGGCGATGTCGGTGGGATCGATGTAATACCTTGTAGGCAAACCTGTTTCGAACAGCAACACGGGAGATCTGGTGTCGGCCAGCGCGATTCCGTCAAGCTCGACCCGGATGTGCCGGTGTGAGCGCAGCGCGTCGACCCGCGAATACGGATTGCGCGGGTGGCCGTAGATCGGCTCGTCTTCCTCGAACCACCGCAGCCGATCCCATTCGAATCGCACGGTGCCCGCCACCGGGCTGTCACTGCCGACGTCGAACACCCGCGCGGCCGACGGGTAGTTCTGGCCGGCGCCTACCAGTGAGTGCAGTCGTGACGGACCGAATTGCACTTTCTGCGGATGGTTTTCGTCGCGCAGGAACTCCTCGCGGACATCCGAGAGCGGCACGTAATACATCGGGTAATAAGGGACTTCCCACACGTAACGGGCCGCGGTGGTGTCGAAGACCAGCGCGTGGCCGAGGTAGCCGCGGACCCGACGGGGCGCGGGCTCTATCCGTCCGCGGGTAGCGGCCATGTGCGGGTAGTCACGGTCCCCCATGTCGGTAGTCATGGGCACCTACTGGTCCTTGGAGGCCAGTCCGGCCGGCGCATGGGCGATCGCTTTCCGGATGGCGTCGGCCAACGCCAGGGCGCTTTCCTCGGTGAGTTCGAGGGCCACCCGCGCCGACGGGCCGAGTTCGGGGTTGATGACGTCGATGTTGACGGTGTGGCCGTACGGCGCATGAACGGGGTGGTCGACATAAACCGTCGCGCGATCGGCGCCGAACCATCCCGTTGCGCCTTTGCCGCTGCCGTCGATCTGCACGTGTTCGGTCAGATAGGTGCACATGTCTTGGCCGCCTAGCCTTTCAGGTGGGTCGCAAAGAAGTCGTCGATGCGGCGCCAGCCGTCAACCGCCGCCTCCACCCGGTACACCGGCCGGTCGACGGAGAAGAACGCGTGGCCTGCGCCCTCATAGGAGTGGAACTCGTGCGGCTTGTCCAGCTTGGTCAACTCGGCGTCGAGCGTGGCCACCGCGGCAGGCGTCGGAAACCTGTCCTCGAGCCCGAACAGGCCAAGCAGCGGACAGCTCAGGTCCGGCGCAAGGTGCAGGATCGGTTTCATGGCTTTCGGCATACCCTCGGGCGGATCCTCGACGATGAATGCGCCGTAGCAGTCCACCGCGGCGTCGAACCGCAGCGAGCACGCCGCCAGGTACGCATGCCGCCCGCCCGAGCAGTGCCCGATGACGCCGAACTTCCCGTTCGCTCCGGGCAGCGAACGCAGGTGCTCGACCGCGCCCGCGACATCGCCCACCAGTCGCTCATCGGGCACCCCGCCGGCGGCCCGGGCCGCCGCCGCGGCGTCATCGGGCGCGGCACCCGGGGCCTCGCGTGAATACAGGTTCGGGGCCACCGCGTGATAGCCGTCGACGGCGAGGCGCCGGACGAACTCCTTGGTCTCGCGGTCGTAGCCGGGCATGTGGTGGATCCAAACGATTCCGCCGCGCGACCCCTCGGCGAGTGGCATGGCCCGATAGGCCTCGATCTCGTCGCCGCCGTGACCGGTGATGGTGATCGTTTCCGCGCGGACGGCGTCTGGACTGAGCGCGTTCATCACTGCTCCTTTTGGGGCTCCTTGTTCGGCCGCTTGTTTGGTTGCGGAGATGCGAAGCGCATGCGGCGTGTCCGGGTGCTGGTCAGGGCGCGCCCCGCCGGAACCAACGTATCCGAATTGCGCCATGGCGGAGCGCGGCGCAGGTCAGCCGTCGCGTTCCGCCGGCGCCTGAGGGACGGGCGCTTAACCCACGCCCGCGGTTCTAGTGGCGCCGGTCGCGCACTTTGTAGGTGGAGGGCCACGACTTTCGGGACTCGTCCCCGGTCAGCGGGGTTCCCATCCCTCCGACCTTGACGTTGTAGGCCTCTTTACCGGGGCCCACCTCGCGATTCGCGTGTTCCTGGGCCAGGTAGTACAGCTCATCGATGGTGGCTTCGTCATAGGCGACGAATGAGGTCTCGCGGGCGACGTCAGCTATTCCGACAAGCATCCGGTCGGGCAGCAACCGCGACGCCAGTGCCGCCAGGCCCAACAGCGAGAACGGAATGACCCAGTAGCAGACAAACGACAACGGGGTCTTCGTGTCGAGGATCGTCGCTTCTGTTCCCCTCAGGGCCCCCACGATCGGCGGGATCGCCGACGACACCGCCATGCCCGCGAACGCGGCGATCCAGGTCCAGGTCAATCGCGTGACAATCCGGCCGAACAGCTCGGTCTTGACCACGTCATCCGGCTGTTCCGCGGCGGCGAACTCGCGCACGAACGGCTTGCCGACCAGCAGGCCGGCAAGCGCCACCAGCAAGATCCCGGCGTTACTCAGCGGCAGGATCCACCGCTGATTGAACGGGTCGCCGAGCGCAAATGTCAGAACTGTCAGCACCAGAAAAGTTGCGACGGAACCGATCCGAAGCGGGTGCCCCGACGGGCCCGCGGCGCGGCCGATCGCGAACGCGGCGATGGCGATCCCAAGCGCGACCAGGACGGCAACGGTGAAGGGGACGTTACCCACCAGCACCCAATAGACGATCCACGGCGCAAGACCAAACAGCATGCCCACGATGGGTCAGTTTATGAGTGGCGTTCCGCGGTGCCGTCCCGGTGTATGCCCGCGACGGCTTCTGCGTGCTGCACGGCATTGATGGGATGTTGTTTCTTAACCAGAGCCGGGAAGGCCAGGAGAAACAGGGTTGGTGGTCTTAGCGCTGGACTTGCTCAGGTAGTCGGGGCAGTAGACGGCCGACGCAATCGCGGTGAACCTGGTGGAGCCGGCGAGGCCGAATCCTGGATTGAGACTCATCACCTGTTTGATGACGTCGATTTCCTTCTGACCCGAGTCCATCATGTTGCACGCCGTTCTGGCGGCCGCGACGGCACCAGGCCCGTTGCCATAGGTGATGCCCGCTTGGCTGAGCTGGCTTAGAAAGCTCGCATCTTGACCCGGATCGGCGGGGCCCGGGTCGGCCTGCGCCGGCACGGCCTGGCCGATGATGGCGGCGAGACCGGCAAGCACTACAAACAGACGCATCGCTTCATCATCGTCGACGTCGGCGCGTTTGTCCTGTCGGCTCCGATTCGTCGGACAGCACCCCGGGGCGTCGAAGTGCGTGAGGGATAGTCTTCGCGGCAGAAGCCAACGTGGCTCGGCGAGCCGGCTTCCCGTTCAACAGCCCCGGGCTGTGCGGGTGCGGGCCATCATTGACCAGACTCGCATACCGGCTGTCCGCCGCCACCTCTGGCGCCTCCTGGCCCGGTGCACGGGATACGTATCGCCGGGTACGGGGGCGGCGGAGTTGGATTGTTCACCGGCCCGCCCGGAACGCCCTGGCGGTTGGGGCACGACGGGGGCGGGTCCAACGGGGCGGCGTTGACCAGCCCTACCCCGAACGTCACTGCTGACATGCCGACGCCGGTAGCGATCGCCGCCGCGCTGACCATGCGCTTCACATACATCTTCGGTCCGTACCCTCCGAGGCTTCGATGTTCACCACGCTGGCTACCAGCTATCCAGGCGGCCCGGCGGTGCCGAAAACCACTGCTGCAATGCCACACAACGACGCCGTCGTCTTGCCTTTGCGGATCGTCACAACAACTCCCATCTGTACGCCTGCGGAGGAGTTGCGCCCTGACACCGGCCACAGGGTAGCAGGCGTCGAGCAGGGATTTCTTCCGTGCCCGAGGTGGCGCGACAACCTGGGGCCGGTCAGCGCTCGGCAGTCTTTTCGATTCCCTTTAGTGGCGCCGCTGGCGCACTTTGTAGGTCGAGGGCCACGACTTTCGGGACTCGTCTCCAGTGGACTGCCCGATCACAAACGCGGCGACGGCGATCGCCAGCGCGACCACCACGGCAGTGGTGAAAGGGACGGTACCGACAAGCACCCAATAGACGATCCACGGCGCAAAGCCAAGCAGCATGCCCACGATGGGTCAGTGTATGGCTGTCGGGTTCACCGTGGCGTCGGCGGCAAGGTTCAAGGGGGTGGCGCCATCGGCCGGCCTGCTGGCGCGGCACCCGCGACGGTGGCGAGTATGGACAGGTCCGAACACGAGCCTCAATCTGCCTGGTTTGCTCAGCGCTCCTGGTCGAACCGGTCTGTACGAGAACCTTGCCCGTCCGAAAAAACCTCAGGCGCTGAGCTCAGCTTCGGGCGCCACGCTCATACACAGTCACCCGATCATGTTGACCCCACCATTGAACCGGCAAGTGGGAATCCACTTCGGTCCAATCTGTTTCGAGTATCAGGTGCATCTGATCATTGCCGGAAGCGCCGCCGCGGCCGTCGCCGATGTAGATGGCGCGTTTCCCCTTGTAGGCCAGCAACGTGCGCGCGCCGACATCCTGGCCAAGGGGCGGCCACGAAAGGAATAGTGTCCTGTCAGGGTGCAGGGCGACCGCTTCGGCGCAGTCTTTCGCGCAGACCTCGGTATAGAGGTCTTCGCCGTGCCAACCATTGAGGTGCAGCGCCGTACCCGGGTTCAGGTCGTAGCAGACGACATCCACACCTAACTGCGCAAGCAGGTAGGCCCAATAGCCAGTGCCCGCGATCGGATCGACCAGGCCGCCTTGAACGTGCTTGGCCACGAACGCCACGGTATCGGGGTCGGGAACGGCCCAGCAGTACTTCCTGACCAGCCTTGCTCGGTTCGGCGAGTGGGCCATGTTCTCTTCTAGGGTTCGGTCCAAACTGAAATAACCGACCACCGGGTTCCCCCCGAGACCCCTATCGGTCTCAACGCAGTCCTTCACAGCCTCCCAATAGGGATTGTTGATGGTCACTCCCGGTACTCCCTCAAGCTGAGGCCCTCCCAGCACTTGGGGCCAAATTCCAAGTCGTCTGCGTCGAACATCTTTCGTTGCCGATTTTCCCGCTACATGTGGCGTTGCGTCGCCCAAGCGACGTCGGAGTGCTCACGGTGTCGCAGGATTCACGCTGCCCGGTCCCCCGGCGGCCACCCATCACCACGAGGTCAGGTTCATCAGGACAAGGGCGCTCGTCGCGGGCGTGGGCTTCTGAAGTTGCCAGGTCGAATCAGCCTCGTCACTGGTGTCGACCAATCCTGAAAGGGTCTGCCAGGTGTTCAGATCGTAGCCCGATTTGCGAGCCAGGGCCCGTCGTCAAACGTCCACGCCGCCGGGGCCCTAATCTGGACCCGCGGAAGAGGGCCCGGGTGAGGAGGGAAATTATGAGCGAGCCGATCCAACCGGACCCGCCTGCGGGCGGCAGCGAAGTCCAATCGGGCGACGCGCCTACAGAACCGCCCGACCGCCGGCGATGGTGGCATTGCACTGCCCCGCGCATTGCCAGCCGCATCGCGGCACTCATCCTCGCGGTGTCGGCGGCGGTGCTGCTCGCCTGGCTGCTTCTGAGTCAACCCTGGGACGCCGCTTCCAAAGCCGCGTGGTTTTCAGGTCTTGGCATGTTCCTCGCCGTCGTCGTCGCCCTCTGGCAGTCGGTCATCATCCGACGCCAGGCAGAAGACGACGCCAAAGAAGCGCATGAGCGACTGCGGCGTGAGCTAAAGGCAGCCGAGCAAAGGTCAGTGAGAGAGCTCAACAATGCGCGTGAGCTGCACCGGATCGAGCTTGAAGCACAACGGGAACAAGCTCGCATCCAGCGCGTACATCTGCGCGAACAAGAGTTCAAGCTCGCCTTGATTCGCGTATCGCGAGCCATCAACGACTACACCCTCGAGCTGGCAATCCTCATCGAGCAGGGACACAAAGTGGTGACGATGCCCGAGAAACAGGAACGCGAGGACGCACTTGCGCCGGCCAGTAAGAAACTCGGCTCCCTCCTCAAGGACGTACAGCTAGAAATCTCCGGGGCGCACATGTTCACCCGAAACACGGCACTTCATAACTCTCTTGACGCGGTGAACGCCACCACGATGCTCGGCTCACACGCTGAGGCGATGTTCCGGGAGGCGGTGATCAATATCAGCACCATGCCCCGCTCGGTCGCCGACGCGATCTTCCAGGCGATGACGACGATGCAGACGGCGACGGGCAACGTCCGCCGGCTGGCTGGCGAACTGCTGGACACCGGCTGGGACTGACCCCCGTCCCGGCTGTTTTCCCTCTCCGAGCTGCCCTGTCGGCGCTCGTGCCGGTGCCCGGTTGGCCGGCCAGGCCGGCACTGGCCCGGCCATTCCTGGCCCCTGGTTGCCCGCCAGTAGCGCGACGAGTTGGCGTACCCTGGCCTGATCCGAACGACTCCCCCGGGAGGCTGGGACAACGGGGAGCCGATACGCTCCTGGCGTTCCTGGTCGCACTACCCTGCCTCCCCGACATACGACTGCGACCAGATGGAGTTCACCCAGCGATGAACCATGCCGACGTGCCAGATATGCCTGACAGGCTGGAAATCGAGATAACCGCCGAAGATTACGCCAGGCTCCGCGAGCTTCCCAAAACGTCGGACACCACCCATTGCGTCGGCTGCCTGGCACCTGCACCGGCTGTGGGCGATCCCGGGTGGGGAGCCGGAGGGTTCCGCAACGGGTTGACCGGCGACGAGAATGTTTACGCCCCCCGCCTGGTGCTTTATGCGCGGAGACGGGCGCCATTCACGGAGGCAGCGTGAATTCGCCTCCGTTACACCACAAGGAGAGTCCGCTCTTCGCGGCAGACCGCGGCGCTTTTTGGCGCCACCTGCGCGGGCTGGGCCCGGTGGTGAAAATCGAGGCAGGCAACCCGATGCTGCACGGCTACTATCTCACCAGGCGGGACGACGTGCGCGCGGCTTTGCTCGACCCGGAGACGTTTATGTCACCGCCAAAAACCTTCAAGATCAGGTCGTTTGGCGTACCGCTTCCACAGGTGCCGCTCGCTTGCGGGACGCGAACGGATCATGCCCGTTACGGCCGCGTTTTGCATCCGCTCTTCAGCCCCAAAGGGTTGGCCCCCTTTGCACCGGTCTTGCGCGCCCAGGCCGCGACTTTAATAGACGCGGTCGCTGCCACAGGGCAGTGTGATGCGACCAACCCCGCCGACGCCCACGCCTGCCAAGCGCTGCTCGCGGTGTGTGGTTTGCCGACAGACGACGAAAGGGCGGCTCAGCTGATCGGGGCCGCGGTAATCGGCGACGCCGACGGGGCAGCCGAACTTGAACTCTTCACCTGGCTGGATTCCGAGCTGGGCGCCGGGATGAGAAGTCCCGAACGGCCGCCAAGCATTCTCTGGCCGCTACTGGAGGGACGCAGGGATAAGAATTTTCCGCTCAGTCCGGTCGAAGTGGCTGCGGTCGTCCTTTTGTTGTTCTCTGTTGCCGGCATTGAAATGGTCGCCGCGGCAATTAGTTTCTCTCTTCTGCGTCTGGCGCGCGATCCACAACTGCAGGCCCAGCTACGCGAAGACCCGGCACAGATTCCGGCGTTCGTCGAGGAAATGTTGCGGTTGGAGGCGCCGGGGCCGGCCATTCCGCGCGTCACCACGAGGGAAGTCAAGATCGGCGGCGTCACGATCCCGAAGCACAGTGCGGTCTGGCTGGGCTTGGAAGCCGCGGGCAGAGAGAACGGCGGCGACGAGATGGCGACGGACAGCGACGGAAAGATTCTGCGGCAGCGCCACTGGGCGTTCGGCAGCGGCATACACCGATGCTTGGGCATGCATCTGGCCCGTATTGAAATCGCCGAATTTGTGACCGAGTGGTTGAGCCGCGTCCCGCAATTCGAACTAGAACCGGGCTTCGCGCCGGCCATTAGGCATTTACCGACCGGCGTGACTCACCTGGCCAGCCTAATGCTGCGCTGGGCAGACTTTCAGTAGCCCCAGTTCCGGCGGGCCGACGGGTGTGGACACAACTGGCACAGTTGAACCGCTGTCTCGACTGCCAGCGGGTGCCTGCTCGCCCGTAAAGGACAATGCCCGTCGTTAAGCAGCGGGTGGCCAGGGGAGGGTCCCAATGTCGTCCGTCGACGTGTCGGGGCAGTACGCGTTGGCCGCGATCTTTGTGAACGTGGCGGCCTCGTCCCATTTGAGTCCAGGGTTCGAGTTATGGATCGCAATGACGACATTCGCCATCCTCATGTTGCTGTCATTCGCCATTTTGCACACCGACTTGCCGGCTGCGACTGCCTTGTCCGGGTCGGGATAGCCGAGACCGGCCGCTCCGAGTGCGGCGAGGAATTGGTCATCGGTGCTATCGGCGTACGCGGGCACAGCCATGCCGATCATGGCAGCAAGGCCTGCCAGCATCAGGACGAATCTCATACTCCCCCGATCCTCCCAGAGTGGCGATTGGTTCGCATCTCGTCCGGCAAACCGAACATCAAAAGCGAATGACACTGTGCGTGGCCGGACACCGCGCGGCTCCAACCCGCTCGACGCGGACTTCACTCCGGGCGCCGCCTTCGATCCTGAGGAGTTTCAGTTCAACCCGTGTTCATCAAGGCGCGTTGGGTGGCACATAACCGCAAACCCTGCGATTTGTCAGCGGTGGTGTCAAACTCAACCACTTCCGCTGGGGCCGTCGAGTTGTGACAACTCGTGACACCGAGACCGGCCCCGAAGGCTGACACAGATGGGTGGCGTCCATCCGCTGGTGTAAATGGTCACGGGCGTAGGTTCCTTCGAAACCTGCCAAAGCTACGAAGGAGGATCTACACCCGTGACCAAGCGAGTATCGCCGATCGACCGTGTGCGCGCTGAGATTGACCAGCTGTTCGCCGCTACTGAGCGACCCCTGACCGAGATCCTGGAGGATGTCGGGCGTCTGTCCGTGCGCCTGCTGTTTCAGACCGCCGTGGAGGCCGAGGTGGAGTCGTTCTTGTGCCGGGCGCGCCACGAGCGGCGGGACGAGGACGGCCCGACCGGGTATCGCAATGGCTACCAACCGCCGTCGACGGTGAAGACGACGATGGGCCCGGTCGAGCTGCAGCGCCCCAAGCTACGGGCCACCCACGAGCGGTTCTGCTCCCGCCTGTTCGGTGACGGGGTGACCCGCACCAACGCCCTCGAAGCCTTGGTGCTCTCGGGTTGGGTGCGGGGCCTGTCGGACCGCGACATCGAGGCGGCCCTAGCCGAGGTGCTGGGCGCGCAGGCAGCCCTATCCCGCTCGACACTGAGCCGGATTTGCTCGGCCATCAAGGATGAGTTTGCCGCCTGGTGTGCGCGGCGGCTGGATGACATCGTCCTGGATTACTTGTTCTTGGACGCGTCAAACTTCCGCATGCATCCCAACGCCCCGGCCGAGCCGGTGCTGGCCGCCTGGGGAATCACCACCGACGGCAAGCCGGTCTTTATCGGCCTGGCCCCCGCGGGATCGGAGTCCACCGACGCGTGGGCCGACTTCCTCGGCGAGCTCAAGGATCGGGGGCTACGCTCGCCGCTGCTGGGCATCTCTGACGGCGCCCCGGGCCTGATCTCGGCGTTGGAGACCACTTTCCGCCAGAGCCTGCGCCAGCGTTGTCTCATCCATCGCTGCCGCAACGTGATCGCCAAGGTGCCCAAGTCGGCCGAGGCCGAGATCAAGGCGGCGTTCTGGTCGATCTTCGACAACATCGACCAGGCTCCCGGCGAACGGGCCGTCGCTGAGGCGACCCGCCGTGCCGGCGAGTTCGCCGCCCGCTACCGCAAGCTCTACCCCAGGGCTGTCGCCTGCCTGGAAGACGACTTCGCCTCGCTCACCGTGCACTTGCGCTTCCCACGCGAGCACTGGAAACGCATCCGGCACTCCAACTTCATTGAACGCACCTTCGGGGAATCCCGCCGTCGCGTCAAGGTCATCGGCCGGCTCCCCGGCGAG
>NZ_JBKQOI010000131.1:0-31603 GCF_052145595.1 Mycobacterium sp. | reverse complement strand
GACGAAAGCGTTGCCCTGGCCAGGTCGGTTGGCGGCGCAACCACCCGGCCCTTTGTGCAGCTGTACAGGTATGCGGCCGCGACGCAGAACGGCGCCGTACTGCCCGATGCGCAAGACGTGGCGCAGGTGGCGGAAACTCTGGAAATCGCGCAACGGTCCGCGAATAACACCGCCGTCGCGTACGCCCTGCTTAACCGAGCGACGACGTTGATTCACAACGACTCGGAAGACACGGCGGCCGGCTTGGAATTTCTGGCGAAGGCGCGCGAGATGATCGTGAACGAACAGCTTATCGTGACACTGCGACGAATGTCGGATATCGAAGTTGCCCGGGAGCGCGCGCGATCTGGGGATCTCGACGGCGCGATCGATTTGGCCACAACAGTTCTCGGCGAGCAGTTCGACACCGGCGAGATGATCTTCCGCGGGCCCGCCACGACGGTGTTAGTCGAGGCCCTGTTGTCGCGCGGCCCGACCGCCGACATCAAGGGCGCGCAACGCGCGATCGACAAGCTGGCGGCGGTACCGACCGAACCAGGATTCGTGCTGCACGAGCTTCCGCTGCTGCGACTACGGGCCCTGCTAGCGCGGGCGTGCGGCGATGGGCCCGGTTATCAGCAGTTCCTGGAACGCTTCCGGGCCAAGGCAGCTGAGGCCGACTTCGAGGGATATCTGGCGCAGGCCGAAGCGATGGCGGGTGCCTGACGCGCTCAACCCTGCTGGACGACGTTCGAATCGCCGGAATTGTCGATCGTCGGCGTGCCCGAGTGGTAGATGACCTTGTTGTTGAAGCCGGAGGCTTCGACGGTGTCGACGGCATCGACGGTGATCGAGTTTTGGACGCCGGACACGGTGATCTTCGTGCAATGGCCGGTGATCACCACCGTGTTGGAAATCCCACTGATGCTGACGATGTTGTCGCTGCAGGCGATCGTCCGGTTCTCGTTGATACCCGAGACGCTGAGCTTGCCGCCCGGCGGTGGCACGGGTGACGTCGACGGTCCGGGTGTTTGAGTCCTGCCGGTCGGCGGCGCCGGGCTACTCGGGGGGCTCGGCGGCGAACTGATGCCTCCGGAGATGGTCGGGGGGGAGTTGATGATCGACCGGACACCGGAAAGCTGGTGTGCGGCGAAGGCGGCGATGCCCCCCGCGAGGGCCAGAAAGCCGATGACGATGACGGTGCCCACGATCCACCACATGCGGTTGCCCGACCGTTTCGGCGGTGGCCCGCCAAACGGGCCGCCATAGGTCCACGGGCTCGGTGGTGGCGGTGCCGCCGGTGGGCCCGCCGGGCCGGGCGGGTAGGCGTAACCGCCGGGCGGCTGTGTTCCTCCCGTTTCGCACGCGCGTGCCGTGTCGGCGAGGGGCTGCTCGAGTTCCCGGATGCGTTCTTCCGGGTCATCCTGCCGTTCCATGCACCGAATATGCCATTCATTCGGGTAATTTCGGCCCTTTCGGTAGTTTCAGCACCGTGCCCGAGTTGCCGAACCGCCAGATCCTGCTGCGTCGCCGCCCGACCGGGCTGGTCCAGCCCGGTGACACGGAGCTGGTCACCACGCCGGCGCCCCAGCCCGCGGACGGCGAAGCGCTGGTGCGAACCACCTACGTGGGCCTCGACGCCGCGGTTCGCACCTGGCTGAATGACCAGCCGGGCTACCTTCCGCCGGTGCAGCTGGGTGAGGTCATCCGCGCGGCGGGGATCGGCGAGGTCGTGGCGTCGCGCTGCGACGCCTACGAGGTCGGCGACGTCATCACCACGCTGACCGGCTTCCAGGAGTACGTGATCGTCCGCGATGACGTGTTCAGCACGCCCATTTCCGGCAAGGCCGCGGTTGACCAGCTGGCGGTGATGTCCGTGTATGGCCCGACGGGGGCCACCGCCTACATAGGGATGACCGACATCGGTCGGCCGCAGCCGGGGGAGACGGTGGTGGTCTCGGCCGCCGCGGGTGCCACCGGGTCGGTGGCCGGACAGATCGCCAAGATCGCCGGCGCCCGGGTGGTCGGGATCGCCGGCGGGCCGGAGAAGTGCCGGGCGGTGGTGGAGGACTTCGGGTTCGACGCGTGTATCGACTACAAAAGCGACGACCTGACCGCTGCGCTCAAACAGCATTGCCCCCGCCGCGTCGACGTCTACTTCGACAACGTCGGCGGGCCGATCCTGGATGCGGTGCTCGGCCGCCTGGCCACCAAAGCTCGGGTGGTGCTCTGCGGCGTCATCTCCAGCTACCTGAGCGGAGAGCACCCAGGACCGGCCAACTACGTCAACCTGTTGTCGAAAACCGCTCTGATGCAAGGATTCAACGCGCTCGACGAGTGGGGCCGTTTCGACGAGGCATTCGCCGCGCTTCGCCAATGGGAGCACGAGGGCCGGATCAAGCACCGCCAGACCATCTTTGAGGGCATCGAGTCGTGCGTCGACGCCCTCAACGGGCTATTCACCGGGGCCAACATCGGCAAGATGCTGGTCAAGCTCAGCGAACCCGCTTCCCTTTGAGCCCCTAGTCCTCGCCGAGGATGCGGTGCAGCGCCTTCTTGGCGTCGGTCAGGACTTCCAGAACCTTGGTCCGGGTCTCGGCGAGTTGCTGCTTCTGCTCGTCGGTGCCCGTCCAGGCGATGGTGCGGGCCAGTCCGGCGAGTTCGAAGAGTGTCCTGCGGATCTTGAAGACGTCGCCGAACTTGGCCGCCCGCCCCAAAAAAGCGTGCGCGGTCTCGCTGCTGACGCCCCGCCAGGCCAGCACGTTCCGGCCGAGTTCGGTCAGTGTCGCCACGCCGTTGTCGACCGTTACCATGCCCCGGCCGGCGAGCAGTCCAATGGCAAGCTCCGCCAGGTCCTGCGGCGGGGTGAACGCACCCTCGGTTGCGTCGGACACCCGTTGCACGACCTGCGCGGCGTCAGCCGGCCCGTCGAGCAGCATCGCCGCGGTGACGAACGCGGCACGCTTGAGAAAAGGACGGCGACCGCCGGGGCCGAAACCCGGCCCTGCGCCAGGGCCGCCGAAACCACCATGGCCCCAGCCTTTTCCGCCCCAGCCACCGCCAAAACCGGGGCCACCACCACCGGGGCCGCCAAAACCGGGCCCGCCAAAGCCGCCGAAGCCGGGCCCGCCAAAGCCGGGTCCGCCGAAGCCGCCGAAGAATCCACCACCAGACATCGCTGTCGTTCCTTTCCACATCGGACTATCAAGTTCCTTGATACCACTGACCGCGCGGATGTCAATGAAATTGATGGTTGCCTGGGGGGAACCGTCTGGCGCGTGCCAGCATGTGGAACATGAGTCAATCCCACGAGGAGCCGCTGGGCTCTCTGCTGTACCGCGTAATGGCGGCGCTGCGGCCCCAGGTTGCCGCCGAGCTCAAGCCACTGGGACTCGGCCTGCCGGAATTCGTGTGCATGCGGATCTTGTCGTCGCATCCGGGGCTCACGAGCGCCGAGCTGGCTCGCGGCACCAACGTCTCCGCGCAGGCGATGAACCAGGTGCTGCGCGCGTTGGAGGACCGCGGTGTCCTGAGCCGCCCGGCGTCCAGCCCGGCGGGCCGGGCAATGCCGGCCCGGCTCACCCGCCGCGGCAAGGCCTTGCTGAAGCGCGCGCAGGCTGCCGTACAGGTGGCCGAACAACGGATCTTGACGCGGCTCACCGCCGACGAACAGCACCACCTCAAGCAACTGCTCTATGCCGCGGGAACCCCTGCCGCAACCCAGTCGAACAGCATTTCGGCTGGATAGAGCCGCGCGCCGAGGATGCGCGGCACCCTCCCGCATGGTTTCATAACACCGTTTGCGAAAGTTGCTTATGGGGAATCATGCGGTGCCGGAGGTCCCGGCTCTTTAACGATTGGGTGGTATCGGATATGGATCGTCGCAGCATGTTGTTGACCACGGGGATCGGCATGCTGGCGGCCGCGGCCGCGATTCGCGTCCCGGAGGCGCAGGCCCACCCGTCCCCGCCAACCGCACCGGCTGGCGGCGCCGGGCCCTACATTTTCTCCGACGAGTTCGACGGCCCGGCGGGCTCGGGTCCCGATCCGGGCAAGTGGACGGTGCAGACCTGGCAGGACGACGTCTTCCCGCCGGTCGACGGGATATACCGCAACGATCGCCGAAACGTGTTCCTCGACGGCAAATCCAATCTTGTCCTGTGCGCCACCCAGGAAATGGGCAACTACTACACCGGCAAACTCCGCGGCAACTTTCGCAGCATGATCAACCAAACCTGGGAAGCGCGGGTAAAGCTGGACTGCTTGTTCCCTGGCTTGTGGCCGTCGTTCTGGGGTGTCAACGAGGATCCTCTGCCCGACGGCGAGGTCGATATCTTCGAGTGGTACGGCAACGGATCGTGGCCCCCGGGAACCACCGTCCACGCGGCATCCAACGGGAAAACCTGGGAGGGGAGATCGATTCCCGGTCTGGTGGACGGCGGTTGGCACACGTGGCGAATGCATTGGGGCGAGGACGGGTTCCAATTCTCGCGCGACGGGGCACCGTACTACAGTGTTCCCAACAAACCCATCAAGGTCCACGGCGGCGCTCCTGACGACTTTCGGTGGCCGTTCAACAATCCCGGCTACTGGATGACTCCCATGTTTACGCTTGCGGTCGGTGGGGTTGGCGCCGGCGATCCCGCCGCAGGTACCTACCCGGCGTCCATGCTCATCGACTACATACGCATCTGGTGAGAGTCATCGCTGGGCCTTGATCACCTGAACCAGGTTGAACTGCCAGCGCTCCACTAGCCGGAAGCCCAGGTCGTGGGGGACCGCGAAGGCTGGGGTTGCTCCGTAGCGTGGGCCTGGTGGTAGCGCCGAGCCCTGTTGGTGAGCGGGCACTGACGCGTCGGCTTCGGTGATGACCCAGACAACTCCGCAGTGGCTCAACGGCTTGGCGACGACTTCCGGTGTGAGGTTGGTGTCGAAGACATCGTTGGTGTCCGTTGCCCGTTGCCACAGGGTCAGGTCGACGAGCTTGCGATACGCATCCGGACGCGCCGCCATCAACGGCCGCATCGGGGCAGGCATGAAGGTCACCGTGTCGTTGACGAGTAAGCAATCGCCGGGTGCCGCCTTCGCGGTGATCAGATCTGCGACCTGGCTGTAGTCCATACCGTATTTGGCATAGGGATTACGTTGCGCACAAATATAGTTCGGCGTCGCGGCGACAGCGAACAGAGTTACCAGGGCCGCCGTCGCCCATGGCTTGACGGCCACTGCCGCGGTGCAGACGCCGAGCACCAGTGCCATCGCCGGTGCGGTGAAGGATAGATAGCGCGGCGTGTAGACCGAGTGAACCAGCGCCGACCAGGTGACGATGAGCGCGGTCGGTATCACCAGCCACGCGACCGCCAGGGTCAGCAGTTGCCGATCCGGCTGTGCCAGCCGCGCGGATGTGCTGAGCCACAAGACAATAGCCGCCGCTATGACCAGTGCGGACAAAATCGCGAACGGTGGGCTTCTCTCGAAGTACTGCTGAACCGCCACATCTTCGATCGTTCGGTACCCAATCGGTGCGATCCATTTGATCTGTTGGACTTGCCCGACGACCTCGATCACGAACGGCGCCAAAGCACAAACCGCCAGAACCGACGTAATGCCGAATGGGACAAGGACGGTTCGGCCATGTCTTTGGGGGGGCCGGAAGGCGCAAATGAAGACGACGTGCGCCATCAACAACAGCGCAAGATACATGTCAACAAGCATCGATGTCACCAGGCCGATGCCGTAACACAGCCAGAGCCAACGGCTTTCACGGCGCGCGGCGACAACCAGCAGCACCGTAAGCCACACGCCGGCCATCATCGAAAGGGCATATGGGCGAGCCTCGATGCCCGCCCACGTCGTGCGAGGCAAGATGGCGAAGAACACCCCCGAGGCCACCGCGGCAGTGCGGGACGAGAACTGCCTGGCCAGCACCACCACTCCGGCGGCGGCGCCCCCGATGGCCAGGCCACTTGGCGCGCGGGACCAGAACTCCGTGGGCGGAAAGATCTGGAACCAGCCGTGCATGAGCGCGTAGTACAGGCCGTGGACGGCGTCGACGTTGCCCAACATGCGCCATAGCTGAGCAAGGGAACGACTGTACGAGGCCGAGATGGTTGCGGCCTCGTCGTACCAGAAAGACGGACGACCGGCGCCGCCCAGGCTTAGTGCGGCGGCCAGCACCGCAACGATCAGCGGGTCGAGCGCGGCCGGCGGCGGTGCCAGCAGGTCGCCGCGACGCGCACCACGCTGATGCTCTGACTCGCGGACATCGGAGACGCTCACCGAGCCACCAAACGGATCGCGGTCTCGCCGAACACCACCACTATGTTGCCAGAAGCAGACCGGGGAAATGGCGGGCTAAACCCACCACCGATTCGAACGTATGATCGACAAATGGCCGACCTCGCGTCGATCGGATACAACGGCCAACCGGTCCGCAGCCCGTTTCGGGTGGTCCGTCCGCCGATCACGGTGCTGGTTGACCTGACGGTGCTGTTCCCGCGCGAGCCGCACCGCTCGGGCCGGTATCAGCCCAACGGTCTGCAGCTGCACAAGGTCGTCGAGGGTCGGCTGAGCTGCTGGGGCATCTGCGAGCAGGGCGACTGGTGGGGCCTGGTGACCTACCCGATCGCCTACGGCTCCAAGCGGAGAACCGTGACGCACTGGGTACCGGCCTGGACGCTGCGCCGGGCGAGGTGAACATTGCGTGCGATGTGCGACTAAGCGCTGCTTGCGGGTCAAGTCAATGCGATGATTGCTGCCCGTGGCAGGCAACTGGGGTTCTGTGCTCAGCAAGCTCATTCCGCTCGGGCTGGTCATCGCGATCTCACCAATCACGGTCATCCCGGCGGTGCTGGTCCTACACGCGCCCCGGCCCCGGCCGGCCGGCCTCGCCTTCCTCGGCGGCTGGCTGGTGGGTCTGGCCGCCCTCACCGCGGCATTCGTCGGGGCCTCCGACCTGCTCGGCGGTCTGCACCAGGCACCGCCGACCTGGGCGTCCTGGGTGCGCGTCGTCCTGGGGTCGGTGCTGATCGTGTTCGGCGTGTATCGCTGGCTGACCCGGCATCGGCAGGGCAAGACTCCGGGCTGGATGCGCTCGTTTTCCAGGCTCACCCCAGTGCGCGCGGGGGTGACCGGGACGGTGCTGACGGTGGTGAGACCGGAGGTGCTGATCCTCTGCGCGGCGGCCGGCTTGGCCATCGGTACCGGCGGGCTGGGCGCCGCGGGCGCCTGGATATCCGGCGCCGTCTTCGTCGTGGTCTCCGCTTCGACGGTCGCCATTCCGATATTGGCTTATGTCGGCGCCGGTGACCGCCTCGACGACGCGCTGGAACGGCTTAAGGTCTGGATGGAACAAAACCACGCCGCCATGCTCGCTGTCATTTTGGTCCTGATCGGTTTGCTAGTGCTCTACAACGGAATTCATGCTCTTTAGTAACGCAACACGCTAGATTGCTGCCCATGACAGGAAGCTGGGGCTCCGTGTCGACCGGGCTCATTCCGCTCGGGCTGGTCATCGCACTCTCACCGATCACCGTCATCCCGGCTGTGCTGGTGTTACAGGCGCCGCGGCCACGGCCGAGCGGCCTTGCCTTCCTCGGCGGCTGGGTGCTGGGCTTGGCCGCGGTGACGGCGCTCTCCGTCGCGGCTTCCGGCCTGCTCGGCGGCCTGGACAAGTCGCCGCCGAGGTGGTCGTCCTGGCTGCGCGTGGTCCTGGGGTCGGCGCTGATCGTCTACGGCATCTTCCGATGGTTGATCCGGCACCGCCACAGCGAGTCGCCGGCCTGGATGCGCTCGTTTGGCGCCATCACGCCGGTCCGTGCGGGGCTCACCGGGGCGGCGCTGGCGGCAGTGAGACCGGACGTTGCGCTCATCTGCGTGCCGGCCGGCCTGGGCATCGGCACCAGCGGGCTCGGTCTCGCCGGTGACTGGTTGGCCGCCGCGTTCTTCGTTGCCATCGCGGCTTCAAGCGTCGCGATCCCCATTCTGGCCTACGCGGCAGCCGGTCAGCGCCTCGACCCGACGCTGGCGCGGGTCAAAGACTGGATGGACAAGAACAACGCCGCCCTACTCGCGGCGATCCTGGTCGTAATCGGTGTGATGATCCTCTACCACGGAATTGATGCTTTGCATCATCTGTAGCCCCCGTCGGACAGGCCGGCGTCTTCTTCGAGCCGGTTTGTCTTGCCGAAGACCCACTCGCGGATCAGTTCCCGGCTGTAGTCCCTGAGCATGCCCGCGTAGCCCTTCGCCGCCCACTGCTGACTGTGTCGCTCCTCGTGGTGGAGCAACCGGTCCAAATCGAGGTTGCCGGCGCGCCCAGAGCGGACGATCTGACGAAGCCGCTGGGCGGGATCGGTGAGGTAGCCCATGTTGACCATGAACACGTCGCCCCAAGCGGTGCCGCCACGCCGGCTGAACTGCCGCTGGATCAAATTGCCGCCAAGGCCCATGAGCATGCCGTTCGGGGTCGTGACGAGGCGCCCTCCGTTGCGATCAACGAACCCGACGTCCCGCGAGTAACTCCAGCTGTTTGCTTTCTGCCGGTTGATGATTCGCGCGATCTCGGCGGCGGAGTAGGGCGTCTCGGGGAAGTCCGCGGGCTGCCTGCCCGCCTTGCCGTAATCGGTGCCCGCGTTGAAGACGTAGGTCATCAGCGTCGCGATGCGCACGTCGTCCCCGGTCGTTCCCCGCGGGATGAGGAAGAACGACTTGCCCTTCGGGTCTTTGACCTCCTCCATTTTCCCGAGGACGGCAAAGCTGTCCGGGGTGATGGCGTGCCGTCGGGCGATCTCGACGATGACGGCCGGACGCACGCCCCGTCGCTCGGCGTTTTTCAGCCACTTCTTTGAGTAGCCCTGTGCCTCCATGTCGTCGGGGAGCGAGCGCATGCTTGTCAATTCTTATCGGCCTTATCCGTCCTATCGGTCACTCGAGATTATGCGGAGCTGGTCGGCGGTCACCGTTGTGCGCCTTCGGTCAGGTCGCGCACTTGCGCATAGCGTTCCAGCACGGCCGGCGCCGGGTCGGCGGCGTACTCGTCGCTCGGCCGAGGCGTCCAGGCGGGTGGTCGGGGCGATCCGCGCAACGCCCAGGCCGCCTGCAGTGCCGCGCCCAGCGCGACATACTCGGCGGGGTTGGGCGCCAGCACCGGCATCCCGAACACCGCGGGTGCTATCTCGCGAAGTGCCCGCGATCGGGCGCCGCCGCCGATCAGCAGAATCCGGCGCGCAGCGATGCCATTCCTGGTGAGTTGTGCAAGGCCGTCGGCTAGCGCGCACAGCAGCCCTTCCACCGCGGCGCGGGCCAGGTTGGCCGGCGTGGCATTCGATACCCGCAGGCCGTGCAACGCGCCAGTCGCGTTGGGACGGTTGGGAGTGCGTTCACCCTCCAGGTACGGCACCAGCACCAGACCTTCGCTGCCCGGCGGTGCCGAGAGCGCAAGTCGGGACAGCTCGTCGTGGTCGAGCCGCAGCATCGCGGCGGCCGCGTCGAGCACCCGCCCACCGTTGAGCGTGCACACGAGCGGCAGGTAGTGCCCGGTGCCGTCGGCGAATCCGGCTACGAACCCGCTGTCGTCGCGGACCGGGTTCGCGGTGACCGCGGCCACGACCCCTGACGTGCCGACCGAGACGATCACGTCGCCCTCTTCGGAGCCGAGGCCGAGCGCCGCGGCAGCGTTGTCGCCGAGGCCGGCCCCGAATGTCCGCCCGTCGCCGCTGGTCGAATCCGATGGGCCCAGCACGATCGGCAGCTCGGGGCGGCGACCACGCATGGCCAGCTCGAGCAGGTCGAAACGGTAATCGTTGCTCGCGGCGTCGTAGTAACCGGTGCCGCTGGCGTCGCTGCGATCGGTGGTCAGCGTCGCGATGTCTAGAGTGCCTGGGCCGCTCCGTAACCGCCACGTCAGCCAGTCGTGCGGTAGGCAGACGGCGGCCGTGCGATCGGCAAGCTCTGGCTCGTTGTCGGCGAGCCACCGCAGCTTCGACACCGTGATCGCGGCCAGCGGCACGACACCGACGGCCTGCGCCCACGCGCGCGTTCCGCCGAGCTCGTCGACGAGCGCGAGTGCTGCATCGGCCGAGCGCACGTCGTTCCACAGCAGTGCGGGCCGCACCACCTGGCCGGTCGAGTCCAGGCATACCATGCCGTGTTGCTGCGCACCGACCGCAATCGCGTCGACGTCATCCAACCCGCCCGCGGATGCGATCGCGTCCATTGCGGCGGATTCCCATGCCGCCGGGGCGATTTCGGTGCCGTCCGGGTGGCTGGCGCGGCCCTCGCGGATCACCGCACCTGTGTCGGCATCACACACCACGACCTTGCATGCTTGTGTGGACGAATCGAGGCCGGCGACCAGGACAGTCACTCGTTGTCCCGCTTGATGAGTGCGTCGATCACCGTGCGTTCTGATCCACCGGCACTCAGTGCGTCGAAGCGCAGCATCCCGGTACCGTCCGCGGCCGGGCAGTCCTTACCAAGCGTGAAGCCGCGCGAAAACACGCCCCAGCCGCGCACCGCCCTGTCCGGCACCTCGACAATTCCTGCCAGGTTCGGGCCCGCGGAGCGTAGGAACGTGACACGTTCGCCCATGGTGGAGATCTAACCTGCCCTGGATGGCGCGCGTAAGGTCTTGCGGCCAAAGGTGTCGCGGTGACGTCGGCCTTGCGTTAGATGAGAAGCCGGCAAGTCTTTCGAACACCTTCGACGGTGTTTGCGCTCATCACACCGGAGCCGATGACGGGAATCGAACCCGCCAGTCGCGGTTGGCTGTCGCCGGTTGCGGTAGCGGATCCGGCTGAGCCGAATCCCGAGGGGGTGTTATGCCGCGAGGCCGGCGGCCCAGGCGTGAACGTCAGCATCACTACCGACGATTTGTGTCTTGATCGTCATGGAGGGCGCGTAAAGCGTGCCCACCCAACGCCCCATCTCAAAGTCCACCCGCAGCACCGAACCGTTGGGAAACCTGTAATGCCCAGTGCGCATCGCTGTGCCCATTGGTCACTCCCATCGGTGTCGCTGCGGCGGTGAGCCGCTCTCATATAGGTAGACGGGCGAGCACGCGAAAACGGTCACTTTTGGGCGGCTCTTTTTGGTGAGTTGCCGCCCGGCGTCGTGCGGGTGTGGTCCTGCGGCGTTACGACGGACAGCTCGTGCGAGTCGATGTAGTGCCGACCGCGGGTGTCGTAGTAGTCGATCGTCAGGGTGAACTCATCAGGCACCGGTTCCGGGGCGACATCGGATCGAGTTGTGTCACGCGCGTGTCACTGACAAGTGCTTCGAACACCTTCGAACGGTGTTTCCCCTGGTCGGAGTGGAGCCGATGACGGGAATCGAACCCGCGTATTCAGCTTGGGAAGCTGATGTTCTGCCATTGAACTACATCGGCGCGCCCGGGAATGTCCGGCCTGAGAAGGCTAGCATCCTGCACCGCGCCCGCAGCCTGGTTCTTCGGGTGCTGCTGTCCCATAGTGACCCAAGTGCCAAAATCACAGCGGCGCGATTGGGCCCAGATACGGAAAGTAATTCGAGCGCGGCAATCGAACGCCGCTATCAAACTGCGAAGCTTTCTGGCGCGACCCAAGTAACCCGTCTGCCCTCGTAGACGGGTGGAAAGAATTTCCGCCCCCTGATCTTGAATGTGCCATATTCATTCTTTCGTTATTTTGTCGTAATGTGCTTTCCGTGGGTCGGCATGAATTACCCGGGGCCCGGCGAAAGTCGCCAATGGTCCTGGCTGCGGGCGTCGCCTCGGTCGCTGTGTTCGTCGCGGCGGGGGGAGACGTTTGTTCCGGCGCCGCCCGCGAGCGCACCAAGCCGGTTGTCGCCGACGTCGCGCCGTCCCGCTTGGAGGTCGTGACAGCACCGATCGCCGATAGGTCCGCCGAAGGTGCGGGTGCCGCCCAAGGTCGGCTGGCTCGGGCATCGAGATTGCGAGTCGACAGCCGCTTTCTGCCCGTCGGGGTCGCAAACGAGCGGGGCATGCAGGTCAGGACCATCTTGGCGGCTCGCGCCGTCAGTGCGGCGTTCCCCCAGATTCATGAAATCGGCGGCGTTCGACCGGATCCGCTGCCATGGCATCCCCTTGGTTTGGCGATCGACGTGATGATCCCCAACCCCGAGACCGCCGACGGCATAGCGCTGGGAAACGAGATCGTCGCGTTCGTGCTGCAGAACGCGAGCCGATTCGGGATGCAAGACGCGATTTGGCGCGGCGTTTACTACACGCCCAACGGCGCGCAGCCAAGCAGGCTCGGCCACTATGACCACGTCCACGTCACCACTACCGGAGGCGGCTACCCGACGGGCCGGGAAGTCTATCTCCGCTGAGCCCGCGTCCCGTCCACCGGCAGATAGGCTCAACGGGTGCTGCTCTCCGATCGTGACCTCAGGGCCGAAATCACCGCCGGGCGGCTGGGCATCGACCCGTTCGACGACACCTTGGTGCAGCCGTCCAGCATCGACGTTCGCCTTGACCGCATGTTCCGGGTGTTCAACAACACCCGCTACACCCACATCGACCCCGCACAGCAGCAGGACGAGCTGACGAGCCTGGTGGAACCCGTCAACGGGGAACCGTTCGTGCTGCACCCGGGCGAGTTCGTGCTCGGCTCGACGCTGGAGCTCTTCACCCTGCCCGACGACCTCGCGGGACGCTTGGAGGGCAAATCGTCGCTGGGCCGCCTGGGCCTGCTGACGCACTCGACCGCCGGCTTCATCGATCCGGGCTTCAGCGGCCACATCACGCTCGAGCTGTCCAACGTCGCCAATCTGCCGATCACCCTGTGGCCCGGCATGAAGATCGGCCAGCTGTGCATTTTGCGGTTGACCAGCCCGGCCGAGCACCCTTACGGCAGTTCGCGTGTGGGGTCGAAGTACCAGGGTCAGCGGGGACCGACGCCGTCTCGGTCCTATGAGAACTTCATAAGATCTACATAAGTTCGTCGGGGTGCCGGCACAGTCTTTCTGCGCGATGATTAGTTGGTCCGTGGTTTCTCCTCCGCCCGACCATGGTTTGGCAAATCGTTACCTTGGGAGGGGTTTGTTTTGGATATCGTGCTCGGGGTGTCGATGGCACCGGCGTCGATCCAGATGGTCGTGCTGGAAGGCGAAAACGCCGACGGAGCCACGATAGAAGAGGACGAGTTTCGCGTCACTGCCGCCGACGACTCGGCCACTGCGAGCGCGCCCGATCGAGTAATCGCCGCCATCCTGGGCACCCGCGAGGGCGCCACCGATGCCGGCCTCAAGCTGTCGTCCATCGGTGTGACGTGGACCGACCAAATAGAAGCGGCCGCCTTGCGCGACGCGCTGGCCGCCCACAAGCTCGAGAACGTCATGCTGGTGTCGGCGTTTCTGGCCGCGACGGCGCTGGCTCAAAGCGTCGGCGGGGCAGTCGGTTACGAGCGCACCGCGGTGCTTTTCGTGGAGCCCGAGACCGCGACGTTGGCTGTCGTCGAGACCTCCGACGGTTCCGTCACCGATCTCTACAGAGAACAAATCTATGCCGACTCCTACGACGAGGCCATCGCCCAACTCACCGGCATGATCGCCGGGATCGAGGAGCTGGAATCCGCTCCGGGCGGCCTCTTCTTGGTCGGCTCGGGTGTCGACATCGCCCCGATCAAGCGGGCACTGGATTCGGCCACTTCGCTCAACGTGAGCGCGCCGGAGGAGCCGGAGACGGCGCTGGCCCGCGGTGCGGCCCTGGCGTCGGCGAACGCGCCGCTGTTCGCCTCGTCGACCGCGGCGCTCGCCTACGCACAGGACCCCGGCACCGGTGCTGCCGACCTGTACGCGCTGCCCGACTACCTCAGCGTTGCGAGTGCCCCCTTCGGGGCAAAGCTCGGCGACGACGAGCTTGCCTACAGTGCGGTGCGGGACGAGGACGCAGATGCCAAGACCGTCGTCATCGAAAAGCTCTTCGCTCCCCAACAAGACCAACCGCGTCGCAGGCCGGTCCTGCTGGTCGGCAGCGGGTTGGCGGTGGCCGGCATCAGCGCGGTCCTGGCGCTGGAAATTGCGCTCGCGATCGGCATCCGCACGACCGTCGCTTTGCGGCCCACCCCCAGCCAAAACCTCATCGTCCCAACGCAACAGGCCCCGGCGCCCGCGCCGGTAGAGGCGTCCGCGCCGGCCTTGAAACTCAGCGCGCCGCAGGCGATGGCGGCGCCCAGGCTGCCAGCCGCCGCACCGCTGCCCGCGGCTCCGCTTCCGGCAGTTCCAGTTCCCGCGGCGCCCGTGGTGCCGGTCCCTGTGGTGGTGCCTCCGCTGGCGCCGGTTCTCGTTCCACCGGTCCACGTGCCCCTCCCCGACCCGGCAGTCCAGGCGCCGCACCTTTTGGCACCGCAGGCTGTGGTGCCGCAACAGCCGCTACACGTCCCGCAGCCGCAGGCGCCGTCGCACGGTGGTGGCATGGTTCCGGAGTCGCCACCCCACCAGACGCCCCCGTGGCAAGGGTCCTCTCCCAGGTCAGGAGGGCCTTTCGGCGAGGGCGGCGGCCACGTTCCGACCCCCGGGGGCCCGGGCGAGGTTGGGCCTATCCACATCCCCGGTGAAGGCCCGGGCGGTGTCGGTGGTGGTGAGCCCGCCGGGCCTGGGCCGTTCGGCGGCCCCTTTGGTGGTGGCGGCCCCTTTGGTGGTGGAGGCCCCTTCGGTGGCGGCGGCCCGTTCGGTGGCGGCGGTCATGGCGGCGGTGAGCCTGCCGGACCCGGGCCGTTCGGCGGTGGCGGTCACGGCGGTGGTGGGCCGTTTGGCGGTGGCGGTGGGCCGTTTGGTGGAGGCGGCGGGCCGTTTGGTGGAGGCGGCGGGCCGTTTGGCGGCGGGGGCCCCTTTGGTGGTGGCGGTTTCGGCGGCGGCCACGGTGGCTTCGGCGGCGGTGGTGGCGGCTTCGGCGGCGGTGGTGGCGGCGGCCATGGCGGCGGTGGCGGTGGCGGGGGGCGCAGGTAGCCATCGGCTGGCGGCCGGGTGTCGCACAGTGTTGCAACACGGTTAACGAATGCCGACTTGCGCTTACCACCCCATGGTCACGCGGGTAGGGTCGACGTACTGGGGCACGCCGAAAAACCCGCGCCGCTCCGTTTCTCAGAACCAGAATTTCATAGTGCCCAGCTAATCTCGGATAAGAGAGCCCGCACGCTGCTGTGGCAACAAATCCGGACCGAATAGCTAGAAATGTGTGTTGTCGACGGAATTTTCGCGTCGGCACAGCAAACTACCGAAAGGGACTTTGGCGGTGGTGGGCATCGTGCTTGGCGTCTCGATGGCGCCAACGAAGGTCCGCATGGTGCTGGTCGAAGGTGAAAGCGCCGACGGGGTGGCTGTCGACCAGGACGACTTTGACGTCGACGGGCACGGGTCGCCCTTCACCGCGCCCAATCAGGTGGTCTCAGCCATCCTGGGCACCAGGGAGGGCGCCGCCGCGGGCGGCTACCAGCTGCTCTCGGCCGGAGTGACCTGGACCGACCACGTCGAGGCCGCGCTGCTGCGCGACGCCCTGATCGCGCACAAGATCGAGAACGTCATGCTGGTCTCGGCCTTCATGGCCGCAGCCGCCCTGACCCAGGCCGTCGGCGCTGCCACTGACTATGCGCGCACCGCGCTGCTCTTCGTCGAGCCGTACACCGCGACCTTGGCTGTGGTCGATACCGCTGACGGTTCGATCTCCGAGGTGCGCCGGAGGGTTCTTGCGGACGACGAAGACCGGGCGGTGGCCGAGCTTGTCGAGATGGTCTCGGGCGCTGCGGCGCTGGAGGCGAGCCCCGAGGGCGTCGTCGTCGTGGGTTCGGGCGTCGACATCCCGCTGATCAAGCCGGTACTGGAGGCCGCGACTTCCCTCGAGCTGTCCGTACCTGACGAGCCAGAGATGGCCCTGGCCCGCGGTGCGGCACTGGCATCGGCGAATGCGCCGCTGTTCGCGTCGTCAACGGCCGCGCTGGCTTACGCGCTGGACCCCGGCACGGGCGAAGTCGACCCGCTGGCGCTCGCCGGCCAATCTCCCGGATTACTACCCGGATACCTGCCCGAATACCGCAGCGCTCCGGAGCTTCCCGCCGATGCCAAGAAGGGCAGGCCCAACGTCGCCTACAGTGCCGTGGCGGACGAGGACGCCGAGGCCCAAACCGTGATCGGTCTGGACGAGGGCGCGCAGCGGCGCAAATCTCTTCTGCTGGTGGGCAGCACGCTGGCGGTGGTATTCATCAGCGCCGTTGTGGTGCTTGAGATTGCGCTCGCGATAAGTATCCGCCCGACGGTCGCGATGCGGCCCAGCCCCAACGAAAACATCGTTGCGCCAACCCAGCCCGCGCCCGCACCACCGGCTGTGGCGAAGCCGGAAATTCAGGCGCCTGCGCCGGTGGCCGTGCCCCATCACATGAACCCGCCGGCCATAGCCCCGGCTCCCGCCGCTCCGCCGGTGCCCGTGATTCCGCCGCCCGTCTTCGTTCCCATTCCCCGCGTTCCGGTTGTCGGGCCTCCGGAGCCAGGACTGGGGGGTCCCCGCGGGCCCCACGGCGGCGGGCCGGGCCCCCGCGGGCCCTTCGGCGGCGGCCACGGTGGCTTCGGTGGTTGGCCTTTCGGCGGTGGACACGGCTTCGGCGGTTTCGGCGGTGGGCACGGCTTCGGCGGTTTCGGTGGTGGTCACGGGTTCGGGGGTTTCGGGCACAGGTAGCCGTTCAGGACTCCCGACGATCACGACGGTGGTGGCTGGCTCCGCCGTCGTCTGGGACACAGGATCCCGGTCCCCTAGCCGAGCCCGACGGGCGGACCGCGCGTAAAATCGGGGCACTGGGGGAATACGGGATCGGGACCTACAGCGTCTCGCCGTTGCTGGAGTTTGCGACGACCGCGTCCCCCGATGCCACTGGCTAGCAAATGACGATGGAGGAGCTTTGGACACCGTGCTTGGTGTGTCGATGGCGCCGACGGCAGTCCGGATGGTGCTGGTCGAAGGTCAGAATGGCGATGGCGCCACCGTCGACGAAGAAAATTTCAGCATGGCCGCTGATGACGACGCGGCAACCCTCAGCGCAGCCGACCAGGTGGTCGCGGCGATCCTGGGGACCCGGGAGGGCGCGGCCGAGGGCGGCTACCAGCTGGCGTCGACCGGCGTCACGTTCACCGACCCGATCGAGGCGGCCGCCCTGCGGGACGCGTTGGCCGCCCACAAGATCGAGAATGTGATGTTGGTCTCGGCCTTTTTGGCTGCGACCGCACTCGCGCAAGCGGTCGGCAACCAGACCAACTATGCGCACACCGCGCTGTTGTACATCGAGCCCGACACCGCGACCCTCGCGGTCGTCAATTCGGCGGACGGCTCGATCGCCGACGTCCGTCGGCAGGCCCTGCCCGACGAAGACGAAGCGGCGGTGACCCAGCTGGCCACGATGGTCTCCGGCGCCGAGACGTTGGCGACGCGACCGGACGCCGTGTTCGTCGTCGGTTCCGGCATCGACATCCCGATGATCAAGCCGGCGCTGGAGGCGGCAACCACGCTTCCGTTGACAGCGGCCGAGGAGCCGGAAACGGCATTGGCCCGCGGGGCGGCACTGGCGTCGGCGAACGCTCCGCTTTTCGCGTCGTCCACCGCCGCGCTGGCCTACGCGCAGGACCCGGGCACGGGTGCCATCGATCCGTTCGCGGTGGCCCCCGGCTACTTGGCGGGTCCGGCCGGCGCCGGCGACGACGCCCTCGCCTACAGCGCCGTCCCCGACGACTTCGGCTACGTCTACACCGGCGAGCAGACCGCCGCGACCCAGCTGGTCGGCGCGGGCTATCACGACCGCCGGTCATTCAGGCTGGTTGGGAGCGCGTTGGCCGCGATCTTCGTCGTCGGTGTGGTGGCGCTGGTGGTTTCGCTGGCGATCGCCATCCGGCCGACCGCCGGTGTACAGCCCAGCCCCGGGCACCACGTGGTCGCTCCCACCCAGGCGGCTCCCGCTCCGGCCGCTCCCGCTCCCGAGGCTCCTGCTCCGGCCCCCGCTCCCGTCCCCGAGGCGCCCGCTCCGGTTCCCGAGGCGCCCGCTCCGGTGCCGGCCGCTCCCGCGCCGGTTCCCGTGGCCCCGGCGCCGGTCCCCGTCCCGGTACCGGAGGCTCCGGCGCCCGCGCCGCCACCGGTGGCGCCCATTCCAGTGCCGATTCCGCTGCCAATACCGGGCATCGGCGGCCCGCCGGGGGGCGGGTTCGGGCCTGGCGGTGGGTTCGGGCCCGGCGGCGGAGACGGGCCTCATGGCGGTGGCGGGTTCCCCGGGTTCCCCGGCGGCGGAGGCCACGGGGGCTTCGGCGGAGGTCACGGCGGGTTCGGTGGTCACCACTAGGCCTCTCGAGGCCACCTGTCATCTCCCGTTTGCCCACCGATCAGCGCAGCGATGCAGTTAGATCATCGCGGCCACCTACACCTGTGGTATGAGATGCACCGTCTTCGGCACTGGCTATCTGGGTGCTACCCACGCGGTCGGGATGGCGGAACTCGGACACGACGTCGTCGGCATCGACATCGATCCAGGTAAGGTCGCCAAGCTCGCCGGGGGCGACATCCCGTTTTACGAGCCTGGCTTGCGCAAGCTGTTGACCGACAATCTCGCCGCGGGGCGACTGCGGTTCACCACCGACTACGACATGGCGGCCGAGTTCGCCGACGTGCATTTCCTCGGGGTCGGCACGCCGCAAAAGAGGGGCGAATACGGTGCCGACCTGCGCCACGTCCACGCCGTCATCGATGCGCTGGTGCCGCGGCTGACCAGGGCATCGGTGCTCGTCGGCAAATCGACGGTGCCAGTGGGCACCGCGGCCGAGCTGGCAAGCCGGGCCGCCGCGTTGGCGCCACACGGAGTGGATGTCGAAATCGCCTGGAATCCGGAGTTTTTGCGCGAGGGCCATGCCGTTTACGACACCTTACATCCGGATCGCATTGTGCTTGGGGTACAAGAAGATTCGGTGCGAGCCGATGCGGCCGTCCGCGAACTGTACAGGCCGCTGCTGGACGCGGAGGTCCCCTTCCTGGTGACCGACCTGCAGACCGCGGAGTTGGTCAAGGTTTCCGCCAATGCCTTTCTGGCGACGAAGATTTCGTTCATCAACGCGATCTCCGAAGTGTGCGAGGCCGCCGGCGCCGACGTCAGCGTGCTGGCCGATGCGCTCGGGTACGACCCACGGATCGGACGTCAATGTCTCAACGCGGGTTTGGGTTTCGGCGGCGGCTGCTTGCCCAAGGACATCCGCGCGTTCATGGCCCGCGCCGGTGAACTGGGGGCCAACCAGGCGTTGACGTTCCTGCGTGAGGTGGACAGCATCAACATGCGCCGGCGCACCCGGATGGTCGAGCTGGCCACCACCGCGTGCGGCGGCTCACTGCTGGGTGCCAACATCGCGGTGCTCGGCGCGGCGTTCAAACCCGAATCCGACGACGTGCGCGACTCGCCTGCGCTCAACGTCGCCGGCCAACTCCAGCTCAACGGCGCCGCGGTCAACGTCTACGACCCCAAAGCCCTGGAAAACGCCCGTCGCCAGTTCCCGACGCTGAACTACACGGTTTCCGTGACCGAGGCTTGCGACCGCGCGGATGCGGTGCTGGTGCTTACCGAGTGGCGCGAGTTCGTCGACCTCGACCCCGCCGACTTGGCCGACCGGGTGCGGGACCGGGTCATCGTCGACGGCCGCAACTGCCTTGACGTCGCCCGTTGGAAGCAGGCGGGGTGGCGAGTCTTCCGGCTCGGAGCGCCGCGGCCCTAAAACGGTGGCGGATCGTTGCCGGTTGTGGGTGGGGCCGGACCCGTCTTGGCGGGATGGGCGTTGTTGAGTGCGCGTTCGGCGTCGATGCGGTGGGCGCGGTCTTGTGCTCGGGTTCGGTGGCGTCGGGGGATCATCACGCAGCGTTGGCCGGATGGTTGGTTTGTTATTGGGGCAGCGAGTAATTGGCCCGTGGGCAAACACAGGGCCGGAAACAGCAGCCGACTGCCCGGGCGGGTGAGGTAGGTGTGTCCGGTCGGGGATGTCCAGGTGATGGTGCCAGCCGCCAGATGGCCGATTCCTGGGCACGTGAGCCACGCTGGCGCACCTGTGTCTTGCCGATGCCCTTGCTTATGTGATGCCTGCTTATGTGATGCCGTGGCTAGCGCGGCCGCGCTGCTGCTCCCGATGCCAAGTACTCCACCATCCTGCAAAGGTTGACAACAGCAGCGCTCAACTTGTAGATGGTGGCGTCCCGATCTTCCACGCACGACTGCCAGTCCGGGAACTCCTGCGGCAATTTCTGGTTGTCTGCGTTGGCGTGGATTTTCTGCTCAATTTGCTCGCACACATCCGCTAGGGACAACTCTCCCGGCGAACCGATGGCGGAGAACCAATTATCAGTCATGTCAGATCGTCTTCTCTCCAAAGAAACAAAGCCCCCGAATCTCGCACGATGTCGGGTCCCTGTAACGAGGTTGCTGCCGGGCCCGCTGCCGACCGACGCGAATGGTGCATCGAATCGCAAGGTGGCCCCGGCGGATTGGAGAAAACGCATGGGGCCACTTAGCTAATCGTCGCGCCGCCGCCGGGGTGGCCGGTAGGGTCTTTGGGCCTCAAACCTGCTCCGACTTGGCGTTCGAGGCAGGGTATCTCAGAAGAATTCCCGTGCCGTCGGGGTGTTGCTCGTCGTGCCATCCTGTCCAGAACGTTTTTAACAGGTGGTGGCAGCGAAATGGCGAAGTACACTTTAGTTCCAGCTGGATGCTGCATGAGGCGAAACTCGACCCGCTCCTCGGCTTACACTTCCGCAATGTTCTCGGAGACGCGTTATGCGCTGAACGGGGACTTGCGTGTCGCCTATCGCGCGTCACCCCCTGGTGCTCGCGACATCGTGTCCGTCCCTAACTGGTTCACAAACTGTGAAGTCGTTCCCGAGCTCCTGCCCTCCATGCAAGGCTGGTTCGAGGCGATGACGTCGCTCGGTCGGGTGATCTTCTTCGACCAACCCGGCAGCGGTGCGTCCGATCCGGTCACACCGGGTGCGCTGCCGACTTTGGAGCAATGGGCTGACAGCATCACCGCCGTGCTTGATGATCTCGGAATCAGCGAAGCGGTCCTTATCGCGGGTATCGGCGCGCTACCGACGGCGGCGTTGTTCGCCGCGACATATCCGTCGCGCACGACCGCGCTTGTCGTTCTTGAGGGCTACCCCGATCCGATGGCTGAACGCCCTGATGGGCTCGATCCAGCGGAGAACGCCGCTGCCATGCTCGCGATGTGGGGCACCGGTGAATTGCAGCATGTTCAGAATCCAGACATGCCCTGGAACGAGGAGATCCGGGCCGCGTGGGCTCGGATGGAACGCCTGGCGGCCAGCCCAGGCACTGTCGCCCTGATGTTGCCGCTAGTAGCCGAGTTAAACGTCAACCCCGTGCTTCCCATAGTGCGCGTGCCGACCCTCGTTGTTCAGCATGCCGACGACGCGTGGATCGTGCCCGAGTGGGGGAAGTACGTCGCTGACCAGATATCGGATGCGAAGTACGTCGAGCTGCCGGGGCGCAACATGAGTCACTCCGTTGAGCCGTGGCGGTCGTCGTTCCAGGAGATCGCCGAGTTCCTCACCGGCCACCGAACCGAAGTTGCCGATGATCGCGTTCTCGCCACTGTGTTGTTCACCGACATCGTAGACTCCACGCGGACGGCTGCGAAGATCGGTGACCGTGACTGGCGTGCGCTGCTCGATGCGCACGACGCAGTGGTGCGATCGCAGCTCGCCCGGTTTCGGGGCCGCGAGGTGAATACGTCGGGAGACGGTTTTCTGGCGATGTTCGACGGTCCTCAACGAGCGATCCGTTGCGCGATGGCGATCCGCGACACCGTGCAAGCACTGGGCATCCAGGTGCGCGCCGGGTTGCACACCGGCGAGTGCGAGATCCGCGGCGACGACATCGGCGGTATCGCCGTACACATCGGCGCTCGCGTGAGCGCACTGGCAGGGGCCAACGACGTACTGGTCTCCAGCACGCTGCGCGACCTCGTGATCGGGTCAGGACTCGAATTCGAAGACCGCGGCGCTCACGAACTCAAAGGCGTGCCCGGCGAATGGCATATCTCCGCCGTCGCGTCTTCATAGCGGCGGCCCCCACTTGAGGGTGTGCCTTGCATGGGTTCCGCTGACATCGATTCTGGTGTTCGCGGGAGCGGCCCCGGTCGCCCTGGTTTGGCGCTACAGCAACCCGTTGGCTCCGCCGTTGCCGGCATGGCCCGTGGCCCCGCTGAGAGGCCCGGATAGGGATCCGAACATGACGGTACCGCTGGTAAAGCCGGCGTTGAGCGTGACCGTCACTGGAGCCGTCCCGCCGATAGGCGGGTTCGAACTCGATGGACTCACGGATGTGACGTTGGCGCCGAGAACGTAGAAGACGCCAGCACTTCCGGGGGCGTTGTTGAGGATCGTGAAGCCCGTACCGACGGTGAGGGTCACGGCTCCTGAACTGCTGCCCGTCCCACCTTGCCCACCGGCCCCGCCTGGGCCGTAGAGCAACCCGCCGCGCCCGCCATCGCCGCCGTTGCCGCCGTTCAGGACTTCGGGGGTGGTCTGGCCGGTGGACAGCGTCGCGCTGTTGGGTCCGGCGCCGCCGCCGCCCTGCCCGCCGCTCCCGCCAGCGCCCCACAACCCCGCGGCCCCACCGACTCCGCCCGCACCGCCGGTAAAGGCATTTACGCCGCCAGCCCGGGAGGCCGCCCCGCCGTTGCCGCCGGCCCCGCCGTTTCCGTTTAGCAACCCGCCGGTGCCGCCTGCACCGCCCGCTGCGCCGGCGCCGCCGGCTCCGCCGAGACCGCCGTTGCCGAACAACCCGGCGGCCCCGCCGGCGCCGCCGGCCACGCCGGGGTTGCCGGCTTGCGAGAAGCCGTTGCCGCCGTTGCCGACCAACAAGCCGCCGGCCCCGCCGTTGGGGTGGGCTGCTGTCCCATTGATGCCGTCGCCGATCAGCGGGCGTCCCAGTAGCGCGTTGGTGGGCGCGTTGATCACGGCCAAAACGTCTTGCTCCAGGGTCTGCAACGGCGAGGCGTTGGCTGCCTCGGCAGCCGCATACGAGGCGCCCGCGCCGCTCAATGCCTGCACGAACTGGCCATGAAAGGCCGCCGCCTGGCCGCTGAGCGCTTGATAGGCCCGCGCGTGGCTGGCAAACACCGACGTGATGGCCGCGGATATCTCATCGGCGGCAGCGGGCAGCACCGCGGTAGTTGGGGCCGCCGCTGCGGCGTTGGCGGCGGTCAGCCCAGCACCGATGTTGGTCAGATCCGTTGCTGTCCAAGCTAAAAGCTCGGGTGCCGCCGCCAGATACGACATGGTGTCCTCCGCTAAATCGACGTGAAGAATGCATCGAGCGTACGCCGATCCCGATGCGATGTCCCAGCATTGCGCCTGCCGCCGTAGCCGAGTGGGACTAGTTGTGATGTCACGTAGCCACCCGAAAATTCAACACGACTAGCAGGCTTGGGAACGAAGAAATCCGCGAAGAGGCCGCGCCCCTGGGGTGTGCCTTTCATGAGTTCCCGTGCCATCGGGCAGCTGTTTATCCCGCCACCCCCAAAAGGTTTTCAGCAAATGTTGTTTTCGGCACAGACATTTGAGATTCGACGCGTGGGTGGGCCCCAGCGGGTAGGGGATGGTGTGGTCGATGTCGGCGAACTCGGCGGGTCGATCGCATCCGGGAAACCGGCAGGTCATATCCCGGCACCGGATGAAGCGCTCCAACTCGGCCGAGGGCCGATAACCCGGCTCGGGCGGGGCCTCGGCGCGATGGCGCACCGGCCGAACCTTCGCCCCACCACGGATGAGCTCGGCCACCGTCGGCGCCGGTACCGTACCCCCGCCAATCAGGTGGGCCGCGGGGGCACGGGGTGGGGTCGGCGCGTCGGGTTCGGGGTCAGGTGCCAACGCCTCGGCGAGCGTCATGTCCGGGGTGATGGGCCGCGACGGGCGCTCACCGGAGGTATGCGGGTCGGGCGGGGCATCGAGGGCGGCCCGGTCGGCGACAAGGTGGATCGTCACCGCTGCCGCCCGCGGGTCGGGGCCGGCCCCCGCGGGGCAGCCAGCAGACCCGCAGCCACAGGCGAGCTGGTCGGCGCCCACAGCCAGCGCGCCCAGCGCGTCGGCACGCCGCTGGGCCAGGGTGCGCGGGTCGCCACCGCAGACCTGGTGCGCCATCTGGGTCAGCCGCGGGTCCAACACGGCCGCGTCGGTGGCCAACAGGGTGCCCCACAGGGCCGCGGTGCCCGATTCGTTATCGGCAGGGCTGATCACCACGTCACGCCCGCGAGCGCCGGCCCGGCTGCGGCGCAGCGCGCCAGGGTCATAACGGTCGTACCACCGCGTTGATGGCCTGTGCGGTCTTGGTCACCGACAGCGGCCCGAAGCGCGTCGCGTCGTCGGCCAGCGTGGTATCGACTAACCGCAGAGTTTCGGGGTCTTTGATCAAATCGGTGTGCCACACGATCGCGGCGGCCAACCTGGCGCTGATGGCGCCCGCGGCGAACCGCGCCGCCACCTGCGGCAGCCGGTCGCGCAGCGCATGGCCAGATACATTTGCCCCGATGCCATGCCATGGCTGATGCCCTGGGCGGCAGCGACTTCGGCGGCCATTGCATCCCAGTTGTCACACGACCAGTGCGCGCAGTCGGTGGGCCCATCGGCGCGGCGGGCCACCAACTCCGCGATCGCGGCCAGCCGGCGCGCCGCGCCGGCCGCCTCCGCCCGGACGCACCGGGTGATCGCAGCCACCACCTGCGCGTCATCGGCGTGCCGTAGCTCCTCAGCCTCGGGCAACAAGCCATCGAACATACTTTCGATCGTAGCCGGGGCCTGCGACCCCGCCCCAAACTCAACCTGTGGACAAACTCCCAACTCTGGAAAACCCGCCCGGTAGCCTGACCGCATGGATTACGCCGCCGCGTTCCTCGAGGAGAACCGCGCTTTTGCGGAGCTTTTCCGCAACGTCGATCAGTCCAGACCGGTGCCGACGTGTCCGGGCTGGAGCCTCGAGCAGCTGTTGCGCCACGTCGGGCGCGGTGACCGCTGGGCGGCGCAGATCGTGCGCGACCGGCTCGACCAATTCCTCGACCCCCGCGCCGTCGAAGGTGGCAAACCGCCACCAGATCCCGACGATGCGATCTCCTGGTTGCACGGTGGCGCGCAGCGCCTCGTCGACGCCGTCGAGTTGGCGGGTGCCGAAACACCGGTGTGGACTTTCCTCGGGCCGCGCCCGGCGAACTGGTGGATCCGGCGCCGGCTGCATGAAACGGCGGTGCACCGCGCCGACGCCGCCATCGCGACCGGCGCCGATTTCACGCTCGACTCCGACATAGCGGCCGACGGGATCACCGAATGGCTTGAGCGAGTGGCGATTCAGTCCGGAAGCGAGGGCGCCCCACTGCCACTCGAGGACGGCAACACCCTGCACCTGCACGCCACCGATCCCGGGCTGGGCGAAGCCGGCGAATGGACGGTCGGCGTCGACGAGGGCAGGATCGCCTGGTCGCACGAGCACGGCAAGGGCAGCGCGGCCCTGCGCGGCGGTGCCACCGAGCTACTGCTGTCCATGGTGCGCCGGGTACCGGTGGCCGATACCGGTATCGAGCTGTTCGGCGACGACGCGGTCTGGCAGAACTGGCTGGACCGTACGCCTCTTTAACGCGGGCGGACACGGTAACTTGCTGACCATGACCACATCGGAGATCGCCACCGTTCTGGCGTGGCACGACGCCCTCAACGCTTCCGATCTGGACACCTTGGTGGCCTTATCCAGCGACGACATCGACATTGGCGACGCTGACGGGGCCGCACAGGGCCACGAGGCGCTACGGAAGTGGGCCGCTTCCCGCCAAGGGACGGCCGAGATCGGCCGGATGTATGTGCACGACGGCGTGGTGGTCGTCGAACAGAAGATCAGCTCCCCCGACAATCCCGGGGCCGTCACCAACGCCGCGTCGGCATTCCGGGTGGTCCACGACCACATCACCTCGGTGTTCCGGCACGAGGACTTGGCCTCGGCGCTGGCGGCAACCGAACTCACCGAAGCCGACTTCGTGAGTTAGCGGTCGATTGAGGCATTAGGAGTCACGCATGCGCGGAATCATCTTGGCCGGCGGGTCGGGCACTCGCCTGCACCCGATCACCATGGGTATCAGCAAGCAACTGCTGCCGGTTTACGACAAGCCGATGATCTACTACCCGTTGTCCACGCTGATGATGGCCGGTATCCGCGACATCCTGGTGATCACCACCCCGCATGACGCCGCGGGCTTTCAGCGACTCCTCTGCGATGGCGCGCAATTCGGCATCAACATCAGCTACGCAACGCAGGATCGACCCGACGGTCTGGCCCAGGCATTCGTCGTCGGTGCCAACCACATCGGTACGGATTCTGTGGCATTGGTGTTGGGCGACAACATCTTCTACGGCCCCGGGCTGGGCACCAGCTTGAGTCGCTTCCAATCCGTCAGCGGCGGAGCCATTTTCGCCTACTGGGTAGCCAATCCGTCGGCCTATGGCGTGGTCGAATTCAGCGCCGACGGCATGGCACTGTCGCTGGAGGAAAAACCCGCAACGCCGAAATCCCAATTCGCGGTGCCGGGCTTGTATTTCTACGACAACGAAGTCATCGAAATCGCCAAAGGGCTAAAGAAATCCGCGCGGGGCGAATACGAGATCACCGAGGTCAACCAGATCTACCTCAACCGCAACCGGCTGTCGGTCGAGGTGATGGCCCGCGGAACGGCGTGGCTCGACACGGGGACGTTCGACTCGCTGCTGGACGCCAGCGATTACGTCCGCACCCTGGAACGACGGCAGGGCCTGAAGGTCAGCGTCCCCGAGGAAATCGCTTGGCAGCAGGGCTGGATCGACAACCAGCAACTCGCGGAGCGCGCGCGCACGCTGGTCAAGTCCGGTTACGGTGACTACCTGCTGGCGCTGTTGGAACGGCGCTGACTGGGGCCGGTTTGGCCAGCACCGCGGCGATCGCCGTCGTCAACGGCACCGACAGCGCCAGCGCGATGCCGCCCACCGCGGAGCGGGCGAGCTCGATGGCCACACTCTCGCTCATCAACACGTCACCCAGCGATCGGTTGGCGACGCTGAACAGCAACAGCAGCGGCAGCGAACTGCCGGCGTAGGCCAGCACCAGCGTGTACACCGTGCTGGCGATGTGATCGCGGCCCACCCGGATGGCGCCCACGAAGATGGCCCGCCGGGATGTGTTGCCGCCGAGGTGGGCCAGCTCGAACACCGTCGACGCCTGTGTCACCGTCACATCGTTGAGCACACCCAGCGATCCGATGATGAACCCGGCGAGCAGCAGGCCGCTGATCGATACACCGCCCAGGTACACGCTGACCGCCGAATTCTGTTCGTCTGACAGCCCGGTCAAATGAGTCAGTTCGATTGCCGCCCAGGACAATCCAGCGGCCAGCAGCAACGATGACAAGGTGCCCAGCAGGGCGGCGCTGGTCCGCAGGTTGACCCCGTGGGCGAGGTAGATCACCGCGTACAGGATCGCCGCCGATGCGACCAGCGCCACCGGGATCGCGGGTGCGCCGTCACGCAGCGCCGGCAGCAAGAACACCACCAGCACCAAAAACGCGACCACGATGCCGACCAGCGCGAGCAGCCCTCGCCAACGGGCCACGGCGACGATCACCACCGCGAACGCGAGGGCGAGCCAGACCAGCGGCCAGCCACGTTCGAAGTCGTAAAACGCGTAGGTGGTGGTGCCTTGCGCGTCGACCTGCCGAGAGACCCGAATGTGATCACCGGCCGCGAATTGGGGCTGGCCGGGGCCGGGGGAGAACTCCAACAGGGTTTTCGCGCCGGCGTTGCGTCCGGAATCGATCGCGACGAGCGTTTGTACGCACCGCCCGGCGCCGGGCGTTCCCGGCACGGGCGCGGTGGTCAGCACCTGGCTCGCCGACGGACTGCCGCAGTCGGCCAGCCCGCTGGACAGTACGTGTCCCCGCTGGGTGCTCACTGCGCCACCCGTCGCGTTCTGGAACGGCATCGGGATGTCCACATGCTGCCGGCTCGGCCAGAGCAATACCGCACCCGCTATCACGGCCACACCGATCGCGACCAGCAGTCCAACCACGATCTTCGCGGGTAGCGGATCGAGCGGTGACGGGCCTGACGACAAATTGTGCGAGTGTGAGTGAGCCACCCGGTCGAGGGTAGAGGGCGCCGCGACCCGCTTACTGCCGATAGCTGGTCAGGAAGTTGCCCAGGCGCTCGATCGCGCGGGCCAGGTCACGGGACCAGGGCAGCGTCACGATGCGCAGATGGTCCGGTGCCGGCCAGTTGAATCCGGTGCCCTGGGTGACCAGGATCTTCTCCTGTAGCAGGAGGTCGAGGACGAGTTGCTCGTCGTCTTCGATGTCGTAGACCTCGGGATCCAGCCGGGGAAACGTGTACAGCGCACCCTCGGGTTTGACGCAGGACACCCCGGGGATCTCGTTGAGCTTGGTCCAGGCCACGTCGCGCTGCTCGAGCAACCGGCCGCCGGGAAGCACCAGGTCTTCGATGCTCTGGTGGCCGCCGAGCGCGACTTGGATCGCGTGCTGCGCGGGCACATTGGGGCACAGCCGCATATTCGCCAGCAGGCTGATTCCCTCGATGAAGCTACTGGCGTGGTCCTTGGGTCCGGTGATCGCGAGCCAGCCGGCCCGGTAGCCGGCGACGCGGTAGGCCTTCGACAGGCCGTTGAAGGTGAGGCACAGCATGTCGGGCGCCAGCGTGGCGAGGCTGATGTGCTTGGCGTCGTCGTAAAGGATCTTGTCGTAGATCTCGTCGGCAAGCAGCAGCAGCTGATGTTTGCGCGCCAGCTCGACCATCTGGGACAGGATTTCGCGGCTGTAGACCGCGCCGGTCGGGTTGTTCGGGTTGATCACGACCAGCGCCTTGGTGCGCTCGGTGATCTTCGATTCCAGGTCGGCGAGGTCGGGCTGCCAGTTCTGGGTCTCGTCGCACAGGTAATGCACGGGAGTGCCCCCCGCCAGGGAAGTCGACGCCGTCCACAGCGGGTAGTCGGGCGACGGGATCAACACCTGATCGCCGTTGTCGAGCAGGGCTTGCAGCGTCATCGTGATCAGCTCGGAGACGCCGTTGCCCAGGAAGACGTCGTCGACGTCGAATCGGGGGAAGCCCTCCACCAGCTCGTAGCGGGTCACCACCGCACGCCGGGCGGGCAGGATGCCCTGCGAGTCGGAGTAACCCTGGGCGTACGGCAGGGCCTGGATCATGTCGCGCATGATCACGTCGGGCGCCTCGAACCCGAACGGCGCCGGGTTACCGATGTTGAGCTTGAGGATGCGGTGCCCTTCGGCCTCCAGCCGCGCGGCATGCTGGTGCACCGGGCCGCGGATTTCGTACAGAACGTCCTGAAGTTTGGACGACTGCGCGAAGGTCCGCTGCCGGTGATGACCGGGGGTGTGCACGGGCAGCTGGTGAGTGGTCACGTTACCTATGGTGCCATTGTTGTCCAGTGAAATTTGCTGACGGCGTCAAATCCGCGGTCAGCGCTTGCCCGGCGGACGAGCGCCGCGCGCGATACCCAGCCCTTTAACGGGCGCTGCGGGCGCTGCCGGCGGTGTCGCGTTGCCGTCGGCCTGCGTGGAAGGCTCCGGTTTGGGCTCCGGCTCCGGCTCCGACGTCGCTTCGGGTTGCTCGGGCCGCGCAGGGGCCTCCGCAGTCGCTGGGGCTGCGGGTTTCTTGGCGCCGGGTCGCTTGGCGCCGGCGGCGATGCCCAGCCCCTTGACCGCCGCGGCGGGAGCCGCGGGGGCCTTGGCTTCCGGGGTTTCCGGTGCGTCCGGGACCGATTGAGCCGGGGCCTCGGCCGCCGCTGGGGCTGCGGCCTTCTTGGCGCTGGGTCGCTTGGCGCCGCCGGCGATGCCCAGCCCCTTGACCGGCGCCGCGGGCGCCGCGGGTGCGGCCGTCGCCGGCGCCTCGGATGCCTGGGCTTGCGGCGCCGCCTTCTTGGCGCCGGGTCGCTTGGCGCCGCCGGCGATGCCCAGACCCTTGGCTGGCGCCGCCGCCTTGGTTGCCTGCTCCGGCTCGGTGGCCGGGGTAGGCGCGGGCTCCTCGGCCTCAACCGGCGCCGCGGGAGCCGCAGCGGGTGCGCTCGGGGCAGCGCCGGCAGCCTGGGGCGCGACTTTGGGCTTGACTTGGGGCTGAGACTTGGCGGCCTCTTCTGCGGCCGTGCCCTTCGCCGGCAGCGTCGCCGTGTCGTAGTCGAGCGAGCCCAGGAGCACCTGGGCCACATCGAGCACCTCGACGCCGCTGCGACCGGCTTCTTCCTGCCGGTCGTTGACACCGTCGGTGACCATCACCCGGCAGAACGGGCAGCCGGTGGCTATGGTGGTGGCGTTGGTGGCCAGGGCCTCGTCGACGCGTTCGTGGTTGATCCGCTTGCCGATGTGCTCTTCCATCCACATGCGCGCGCCGCCCGCGCCGCAGCAGAAGCTGCGCTCGGCGTGGCGCGGCATTTCGGTGAGGTTGGCTCCCGCGGCGCCGATCAGCTCCCGCGGCGCCTCGTACACCTTGTTGTGCCGGCCCAGATAACACGGGTCGTGATAGGTGATGTCCTGGGAAACTGGCGTGACCGGCACCAGCTTCTTGTCGCGCACCAACCGGTTGAGTAGCTGTGTGTGGTGCAGCACCGTGTAGTTAGCGCCAAGCTGCCGATATTCCTTGCCGAGGGTGTTGAAGCAGTGCGGGCAAGTGACGACGATCTTGCGGTCGACGGTCTCCACGCCCTCGAACACCCCGTCCAGGGTCTCGACGGCCTGCTGGGCCAGCTGCTGGAACAGGAACTCGTTGCCCGACCGGCGCGCCGAGTCGCCGTTGCAGGTTTCCCCGGTGCCCAGGACCAGATACTTCACCCCGGCGACGGCGAGCAGCTCGGCGACGGCCTTGGTGGTCTTCTTGGCCTTGTCGTCGTAGGCGCCCGCGCAGCCCACCCAGAACAGGTATTCGTAGCCGTCGAAGCTCTCGACGTCCTCGCCGTAGACCGGGACGTCGAAGTCGACCTCGCTGATCCAGTTGGTCCGGTCGCCGGCGTTCTGGCCCCACGGGTTGCCCTTGGTTTCCAGATTCTTGAACAGCGTGGACAGCTCGGAGGGGAACTCCGACTCCATCATCACCTGGTAGCGGCGCATATCGACGATGTGATCGATATGTTCGATGTCCACCGGGCACTGCTCCACGCAGGCGCCGCAGGTCACACATGACCACAGCACGTCGGGATCGATCACCCCGCCCTGTTGGGCGGTCCCGACGAGCGGGCGGGCGGCCTGCTCGGGCCCATGTCCGGGCACCCGGCCGAATCCGGACTCGGGAACATGGTGGCCCTCTTCCTTGACCGTCTCGAGGTCGAGACCCTCGAGCGGCTCGTCGTTCTTCTCGCCCAGGAGGTAGGGCGCCTTGGCCATCCAGTGGTCGCGCAGGTCCATGATGACGAGCTTCGGCGACAGGGGCTTGCCGGTGTTCCAGGCCGGGCATTGCGACTGACAGCGCCCGCACTCGGTGCATGTCGCAAAGTCGAGCATGGCCTTCCAGGTGAAGTCCTCGATCTTGCCGCGGCCGAAAACGGCGTCGTCGGGCGGGTTTTCGAAGTCGATCGGCTTG
>NZ_JBKQOI010000130.1:0-5532 GCF_052145595.1 Mycobacterium sp. | reverse complement strand
GCCGCACAGCAGCTGCGGCTGCCGCGTCTGGCCGCAAGGATCAACAACGAGCGCATCCGGTTGGGCATCGAGCTGCCTCAAGAGGTTACTTCCGGTTTGCGATCGCCGCGAACCATCCCCCGCGGCAATGGAATCGCCACGATGACAGCCGAACTCGACGAGGACTCCGGGATCCGCCTGTTATCCGCGAGCGATTCCGCGGATGACCGGGAGCAGGCATGCCGACGGGCCGCCGACCTGGCTGCGGGAATCGACGGCGAGCGCAGACCCCTGGCGGCGCTGCAGGCACAACTGCTCCTCATCAAAACGCTCACGGCCGCCGGCCGGACAGCGCACGCCCGAAAAGAACTGACGCCAGCTTCTGCCAAGTGCGTCGAACTGGGGCTTTCACGTCTTCTGGTCGATGCGGGATTCGAGTAGAGCAAAAATTTGGAGTCGAGGGCGGGTGCTGGTGCATATCGGTGAAGTCCTCGCCGACTTCCAGCACGGCTCTAAGTCTGAATGTCCGCGGTGATCGCGCCGATCAATCCGATCAGGTCCTGCGGGGCCACCGCGACGTCCCAATGGCGCTTACCTGCGCTGCACAGCGCCCGGTTCCAGCTCAACGCCGAGCTGTCCACCACGGCCCGCAGCCGCTTGCGCTGACCAAATGGGGAGATGCCGCCGACCACGTAGCCGGTGGTCCGCTCGGCGGCAGCGGGCTCGGCCATGCTGGCTTTCGTCGCGCCCAACGCTGCGGCGGCTGCCTTCAGCGGCAACCGCGACGGCACCGGCAGGATCGCGACCGCCACCTCGCGAGGCAGCGCGATCATCAGGGTCTTGAACACCTGATCGGGCGCGATGTCACCGGATTCCGATAGGGCGGTGATGGCCTCGAACTTGACGACCTCGTGCGGCACAACGGCTTTGACGAGCGCCGCGATGCCCGGTGTGGCGGCGCCGGCCACGCTAGGGCCCGGTGTACCCCGGCGGGTTGACGCCGTCCACCCAGAAGTCGACACCGAGTTGTCCACCCGGCACGCAGTCATACACCGACAGGTCGGTGACGCCCGATTCCACCAGCACGTCCTCACACAGCAACGAGTTGCCCGTGTATTCGCGGGCGGGCTTGTTGAGGATGACGTAGGCCGAGTCGGAGTACACCTCGGGCTTGCGCGCCCGCCCCATCGCCTCGTCTCCGCCGAGCAGGTTTTGCACCGCGGCGGTAGCCACCAGCGTGCGCGGCCACAAGGTGTTCGACGCGATGCCCTCCTCGCGCATCTCTTCGGCGATCCCCAGCGCGCATAGCGTCATGCCGAACTTGGCCATCATGTACGCCGTCGGCTTCAGCCACTTGCTCTCCAGCAGCACCGGCGGCGACAGCGTCAGGATGTGCGGATTCTCGCGGCCCTTCATATGCGGGATGCAGGCATGACAAACCGCATACGTGCCACGCACCTGGATGCCGTTCATCAGGTCGAACCGCTTCATCGGCACCTCGGTGATCGACCCGAGGTTGATCGCCGACGCGTTGTTGACGCAGATGTCGATGCCGCCGAACTGCTCGACGGCCTTGGCGACCGCAGACTCGACCGAATCCGGGTCGCGGACGTCCCCGACGATCGGCAAGGCCTGTCCGCCGGCCTCCTCGAGCTCCTTGGCGGCGGTGAACACGGTCCCCGGCAGCTTCGGGTGCGGCTCGGCGGTCTTGGCGATCAGGGCGATGTTGGCGCCGTCTTGGGCGGCCCGTTTCGCGATCGCGAGGCCGATACCGCGACTGGCTCCGGAGATGAACATGGTCTTGCCTTTGAGGGACATGGCGTCACCCTAACGTCCGGCTCATTGGGCCCGGATTGGGGGACCGCAACGCGCCGATCCGCGATCCGGCCCCGCGCCGGAAATAGCACGCGGTCGAAAACTGTTAAATGAGGCGGTTTACTGATGCGCGGGCGGGCAGACCCGGGCAGACACTGTCGGTCGCAGCCTTTAGATTGGGAGGAGGAGCCTGGTGTCAACGGCGACGTGCCTGTTGAGCAAGGAGCAGTTCTCTGACTTCTTTGCGAGTCCGGAGGCACCTTGGGTGCTTTCCGGCGACACCGCAGCAGAAGGGACCGGGTTAATCGAAATGGCCGATATCGACGGCGTGACGGGGACAGAGACTGCCGAGCCCGCGCCGCCTGAGGAGACGGACGAGCAACTTACGGCGCGGTTCGAGCGCGACGCGATTCCCCTGCTGGACCAGTTGTACGGCGGTGCGCTGCGCATGACGCGGAATCCCGCCGACGCGGAGGACCTGCTGCAAGAGACCATGGTGAAGGCCTACGCGGGATTCCGCTCGTTCCGGGCCGGCACCAACCTCAAGGCGTGGCTGTACCGGATTTTGACCAACACCTATATCAACAGCTATCGCAAGAGGCAGCGCCAACCGGCGGAGTATCCGACCGAGGAGATCACCGACTGGCAGTTGGCGTCGAACGCCGAGCATTCTTCCACCGGGCTGCGTTCGGCTGAGGTGGAGGCACTGGAGGCGCTGCCGGACACCGAGATCAAAGAAGCGCTGCAGGCGTTGCCGGAAGAGTTCCGGATGGCCGTCTACTACGCCGATGTCGAGGGTTTCCCTTACAAGGAGATCGCCGAGATCATGGACACCCCGATTGGGACGGTAATGTCGCGGCTGCACCGGGGCAGACGTCAGCTACGCGGTCTTTTGGCCGACGTGGCCAAGGAGCGGGGCTTTGTCCGCGGTCAGCAGGCGCACGAGGAGGTGTCGTCATGAGCGAGTTTGCCGGCCCTGCCGACCCGCGCGCCGACGATAGCGATTCCGACCATTCCCACGGCTACATGGGGTGCGCGGAAGTGATCGCCGAGGTATGGACCCTGCTTGACGGTGAGTGCACACCGGACGCTCGCGAGAGGCTGCGCCAGCACCTTGAGGCATGCCCCGGATGCTTCAAGCATTACGGGATCGAAGAGCGGGTCAAGGCGTTGATCGCGGCCAAGTGCAGCAGTGAAAAGGCCCCCGAGGGCCTACGAGAGCGCCTTCGGCTGGAAATTCAGCGGACCACCATCATCCGGCGTCTGCAGTAGCGTCGCCGCAGGGCTAGGAATTCGGCCGCTTGCCGTGGTTGGCTTTGCTGTACTTGCGGTCGCGCTTCTTACGGCCACGCTTGGCCATCTTTCGAACCTCCATAAATTGCCCGTCAAACCGGGCGCCGAGCGCCCGTCAGCTTGTCACACAGTCTCTCATGGAAGTCTGACGCGCCGACCCCGGGCCTGTCCCCGGGCCTGTTAAAGGCCCACGTCCCGCGGTCCCGAGCGGTCCTGTGGTTCGATATACATGAGCCTGACAGACCAGCAGCCAGCATGCGCAAAGGGCCGAATTGAGTGGGGTGAAGATGGCCGAGGATGTTCGCGCCGAGATCGTGGCCAGCGTGCTTGAAGTCGTTGTGAGCGAGGGCGACCAAATCGGCAAGGGTGACATCGTCGTGCTGCTGGAGTCGATGAAGATGGAGATCCCCGTCCTGGCCGAAATCGACGGCACAGTAAGCAAGGTGAGTGTCTCGGTCGGCGACGTCATTCAGGCGGGCGACCTTATCGCCGTCATCAGCTAGCCGTTGCAGAGCTTGTATCTACCGCCGGGGAACGACTCGGGAGTAATTCATGTCCACTCTCGGTGATCTACTCGCCGAACACACGATGCTGCCCGGTAACGCGGTGGACCACTTGCACGCCGTGGTCGGGGAGTGGCAGCTGCTGGCCGACCTGTCGTTCGCCGATTACCTGATGTGGGTTCGCCGCGACGACGGTGTGCTGGTGTGCGTGGCGCAGTGCCGACCGAATACCGCGCCGACGGTTCTGCAGACCGATGCGGTGGGGAGCGTCGTTGCCGCCGAGCAGCTGCCGCTCGTCGCCGAGACTTTCGTCTCGGGCGCCCCCATGCGGGAAAGCGATGAGGGCCAACAACATTCGTGGCAACTGCCGGGCCCGCGGGTTGAGGCCGTCCCGGTGCGGTATGGCGGGCATGTGGTGGCGGTGCTGACGCAGCATCAAACCGCACAAGCGGCGGACCGCACGTCTGGGCAGCTGGAGACCGCGTACCGGGACTGCGCCAACGATCTTGTCCACATGCTTGCGGAGGGCACGTTTCCCGACGTGGGGGACGTGGTGATGTCGCGGTCCACCCCCCGGGCAGGCGATGGCTTCATCCGCCTGAATGTTGACGGTGTCGTCGCCTACGCCAGCCCCAACGCGCTGTCGGCCTACCACCGGATGGGCCTGACGTCCGAGTTGGAGGGCCAGAATCTCATCGAAGGGACGCGGCCGCTGATCTCCGATCCGTTCGAGGCGCAGGAAGTGGCCGAGCATGTGCAGGACTTGCTGGCCGGCGGAAGAAGCATGCGGATGGAGGTCGACGCCGGGGGCGCCACGGTGCTGCTGCGGACGCTTCCGCTGGTGGTTCATGGCGCCAGCGCCGGTGCCGCGGTGCTGATCCGCGACATCACCGAGGTCAAGCGCCGCGACAGGGCCCTGATCTCCAAGGACGCCACCATCCGGGAAATTCACCACCGCGTGAAGAACAACCTGCAAACCGTGGCGGCGCTACTGCGCCTGCAGGCCCGCCGGACGGCGAACGCCGAAGGACGGGAGGCGCTGATCGAGTCGGTGCGTCGGGTGTCATCGATTGCTCTGGTCCACGACGCATTGTCGATGTCGGTGGACGAGCAGGTGAACCTCGACGAGGTCATCGACCGGATCCTGCCGATCATGAACGACGTGGCGTCGGTGGACAGGCCGATCCGGATCAACCGGGACGGCGACCTCGGCGTGCTGGACTCCGACCGTGCGACGGCCCTGATCATGGTGATCACCGAGCTCGTCCAAAACGCAATCGAGCATGCATTCGACCCGGCGGCCCAAGAAGGGTCTGTGACGATTCGCGCCGAGCGCTCGGCACGCTGGCTCGACGTCGTCGTGCACGACAACGGGCGTGGGCTGCCCGAAGGGTTCAGCTTGGAGAACTCCGACAGCCTTGGCCTACAAATCGTGCGGACCCTGGTGTCGGCGGAGCTGGACGGCACCTTGGGCATGCGAAAAGCCCCCACCCATGGCACCGATGTGGTGCTACGCGTACCAATAGGCCGGAAGACGCGATTGCTGATGTAATGCCCAACGCACCGCCCTATCGCAACAGTGCGGCCCCGACGTTTGTCGGGGCCGCACTGTTGCGCCATCAGGGTCAGACCCCAGTGCGGGCCTTCGTCCGGGCGTTGCGACGCTTGAGTGCGCGCCGCTCGTCTTCGCTCATGCCCCCCCAGACGCCCGAGTCCTGGCCGGTGTTTAGGGCCCAGGCGAGGCACTCTGTGGTCACCAGGCACCGATTGCAGACCAGTTTCGCGTCAGCGATCTGCGCGAGCGCCGGGCCGCTATTCCCTACCGGGAAGAACAGCTCCGGGTCCTCGTCACGACAGACCGCCTTGTGGCGCCAATCCATAAGTTGTTACTCCTCACTGAGTGCGCAGCAAGGCGCACGGCCATTTTTCTTCGGCTGTTAAC
>NZ_JBKQOI010000129.1:0-17715 GCF_052145595.1 Mycobacterium sp. | reverse complement strand
ACAGAGACACGCCGATATACCGCTTTCGATACATGACTACACATCAGCTGCCAAATGGACACAGAACACCTGCTCATCAAGGGCAAACTGGATTCAGACCCGTGCTACCAGGGGGAACTTCGGGCTAGTGTGCACACAGCGACTAGGCGATGGAGGGTGGACATGATGGCCGTACGGGGTCTGTCAGTGCTAATCCGGTTGTTCTGCGTTGCCGCACTTTCGGTTGCGTTGGGCGCTGTCACGGTGATGACCGGAGCCACCGGCAAAGTCGGGGCAGCGGGCTACGAAAGCCTGATGGTTCCGTCGGCGGCGATGGGCCGCGACATCCCGGTGGCCTTCCTGGCCGGCGGTCCCCACGCGGTCTATCTGCTGGACCCCTTCGACGCCGCCCCGGACGTCAGCAACTGGGTGACCGCGGGAAATGCCATGAACACGCTGGCCGGCAGGGGCATTTCGGTGGTGGCGCCCGCCGGCGGCGCCTACAGCATGTACACCAACTGGGAGCAGGACGGCAGCAAGCAGTGGGATACCTTCCTGTCCAGCGAGCTGCCTAACTGGCTGGCCGCCAACAAGGGCCTGGCACCCGGTGGCCATGCCGCCGTCGGCGCCTCCCAGGGTGGCTACGCCGCTATGGCGCTGGCCGCCTTCCATCCCGACCGCTTCGGCTTCGCCGGCTCGCTGTCGGGTTTCCTGTACCCGTCGAGCACCAACTACAACGGCGCGATCCTGGCCGGCCTGCAGCAGTTCGGCGGCGTGGACGGCAACGGAATGTGGGGAGCCCCGCAGCTGGGGCGGTGGAAGTGGCACGACCCGTGGGTGCACGCCTCGCTGCTGGCGCAGAACAACACTCGGGTGTGGGTCTACAGCCCGACCAACGATGGCGCGAGCGATCCCGCCGCCATGATCGGGCAGGCGGGCGCGGCGATGGGCAGCGCCCGGGAGTTCTACCAGCAGTACCGCAGCAACGGCGGGCACAACGGCCACTTCGACTTCCCCGGCGGCGGTGACAACGGCTGGGGCTCGTGGGCGTCGCAGCTGGGTGCCATGTCGGGCGACATCGTCGGAGCAATCCGGTAGGCAGGCGGCGCAAGCAGGGCAGACGGCGCCGCCCGACTTGCCGGTACCGTGTAGGGGGTGCAGCAGAGGTCGGGAGCGCCGCGTCACGACGCGGCGCGGATGCGCTTAGACGGCCGGGGTGCCCGACGCCACGGCCCGTCGCGATCGCACCAAAATCCGTCGACGGACCTACCGACTCTGCTAGCGGGAGAACATGGCCACCAGCGCCCGGCGTAAACGCCACCGGACCCTCGCCTGGGTTGCCGCTCTCACGATGGCCGGCGTCGTGTTGTTGGTCATCGTGGCCGTGGTGGTCTTGCTGCGCAGCCCCCAATCACCGCCCAGCGCGGTGCCGCCCGGCGTCTTGCCCCCCTCGTCGACGACAACGCACCCGCACAAGCCGCGTCCCGCTTCGCAAGACGCATCCTGCCCCGACGTGCAGTTGGTTGCCGTCCCCGGTACTTGGGAGTCCTCCCCGCAGGACGATCCACTCAACCCGATGCAATTCCCGAATGCGTTGCTGCACAGAGTGACTGGGCCGATCTCCCAGCAATTCCCCTCATCGCGGGTGCAGACGTACACCACTCCGTACACGGCGCAGTTCCATAATCCGTTGAGCGGCGACACGCAGATGTCCTACAACGACAGCCGAGCGGAAGGCACCCGCGCGACCGTTCAAGCGATGACCGACATGAACAGCAAGTGCCCGTTGACCAGTTACGTGCTGGCGGGCTTCTCTCAGGGCGCGGTGATCGCCGGCGATATCGCCAGCGACATCGGCAATGGCCGCGGACCCGTCGATGACGACCTGATACTCGGTGTGACGTTGATCGCCGACGGTCGTCGCCAGTCCGGGGTCGGCAACGACGTCGGCCCAAGCCCGCCGGGCCAGGGCGCCGAGATCACCTTGCAAGAGGTGCCGGTGCTGTCCGGGCTCGGTCTGACCATGACCGGTGCACGGCCGGGTGGTTTCGGTGCGCTCAACGGCAAGACCAACGAGATCTGCGCCCCCGGTGACCTCATCTGCGCCGCCCCGGACGAGGCGTTTAGCGTCGCCAACCTGCCCAATACGCTGAACACGCTCTCCGGCGGCGCGGGCCAGCCGGTCCACGCGTTGTATGCCACGACCCAGTTCTGGAATATGGACGGGGTGCCGGCGACAGATTGGACGTTGAACTGGGCCCACGGGCTTGTCGAAAACGCGCCACACCCCAAACATGGGTGACCGCCCGGGCGACGATCCGGGCCGGATCGGCCCGATGAGGAGCCGGGCAGTGGACACAGCCGCTACCTAGCCGCTTGCCGGGCGCGATCAGCGGTACCTTTGTGATTTGGTCTGCCGCGAGGCACCCCTTAACATTAAGAGAAAACTAAGAGCAATTAGGACTCCGTTGCTGACCCGATCGGGGTCAAGGCCGGCCGAGACTGGCACTGACCGGCGCTCTGGAGCGTATGCCGAGCGAGGGGTGGCCCGGCATACAGATACCCGTCGGCGGAGCCGACACAGAGATGTAAACGTCGGCAACGCCGACCGAGATGTAAACGTCGGCAAAGCCGACCGAGATGGTTGTGACAGGAGAGGGCGGCATGGCGTACCACAACCCGTTCATCGTGAATGGAAAGATCAGGTTCCCGGCTAACACCAACCTGGTTCGTCACGTTGAGAAATGGGCGAAGGTTCGTGGGGACAAGCTGGCCTACCGCTTCCTGGACTTCTCCACCGAACGTGACGGCATCGAACGCGACATTCTGTGGTCCGACTTCAGCGCCCGCAACCGCGCCGTGGGGGCCCGGCTGCAGCAGGTCACCCAGCCGGGCGATCGCATCGCCATTCTGTGCCCGCAGAACCTGGACTACCTCATTTCCTTCTTCGGCGCGCTGTATTCCGGCCGGATCGCGGTGCCGCTGTTCGACCCCGCCGAGCCGGGTCACGTCGGCCGGTTGCACGCGGTGCTCGACGACTGCTCCCCGTCGACGATCCTGACCACCACCGACTCCGCCGAAGGTGTCCGCAAGTTCATCCGTGCCCGGTCGGCCAAGGAGCGGCCCCGCGTGATCGCCGTCGACGCGGTGCCCACCGAGGTCGCCGCCACCTGGCAGCAGCCGGATGCCGGCGAGGGCACCACTGCCTACCTGCAGTACACCTCGGGCTCGACCCGCGCCCCGACCGGTGTGCAGATCACTCACCTGAACCTGCCAACCAATGTGCTGCAGGTGCTGAACGCGCTCGAGGGTACCGATGGTGACCGCGGGTGCATGTGGCTGCCGTTTTTCCACGACATGGGCCTGATCACGGCGCTGCTGTCGTCGGTGCTCGGGCAGAGCTTCACCTTCATGACGCCCGCCGCGTTCGTGCGCCGGCCCGGTCGCTGGATCCGCGAGCTCGCGCGCAAGCCCGGCGAGACCGGCGGCGTGTTCTCCGCCGCGCCGAACTTCGCGTTCGAACACGCCGCGATGCGTGGCCTGCCCCGCGACGACGAGCCGCCACTGGACCTGAGCAACGTCAAGGGCATCCTCAACGGCAGCGAGCCGGTGAGCCCGGCCTCGATGCGCAAGTTCTTCGAAGCGTTCGCGCCCTACGGGCTGAAGGAGACCGCGGTCAAGCCGTCGTACGGCCTGGCCGAGGCGACGCTGTTTGTCTCGACCACCCCGATGAACGAGAAGCCGACGGTCATCCACGTGGACCGGGACCAGATCAACAACGGGCACTTCGTCGAGGTGGCCGCCGACGCGCCGAACGCCGTCGCTCAGGTCTCCGCCGGCAAGGTCGGTGTCGACGAATGGGCGGTCATCGTTGAGGTCGAAGCGGCCAGCGAGCTGCCGGATGGGCAGATCGGCGAGATCTGGCTGCACGGCAACAACCTGGGTATCGGCTATTGGGGCAAGGAAGAAGAGACCGCCCAGACCTTCCGGAACATCCTCAAGTCGCGGATCAGCGAGTCGCACGCCGAGGGAGCCGCAGACGACGGGCTGTGGGTGCGCACCGGCGACTACGGCACCTACCACAAGGGACACCTCTACATAGCGGGCCGGATCAAGGACCTGGTCATCGTCGACGGCCGCAACCACTACCCGCAGGACCTCGAGGACTCGGCGCAGGAAGCCAGCCGGGCATTGCGCACCGGGTATGTGGCCGCCTTCTCGGTCCCGGCCAACCAGCTGCCACAGGTGGTATTCGACAACCCACACGCCGGCATCAAGTTCGACCCCGAGGACACGTCAGAGCAGCTGGTGATCGTCGCTGAGCGCGCCGCCGGTACGCACAAGCTCGACTACCAGCCCATCGCCGACGACATCCGGGCGGCCATCGCCGTGCGCCATGGTGTGACCGTCCGCGACGTGCTGCTGGTGTCGGCGGGCACGATTCCTCGGACCTCCAGCGGCAAGATCGGGCGCCGCGCATGCCGTACTGCCTATCTCGACGGCAGTCTGCGCAGCGGCATCGGTTCCCCGACCGCCTTCGCCGGCGCAACAGACTGAATCCAGGAACCATGGCTGACACAGAATCTGACGCTCAGGACCCCGACAACCACGGAAACGCCACACCGGTCGCCGGCGACCTGCCCGCCGAGAAGGCCGACATGACGGTCCCCGAGATGCGGCGGTGGCTGCGCAACTGGGTGGGTAAGGCCGTCGGGACGTCACCGGACGAGATCGACGAGTCGGTGCCCATGGTGGAGCTGGGGTTGTCGTCGCGGGATGCCGTGGCGATGGCGGCCGACATCGAGGACATGACCGGTGTCACGCTGTCGGTCGCGGTGGCTTTCCAGCATCCGACCATCGAGTCGCTCGCGACCCGGATCGTCGAGGGCGAACCCGAAACAAGCACGGCAGACGATGACAACCTGGATTGGTCGCGCAACGGCCCGGCCGAGCGAGTCGACATCGCGATCGTGGGCTTGGCCACCCGGCTGCCCGGCGACATGAACAGCCCGGACGAAACGTGGCGGGCGCTGCTGGAAGGCCGCGACGCCATCACCGACCTGCCGGAGGGCCGCTGGTCGGAATTCCTGGAGGAGCCGCGGCTGGCCCAACGGGTCGCGCAGGCCCGCACCCGCGGCGGCTACCTGAAGGACATCAAGGGCTTCGACTCCGAGTTCTTCGCGGTCGCCAAGACCGAAGCCGACAACATCGACCCGCAGCAGCGGATGGCGCTGGAGCTCACCTGGGAGGCGCTGGAGCACGCCCGCATCCCGGCGTCCAGCCTGCGCGGCGAGGCCGTCGGCGTGTACGTCGGTGTATCGAACACCGACTACCAGTTACTGGCGGCGTCCGACCCGACCATTGCACACCCCTACGCGATCACCGGCACCGCCACCTCGATCATTGCCAACCGGGTGTCCTACTTCTACGACTTCCGTGGGCCCTCGATGGCCGTCGACACCGCCTGCTCGAGTTCGCTGGTGGCGATACACCAGGCCGTGCAGGCGCTGCGCAACGGGGAATGCGACGCGGCCGTTGCCGGGGGCGTTAACGCGCTGGTCACGCCCGCGGTGACGCTCGGATTCGACGAGATCGGCGCGGTGCTGGCTCCCGACGGCCGGATCAAGTCGTTCTCGTCGGACGCCGACGGCTACACCCGCTCCGAGGGCGCCGGCATGCTGGTCCTCAAACGCGTGGAAGACGCCCGTCGCGACGGCGACCAGATCCTGGCCGTGATCGCCGGCAGCGCGGTCAACCACGACGGCCGGTCCAACGGTCTCATCGCGCCCAACCAGGACGCACAGGCCGAGGTGCTGCGCCGGGCGTACAAGGACGCCGGCATCGACCCGCGCACCGTCGACTACATCGAGGCGCACGGCACCGGGACCGTACTCGGCGACCCCATCGAGGCCGAGGCACTGGGCCGCGTCGTCGGCAGGGGGCGTCCCGCCGATCGTCCAGCGCTGCTGGGCGCGGTGAAAACCAATGTCGGACACCTGGAGTCGGCCGCCGGTGCGGCCAGCATGGCCAAGGTAGTGCTGGCGCTGCAGCATGACAAGCTGCCGCCGTCCATCAATTTCGCCGGACCCAGCCCGTACATCGACTTCGACGCGATGCGCTTGAAGGTCATCGACACCGCGACCGACTGGCCGCGCTACGGCGGCTACGCGCTGGCGGGGGTGTCGAGCTTCGGCTTCGGCGGGGCCAACGCGCACCTGGTGGTGCGCGAGGTGTTGCCGCGCGACGTGGTGGAAAAAGAGGCGCGCGAGCCCGAACCCACCCCCGAACCGGGGGCCGCCGCCGAAGCGACCGAGGCGCCCACATTCGAAAGCCACGCGCTGCGCTTCGACGAGTACGGCGAGATCATCGCCGATGTAGCCTCCGGAATCAGCGGGGCCGAAGAGGAAGAGCCCGAGTTGCCGGGCGTCACCGAGGAGGCCTTGCGGCTCAAGGAAGCCGCGCTGGAAGAGCTTGCGGCGCAAGAGGCTCAAGAAGATTCCGCCCCGGCCCTGATTCCGCTGGCCGTGTCGGCGTTCTTGACCTCCCGTAAGAAGGCCGCGGCCGCCGAGCTGGCGGACTGGATAGAAAGCCCCGAAGGCCAGGCGTCGTCGCTGGAGTCGATCGGGCGGTCGCTGTCGCGGCGCAACCACGGGCGTTCGCGCGCGGTGGTGCTGGCGCACGACCACGAGGAGGCCATCAAGGGCTTGCGGGCGGTCGCCGAGGGCAAGCAGCGGCCCGACGTGTTCAGCGTCGACGGGCCGGTGACCAGCGGCCCGGTGTGGGTGTTGGCCGGGTTCGGCGCCCAGCACCGCAAGATGGGCAAGAGCCTGTACCTGCGCGACCCGGTTTTCGCCGAGTGGATCGAGAAGGTCGACGCGCTGGTCCAGGACGAGCTGGGCTACTCGGTGCTCGAGCTGATCCTGGACGACTCGCAGGACTACGGCATCGAGACCACCCAGGTCACTATTTTCGCGATCCAGATCGCGCTGGGTGAGTTGCTCAAGCATCACGGCGCCAAGCCTGCCGCGGTGGTCGGCCAGTCACTGGGCGAAGCCGCGTGCGCCTACTTCGCAAGCGGCCTGTCGCTACGCGACGCCACCCGGGCCATTTGCTCCCGCTCGCATCTGATGGGCGAGGGCGAGGCGATGCTGTTCGGCGAATACATCCGCCTGATGGCGCTGGTGGAGTACTCCGCCGACGAGATCAAGACGGTGTTCTCCGATTTCCCTGATCTCGAAGTGTGCGTCTACGCCGCACCCACCCAGACCGTCATCGGTGGCCCGCCCGAGCAGGTGGACGCGATCATCGCCCGCGCCGAGTCCGAGGGCAAGTTCGCCCGCAAGTTCGAGACCAAGGGCGCCAGCCACACCTCGCAGATGGATCCGCTGCTCGGGGAGCTCACGGCGGAACTGCAAGGCATCAAGCCGATGAGCCCGACGGCCGGGATCTTCTCGACCGTGCACGAGGGCAGGTACTTCAAGCCCGGCAGCGAGCCGATCCACGACGTCGACTACTGGAAGAAGGGCCTGCGCCACAGCGTCTACTTCACCCAGGGGATCCGCAACGCCGTCGACAGCGGACACACCACCTTCCTGGAACTGGCGCCCAACCCGGTGGCGCTGATGCAGGTTGGCCTCACAACGGCTTCCGCCGGCCTGCACGACGCCCAGCTGATCCCGACGCTGGCCCGCAAGCAAGACGAAGTCGAGTCGATGATCTCGACCATGGCCCAGCTCTATGTCTACGGTCACGACCTGGACATCTGGACCCTGTTCAGTCGTGCACCCGGGCCGGCAGGCCCGGAAGATTTTGCCAACATCCCGCCGACCAGGTTCAAGCGCAAAGAGCACTGGCTGGACGCGCACTTCTCGTCAGGCAGCAGCTCGGTGATCATGCCGGGCGCCCACGTCGCGCTGCCCGATGGCCGCCACGTGTGGGAATACACGCCCCGAGGACTGACGGATCTGCCTGCGTTGGTGAAAGCCGCTGCGGCCGAAGTGCTTCCAGAGGCGCAATTGGCGGCGGCGGAGCAGCGTGCGGTGCCCGGGGAAGGCTCCCGCCTGGTGACGACGATGACGCGGCACCCCGGCGGCGCTTCGGTTCAGGTGCATGCCCGCATCGACGAATCCTTCACGCTGGTCTACGACGCGCTGGTTACCCGGAGTGGTTCCCAATCGGTATTGCCGGCCGCGGTTGGCGCGGGCACGGCGGTCGCTTCGACAACCGGTTCCGTCGTGCCCGAGCCGGCGATCGAGGAACCAGAAGCCCAAACCCTCGGGGACAGCCTGACCAACCGCTACATGCCGAGCGGCATGAACAGATGGTCGCCGGGCTCGGGCGAGACCATCGCGGAGCGGCTGGGCTTGATCGTCGGGTCTGCCATGGGTTACGAGCCCGAGGACCTGCCGTGGGAGGTGCCGCTGATCGAGCTGGGCCTGGACTCGCTGATGGCGGTGCGGATCAAGAACCGCGTCGAATACGACTTCGATCTCCCGCCCATCCAGTTGACGGCCGTGCGTGACGCCAACCTCTACAACGTCGAGCAGCTGATCCAGTACGCGGTCGAGCACCGCGACGAGGTGCAGCAACTGCACCAGCACCAGAAGACGCAGACGGCCTCCGAAATAACTGCTGAAATCGCCAGGGCACAAGCGGAATTGGTCAGCGGCGCGACACCCGACGCGGTGGTCGCCCAGGCACCCGATCCGCAGGCTGAGCCCGAGACGCAGGCACCGCCGGTCGCCCCGACGGTCTTAGAGGTGCCGATTCCGCCGCCGCCGACGGACCCGGCAGGCCCCACGTCCAACGGCGCGAAGCCCAACCTCGCGGTCGCCGCAGAGGCACTCAACCAGCAGGCGGTTGCCAAGGCGCTCAACTCCGACGTGCCGCCGCGTGACGCCGCCGAGCGGGTCACCTTCGCCACGTGGGCGATCGTCACGGGCAAGTCCCCGGGCGGCATCTTCAACCCGCTGCCCAAGCTGGACACTGACGCCGCCGCCAAGATGGCGCAGCGCCTTTCGGAGCGCGCTGATGGTCCGATCTCCGCCGAGGACGTGCTGGCGTCGGAGAACATCGAGGCACTTGCCGACAAGTTGCGCGGCTACCTGGAGGCCGGCCAGATCGACGGGTTCGTCCGCACCCTGCGGGCGCGGCCCGAGGGCAGCTCGAAACCGCCGGTGTTCGTGTTCCACCCGGCCGGCGGCTCGACCGTGGTGTACGAGCCGTTGCTCAACCGGCTGCCGGCGGACACCCCGATGTACGGCTTCGAGCGGGTCGAAGGCACGATCGAAGAGCGTGCGGCGCAATACGTTCCGAAACTGATCGAGATGCAGGGCGACGGGCCTTACATTCTGGCCGGCTGGTCGCTCGGTGGGGCGCTCGCCTACGCATGCGCTATCGGCCTCAGGCAGATGGGCAAGGACGTCGAGTGGGTCGGCCTGATCGACGCGGTTCGCCCGGGCGAGGAGATCCCGCAGACCAAGGAGGAGATCCGCAAGCGCTGGGACCGCTACGCCCGCTTCGCCGAGAAGACGTTCAATGTGAGCATCCCGGAGATCCCCTACGAGCAGCTCGAGGAACTCGACGACGAGGGCCAAGTCCGGTTAGTTCTCGACGCGGTCAAAGCGAGCGGAGTGCAGATCCCGGCCGGGATCATCGAACACCAGCGCACGTCGTACCTGGACCAGCGGGCGATCGACACCGCCCAGATCCAGCCGTACGACGGCCATGTCACCCTCTACATGGCAGATCGCTACCATGACGACGCGATCATGTTCGAGCCGCGGTATGCCGTTCGCAAGCCGGACGGCGGCTGGGGCGACTATGTGTCCGACCTCGAGGTCGTGCCGATCGGTGGCGAGCACATCCAGGCCATCGACGAGCCGATCATCGCCAAGGTGGGCGCGCACATGGGCAAGGCGCTGGACGAGATCGAGGCGAAACTCCGCCGGACGAGTGAGGTAGGCAAGTAGTGACGGAGACCGTGCCAGCTCCCATTGGCCACACCACCGCCGAGAAGCTGGCCGAGCTGCACGCTCGCCTGGAGTTGGCCAAGGAGCCCGGCGGGGAGAAGGCCGTCGCCAAGCGCGACAAGAAGGGCATCCCGAGCGCCGGCGCCCGCGTCCACTCGCTGGTCGATCCCGGCACCTTCCTGGAGATCGGTGCGCTGGCCCGAACCCCCAACGACCCCAACGCGCTGTACGGCGACGGCGTGGTTACCGGTCATGCCATGATCAACGGCCGTCCGGTCGGGGTGTTCTCCCACGACCAGACGGTGTTTCAAGGCTCGGTCGGCGAGATGTTCGGCCGCAAGGTGGCCCGGCTGATGGAGTGGTGTGCGATGGTCGGTTGCCCGATCGTCGGCATCAACGACTCCGCAGGAGCGCGTATTCAGGACACGGCCACCTCGCTGGCGTGGTACGCCGAACTCGGCCGCCGCCACGAGTCGTTATCCGGAATTGTGCCGCAGATCTCCATAATTCTCGGGAAATGCGCTGGGGGAGCAGTGTATTCGCCGATCCAGACCGACCTGGTGGTGGCGGTGCGTGACCAGGGCTACATGTTCGTCACCGGACCCGACGTGATCAGAGACGTCACCGGCGAGGACGTCAGCCTCGATGAGCTGGGCGGCGCCGATTCTCAGGCCCGCTACGGCAACATCCACCAGGTGGTCGACTCCGAGGCCGCCGCCTTCCAGTATGTGCGTGACTTCTTGTCGTTCCTGCCGTCCAACAGTGTTGACAAGCCGCCGATCGTCAACCCCGGCCTGGAGCCGGAGATCACCCCGACCGACCTGGAGCTCGACTCGATCGTGCCGGATTCCGACAACATGGCCTACGACATGCACGAGATCCTGCTGCGGATTTTCGACGACGGCGACTTCCTCGACGTCGCAGCGCAGGCCGGACCGGCGATCATCACCGGGTTCGCCCGGGTCGACGGACGTCCGGTGGGCGTGGTCGCCAACCAGCCCATGCACCTGTCCGGGTCGATCGACAACCAAGCCTCCGACAAGGCGGCGCGGTTTATCCGGTTCTGCGACGCGTTCAACATCCCGTTGGTGTTCGTGGTGGATACGCCGGGATTCCTACCGGGGGCGGAGCAGGAGAAGAACGGGATCATCAAGCGCGGCGGCCGGTTCCTGTACTCGGTCGTCGAGGCCGACGTGCCGAAGGTGACGATCACGATCCGCAAGTCTTACGGCGGCGCCTATGCGGTGATGGGCTCCCGGCAGCTGACCGCCGACTTCAACTTCGCCTGGCCGACCGCGCGCATCGCGGTGATCGGCGCCGAGGGTGCCGCGCAGCTGCTGATGAAGCGGTTACCCGACCCGACCACGCCCGAGGCGCAGGCGATCAAGAAGGATTTCATCGAGGGCTACAACCTCAACATGGCGATCCCGTGGACCGCCGCCGAACGCGGATTCATCGATGCCGTCATCGACCCGCACCAGACCCGGCTGCTGATCCGCAAGTCGATGCACCTGTTGCGAGACAAGCAACTGTGGTCGCGCGTCGGGCGCAAGCACGGGCTGATCCCGGTTTAGTCAGCACCGCCATCGCCGAGCGTTAATGTGGCGACGCGACACGCCGATGCGGCGTCGCACAGTTCACGCTCGAGGTGTGAGCGCCCCCGCCACCAGTTCGTCGAAACGCTCCAGCGCCTCGTCGGAGTCGGCGTCGATACCGCGCAGCGGCCCACGATCGGCGAGATAGCGCTGCGCGTACAGCCGGGCGACGAGTGCCTTGCGCTCACCGCCATGGGTGGCTCGCTCCCAGGCGGCCTGCTCGGTGAGCAACGCCCCGGCGTAGACGTCGCCCATGAACTGGGCCAGCGGGAACAGCCGCGCCTCGGCCACGTGGCTGTCGAGTTTGGTCCAGGCCGTGATCGCCGCGTCGAGGTCCTCGACGCGGCCGGCGACCAAGCGAGTGGTTGCCCCACCGTCACCGCAGTCGTCGGAGACCGACACCGCGTCACGCAGCCGCGCCAACAGCGTCTCGTGCGCGCGACTCTGCTCGATACCGCGCCGCACATCGAGACAAAGGATGTTGTCGGGGCCCTCCCAGATGGTGTTCACCTGCGCGTCGCGCAGTAGTCGGGACACCGGCCAGGTCTCGATATAGCCGTTGCCGCCGTGGATTTCGATCGCGTCCGAGGCCGCGGTGATCCCTAGTCGGCACACCTTGAGCTTGGTGACGGGCACCGCGATGCGTTGCCGCATGCTGCGGGGCTGGCGATGGTTGGTGGCGCCGGTGCCGTCGAACACCAGCGCTTGCGCGGCCTCGACGTCGACGATCATCTCGGCGAGCTTGCGCCGCATCAGCGGCTTGTCGATGAGCGCGCCGCCGAACGCCCGCCGCTGCCGCGCGTAGCACAGCGACTCGACCAGGGCGCGCCGCGCGTTACCGAGCCCGAACAGGGCGATGCCCAGCCGCGCCGCGTTGGTCAGCTCCATCATGCGGCCGAGGCCCTTGCCATCGGACGGGCCCGAGTCGCCGCTGGGTTCGCCGGAGAGCAGAAACGCCTCGGCGTCGACGAATTCGACCTCGCCCGAGGCGACCGAGCGGGTGCCGAGCTTGTCCTTGAGCCGACGCACCCGAATGCCGTTGCGTGAACCGTCGCGGCGGGTGCGGAGTACGAGGAAATTGGCGACGCCACGGGTCGAATCGGGAGCGCCCTCGGGTTTGGCCAGTACGACGAACGCCTCTCCGGCGCAGTTGGACGCAAACCACTTGAAGCCGTTCAACAGCCACGCTTCTTCGTTTTCGCCGCTCACGCGTCGAGCGGTCGTCTCGAGCGCACCCAGATCGGAGCCGCCGGTGCGTTCCGTCAGCAGCTGCGCTGTCTCGCCCGCCCACTCTCCGGAGGCGAATTTGGCCAGTACGTGGTCTCGCACGTCGGCCGGCGCGTAGGCGGCCACCAACGACTGGACCATGCCGCCGCCGGTGCCCAGGGCGCAGCCCATCCCGATATCGGCCTGGTTGAGCAGATAGTTGGACGCGAACAGCGTCAGCGACGAGCTGATCTTGGCGGCTCGCGCCTCGCTGCGCAGGGCCTGCTGGGCGTCCAAGATGGCGCGTTTGGACTGCGTGAACGATGCCGGCATGACGACCTGGCTGATGTCGTGTCCCCACCGGTCGTAGCGCTCCAGCCGGGGCGGGTTGCGGTCGGTCTCCTCCGCCCACCGCGCCACTGGGCCGCCCATCAGCTCACCGATGCGCGTCAGGTGGCGCTCGGCGAACTCCAACTGGTCGGGCTGCAGGTAGTAGGCCATGGTGAACCGCAGGGTGGGATCGCTGAGGTACCAATTGAGACCCACGGCCCCGCGGTAGTTGTCCGTTTGATAGCGCTGCGACTTTTCCGGGGTGGAGAAGGGCAGCCTTTCGAAGGCCTCTAACCCGTATTGGGGGTCGTGCTCGCTCATGCCGCGACGGTATTACAGCCGGAACGCCGGGTGAAGGAACCTCATGCCGTGGCGGGTAACTGGCGCCGCCGTCGACTGGGGTAGAAGTCCGATCTGCCGGGGGCGGCCCGGCGGGCCAGCGCATCGGGATCAACTATCAGGACGCTCTTACCCTCCACGAGAATCCAGCCCCGCGCCCCGAAACCACGCAGCGCCTTGTTGACCGATACCCGGTCGGCGCCCACAAGCTGGGCGATCTCGTCCTGACTGAGCTCGTGCACGACCCGCAGCGCGTCGCCTTCGCGCGTGCCGAAGCGTTGAGCCAGCAGCAGCAGCTGGCGAGCAACACGCCCGGCCACATCGCTGGAAACCAGCTCGACCAGTTCGTCGTCGGTATGCCGTAGCCGCCGGGCGAGCACCTGCAGGAGCTGTTCGGCGATCACCGGCCGGTCGGCCATCCAGGTTCGCAACGTGGCACGGTCCATCCACACGGCCCGCAGGTCAGTGATCGCCGTCGCGGTGCAGGCTCGAGGGCCGGGGTCAAACACCGCCAGCTCACCGAAGATGTCCGTTGGGCCCATGATCGCCCGGAGGTTCGTGCGGCCGTCGGGGCCGCTAAGGGTGATTTTCACCTTGCCCGAAACGATTATGTAGACCCGATCACCCAGGTCTCCCTCGGCGAAAATCATTTGGCCTGCGCTGAATTCGGAAGGATGTAACTGCTTGATCAATTCGGACGTGGCGTCGGGTTCGACGTATTGAAAGATCCCGGTGCCGGTCAGCACCTGATCGACACCGGCGTGATTGACGCCGGGTGGTGTGCTCACGAGAGTCCTGCTCATCGGGGTCAACGCCATGCCGGCCCGGCCAGGAAAACTAGACGGAAATTGCCGATTTGGATCTCGTCACCGTTGGCCAGCACCGCCGAGTCGACGGGTTCGCGGTTGACGTATGTGCTGTTCAGGCTGCCGAGGTCAACGACATAGAAGCTGCCGTTCTCCCTTCGGAACTCGGCGTGCCTGCGGCTGACCGTGATGTCGTCGAGGAAGATGTCGCTGGCGGGATGCCGGCCGGCGGACAGGACGGGCTGGTCCAGGCTGAACTGCGATCCGGCGTTGGGACCCCGTTTGACAACGAGCACGCCCAAGCCGCGCGCCAGCGTTGCCATATCCTCCATCACCGCGTCCGCGACGGCGGCTGACGTGTCGAGGTCGTCACGGAGATCGGCGCGTAGTACGAAGCCGATGTCTCCGGTGTTTTCGTCGGGTGCTTGACCCTGCTCGCTCACGTCCGCCGCCGTCATTCCAACACCTTGACTCAACTACGCAGCTTGCCGGACGTCCGGATTTGACCTCGCCGCTTGCGACGTCGGCCGGCTGGGAGCCGGGGCCCAGCCAACGTAGATCAGGTACAGCCCGAGCAGGGTGAAAACAATACAGAGCACCACCCACCAGCCTTGAGCGCCGACCATGGTCTTGGCGACAGCAACGAAGGCCTGGGGAAAGGCCACAAGCAACAGCCCGCGCAGCACGACCAGCCAGCCCAGCAGCGACACGATGATCGCTGCGGCCCCCTGCCAAGATTGGTGAGCGGCGACGATGACCAGGCCAAACAGCAGAATGAAGGCGCCGGTCACAAAGGTCCACAAGGAGTTCGCCTCAAACTGCGAAAGTAGTTGTTGCATGTCCGAGGCGCGCGCTATTGCGGTGACGTCGACAACGACAAGGAAGGGACCGAGCACGCGGGCGAAGAACCGTGTCCTGTTCTGCAATTGTTGTGAAGCGTCCATGGTCATGCCTCCGTCGACACCGGTCATTCCGGATACCTGTATCGGACCACTCGACCTAAGCGCCGGGATAGGGACCGAAGTCCCGACCGTTCGGGGCGTTCGTCACGGGCACGCGACGTCGGCCCAACGGTGACCTATGGCCCTCCCTCACCGGGCCGCTGCGGCGCATGATCGGCCCAACAGCCAACGATTAAGGGAGTCGATGATGAAGGCGCAAGTGGGTGATTGGCTCGTGATTAAAGGCACGACGACGGAGTTAGCGGATCAGCGTGGCCTGATCACCGAAGTGCACGGGACCGACGGCGCGCCGCCGTATGTGGTGCGCTGGCTTGCTAACGGCCATGTGGCCACGGTGTTTCCGGGCTCGGACGCCATCATCATCACCGCGGCCGAACAGCAACAGGCCGACAAACGGGCACGACAGAGGGTCGGTGCGGCGCAGTCCGAACTGACTCACCACTCCGGGAGCGAATAACGGTTCCCGCCGAACTAACCGCCCGTAGGCCGGGGCGTTATACCGGCACCAAGAATTCAGACGTGTAAAACTCGGCCGGGTTTTGGGAGTTGGCGTTCGGCCGCTCGACAATAACCCAGACGCCCGTCGTACCCTGCCGGACATTGTCTTGGATAGTCACCGTTGCACTGCCGGCCGCGTCGGTGTCCATTCCGGTGAAGGCGGTGCCAGGGTCGCCGGGACCACAGGTAGCCGACGACGGACGGGGTTCTTGGATCAGGCCGACATCGAAATGCGTGCCAGGATCGGGCGCGTCGACCAGGTGCACCTCGGCGATCGCTCGTGACCCGGCGGTGTGTATGAGGGCAGTCCCCGTGCCGAGTCCCGGCTCGGGCACTTTGGGCGCAGAGGTCACGCGGGTGAAATCGCAACGTCGGAGATAGCTGTCCAAGACGACCGTTGTGTCAGCGGAGGCCGGGTTGCTTTCAAAGACCGTCGCCGGCGAGATCACCACGGTGAGTGTCGCCGCAGATGTAGCCAACCGTTTCAGCGTGTGCATCGGGTCACCTTTTAACCCCTTTTGTTGGTTACGTCACGGGGAAAAGAAGTATTGACCCGCATTCGCCGAAATTAAACCTCGTGGCGAAGAATTACTTGAAGGTAAATTTCTTCGCTATTCGACTAATGACTAATTACGGTTATCCGACCGATGGCAAATTACCGCGTTCGTGGGCTAAGGCTTGATCCGGATCTCGCCCGGTGACCACAACCCGCTACGGGTCGCGGTGCCCAGGTCGAGTTGCGCGGGATGAGCGTCTGCGATGGTGTCGAACTTGCGCAGCGATCCCCAGTCCCGGCCCCAGTCGCGGGACAGGTAGGTCGACATCACATGGGCCCGCAGCAGTATGTCGGTGATGCCCAGCAGGCCGCCGTTCACGCCGTCCTGCCACGTGTCGGTGTCCTGCTTCTTGGCGTTGTAGTCCGGCGTGATGCGGAACTTCGGGATATCGGTGACGCCGTTGACGTGCAGCATCGGCTGCTGGCACGGGAAGGCCAGCCCCACCGCCCAGTCCATCAGCACCGGCTGGGACGAGCCGACGTACTCCTGCAGGGAGCGCAGCTCCGGCACCCGCGGCGGAGTCACCGCGATCCAGTCCTCCGGCGTCAGGGACAGATCCTCGGCCACCAGCCGGACCGCGATCGCGTCGGCGGGCATCTTGGACCGGGCGAAGCGCAGGTTGCGCCATACCTTCGGTTGTTCCCCGTACAGGTCGTAGGGCACCAGCCGGCCGGTCGGCACTATGTCGGCCGGGTCACCGCCGGGGCCGGGCTTGCCGTACTCCAGCACGACCGTCTGCCCCGCGGTGTGCCCGTGCAGCACGCTGTTTCCCGCGATCGTGCCTGCGGCGGTCACCACCACCAGGGGATGTCCGTCGTCCGGCTTGGGCAGCTGGTACCACGCCGAGGTCAGCCTGCTCTGCTGTTGGGGGCCGGTCGTGTAACTGCCCGCCAGCGGAACCTGATCGGGGTTGAGGCCGTAGGGCAGCGGTACGACGGACCCGTTGATGCCGGGCGCCGTCAGCTTGGTTGGCGCATCCCAGTCGTAGTCGGTGCCGGGCTGCGGCACCGCTGTCTCCCGTACCGCCTCGGCCAGGGTGCGTTCCGGTACACCATTCGGCGTGAACCCGACAGGGTTCCCCCCACCCAGCGGGCCCAGCGGGCCGTAATTGCCCGGCTCCGCTGTTTTGATGGGCGCCATGTAGCCGGCGTTGCTGTCCGGCTCCACCAGCACGTCGTCGGCCTGTCCGCAGCCGCCGGAGAACTCCCGCAGGTTGTCCCAGCCATTGGAGTAGGTGGGGTACTGGCGCACGATTCCGGCCACCATCGATGCGATGAACACCAGTGCCATGAACCCGGCTGCGATCGGCACGGGCGCGGCCGTCACCGCTCGCGCCAGCCGGCCCTCGCCGCGATCTCTGGGCGCGAAGTTCAACCAGATCGCCCAGAGTGCCGCGATCGCGAACAAGACGAAAAACATTGCGCTGATCGTGATTCCGCCGAGCCTCGGCATCACGCTGTTGAACGGCACCC
>NZ_JBKQOI010000128.1:0-11152 GCF_052145595.1 Mycobacterium sp. | reverse complement strand
CGAGTCTGCTCCCGGCAGATCGGTCCAGACGGGGACGGGCCGGCCGTAACCCAGGCAGCAGAAGATCCGCGCGAGTCGAGTTGGCGATCTTGCGTTGTACGTTGCGGAGCAGCGCTACGGCGGTGGTGTCGGGGATGCCGGTTAAAGGCAACCACGCGGTACCGGGTGCCCTAAGGGGGCATATTAGCGACTTGTCACCAACGCCGCGGTGCTGTGGACGGCGACCTACCTCGGCGATGCGCTCGGCGCGCCGCGGCGCACCTGACCCCGCGAGCACGACCAGATCAATTTCTACGGCACCAGCTCGTTCGACGTCGAAACCGAGCTTCGTCGCGAAGGACCCCGCCCGCTGCACCCACCAGCCGCCTCCACCTATTAGCCGCCGGTCGAAGGGACCAGATTCGCTCCGTTACTGAGGCGACCCCCATCCCGCCGGTGGCTGGCCGGGCTTTCGGGCTTCCGGTGAGGTGGCGCCGGCGCGCCCCGCGCGACCGGCGTATCGGCCACCTGGCGGTGACCAAATCCGTAGCCCCTCACCGCGTTTGCCGTCAGCAGGGGTCGCAGCCTAATCGGCCGGGGGCCCGACCGGTCAACCCACGCCCACGCCGGGCTGCGCAGGCCGAGTGACCTTTTCGGCCCAATGGAAGTCAATCCCCAAGGCGCTACGCGCCGGGGATTGACCCGGGCCGAAAACCCTGCTCCGCCCGGCGCGGACTCTTCGGGATTGACCGCCCACCCTCAGCCGATTGACCGCTCCCCCAGCGCTGACCGGCGCACCACTCACCGCACAGAACGGACAAATACATCATGGACCACGAATTCGAGCTCGCCTTCAACCTTCTCGACGAGGCCGCCGGGCGTATCCAAACCCAGCAGTACGGCATCACCCGGATCCTGTTCCACAACCACGGCGACATTCTGCTCACCACCGTGCACGACTACACCCGCGACACCGGACACCGCCTCGTCCTGCTCGCCGCCGACGACCACGGGCAAATGGTTGCCGTCGAAGCCACCGCACCCGACCTCGACACCGACCCAGCAACCCGAATCCTCAAAGTCCGGGCCGGCGACCTGACTTTCCACGCCGTGCCCGACAGCTGGTCATACCGAGCCACCAGCGATGGCCACACCTACACCCTCACCGCCGGAGTCGGTGACGAACCCATGTGGACGACCACCATCGACCAGGCCGCACCCGTCGCCTACGACGACCTCCACGACGCGATCAGGGCTCTGCTCGAGCACCACACAGCCTTCGCCGCCTAACCCCCCGCTAACCCGGCCGGGTCCGCACGATCCCGCGGGCCCGGCCATCCACCGCAACGAACGGAGAACCACGATGGACACATCGACCTTGCCGCGGTGCCCGACACGCATTAGGGCCAATTCCGAAACGGCTGGTACCAGCACCCCAGCGGCATCTACGTCAGCCCGCTAGCGATGCCCAAACACCGCATGTCCGGGAATCCGCCAGACCAATTCACCTACGAGTGGTGGCGTCACGGCGGCCGGTACGTGCGCAGTCAGCGTCGTCTTCCTCAATCTCCTGCACGGCGTGATGATCGGACTCGCCCTGGCCATCGCGTTGACCGGATGGCGGCTGATCCGGGCCAGGGTTGAGGCCAGGCCCTTAGGTGACGAATGGCGCGTCGCCGTCGTGGGAGCGGCGTGCACCTTCCTCGCCCTGCCCCGGCTGACCCGCGTGCTGGCGTCTATCCCTTCCGGCCGGAAGGTAACGGTCACCATTTCGGTCAACTACCTGGATCACGCCGCGCACCAAGCGATTACCGACTGGCAGCGACAGTATGAGGCCACGGGTGGCACGGTTCGGATCCAGGGTATGGTCGAGACGGGCCACTTCGCCCGGCGGGCCGCCCGCAAATTAATCGAAGCCGAAAGGCCCGACGCCGCTGCCTAGCTGGCGTCCAGCGAGTTTTTCAAAGCGGTACAAATCGCGATCGACTTGAAAACGTAGTTCCTAGGAAGATCGGAAGCGCAGCGCCACGCCGTTCATGCAGTAGCGCAGGCCGGTCGGTTCGGGGCCATCGTTGAATACGTGCCCGAGGTGCCCGCCGCAACGGCGGCAGAGCACCTCGGTGCGTGTCATGCCCAGGGTGTTGTCTTGCCGCTCGAGTACCGCGTTGTCCAGGGCTTTCCAGAAGCTCGGCCAGCCGGTGCCGCTGTCGAACTTGGTGGTTGACGAGAACAGGTCCAGTGCACAGCCCGCACATCCGAAGATGCCGGGCCGGTGCTCATCGTTGAGCGGGCTGCTGAAGGGCGTCTCGGTGGACGCCGTACGAAGCACGGCGTGCTGCTGTGGTGTCAGAAGTTGCCGCCATTCCGCGTCGGTGTGACTAACCTCGAATGTTTCGGTCGAAGTGCTCGGCGCACATACTGTTACAATTCTGGGTGCCTTAATGCTTTGCCGGAGTTGCACATCCGATGTATCCAGCGTCCTGGGCGTCGCTGTCCGATCCACGAAGACGTGAGAGTAATCCGCGAAAACATGAGAGTTGTCGGGGTTGGGCGCGTTTCCAGGACGAGTTGAGAGTAACGAGTGGTCGGCTCACACATGCTTTCCACGCAAAGTTGACACGGGCAGGCAGCGGTGTCCGATCGACGAACGGCGAGTCCAACGCGGGCGCGCTGGTGCCCCAGATCTGCCCTGCCCGGGCGGGTTTAACCCAGGTAAACTATCACCGTTGAAACGTCACCGTGACGAATCAGGGGTGCAATTCGCTTGCGGCACTGGCGGTTCAAACCGTTTGATGGATAACTTTCGGCCAGTCACTGGCCACCGCGCTGGGTGACGCGAATGCGATCCTGATGCCGAACCACTGGGCGGTGACCGTAGGAGCCGACGCCCCCACCGCGGTGATGTTCGCGGACCTCTTGGAACGCGCCTGTCGCTCGCTCGGTGCTTACCCCTACTGCCATCTTGCTGCCTGCGTGGCCCCTGCGGCTCCGGTCCCCTATCCTGTTCTCTACGATCAGTCTGACACAAGATTGTGTTGTCTCACAAGATATTTCGCGAAGATTCTCTGGCCACGCAGGTCAACCTGCAGACTGCAGCCTGATCTCACCCAAGGGCAACGCGATCTTGGCTAGCTCAGCGCTGCGCCGATCGCGTCCGCCGCAGCCTGCGCCAGCGACCGATCCAAATGGCCGTAGGTGTTGGACGGTCGTGGTGATCGACTCGTGGCCGAGGTGCTGCTGTATCACCGGGAGTGGTATACCGGCGCCGAGCCTTACCTTCCCGGCGCCGGTGGGGTGGTGAGAATCGCAGTTGGCCCAAACATATTGCGCCCCTGAGGCGCTGCTGATTTTGTGGCCCGGTTTCGGCGTGGCTGGCCCGGGTTGGGGAGGGTGTGCCTGGAGAATCGGTGTGTGGCGTTGGGATGTGAGGATCGGCAGGGCCGATTTGATGGCGTGATGCTGTTGGTGGGCGATCAACTGGTGGCGGGCAGCATTTATCGGCTGCTGGCCGATCACGGTGGTGCGCTGTTTGGTGATGAGTATTTCGCGGATTTGTTTAAGCGCTCGGCGTTGGGGCGCCCGACGGTGCCGGCCCGGGTGGTGGCCGCGGTGATGCTGTTGCAGGCCTATGAGGGGCTCTCGGATCGGGAGGCCTGTGACCGGTTGGCGTTTGACCTGCGCTGGAAGGCTGCCGCCGGGTTGACGGTGGGCGCGGGGGCCTTTCACTCGACGGTGCTGGTTGGGATGCGCAACCGGCTGCGAAAGTCTGATCGGCCGCGGCGGTTGTTTGATGATGTCAACACCGCCGCGGCCGCGGCGGGGTTGTTGCGGGGACGCCGCCGCGTGGTTGATTCCACCCCGCTGTTTGATGCGGTGGCCACCCAGGACACGGTGATTCAGCTGCGGGCAGCGATCCGGCGAGTGCTTTGGGCCGCTGATCGGGCCGACCCGGCGTTGGCGGGCGCGGTGCGGGCGGTGCTGGTCCGCGATGATGACTACGCCACGCTGGGTAAACCGCCGTGTGATTGGGACGACCCGAAAGCGCGGGAGGCGCTGGTGGACGCGCTGGTGCGCGACGCCCAGGCCGCGCTGACGGTGTTGGACGGCCACAAGCTGGACGGGCCACTGGCCGAAACGGCTGATCTGTTGGCGCTGGTGGCCGGCCAAGACGTCGAGCAAGGCGACGATGGGGTGTTTCGCATCGCGCGCACGGTGGCCCGCGATCGGCTGATCTCGACGGTAGATGTCGAGGCCCGCCACGGGCACAAGTCGCGGGCACGGACCTTCGATGGATACAAGTCCCATTTCGGGGTCGATCCCGACGACGAGCTGATCACCAACGTGGCGGTGACCGCGGCCAACACCGCCGACCGCGAAGTGATCGATGAGCTGCTGAGCGGACCCGGCGCCGGCACCGCTACTGGTGAGCCTGCCGCTGGCACTGGTGGCCACGGCGACATCGACACGGCTAGCGCTGGCAGCGACACCGACGAAACCGCCGCTGATGCCGGCGACCACTCAAAGGGCGACTCGCAGTCCAAAGGACTTGAGGTGTAAGGGGATTCGGCTTACGCCGACGGGGCCACCCTGGATGAGCAGACAGCACGGGGCCACGACATGCGCGCAAAAGTGCCCCCAGTGCGCAACGCCAACGGCTTCTCCAAAGACCAGTTCACGATTGACCTGGCCGCCGCTACGGTCACCTGCCCGGCCCGCCACACCGTGACCATCAGCTCGGGCCGCCGCCACCGTTCGGCCCGCTTCGGTGCGCTGTGTGCTTCCTGCCCACTACAAGCGCAGTGCACCAAAGCCCGCCGGGGACGGGTGATCAGCATCCACCCCCATGAAGCCGCCCGCCAACAGGCCAAAGCCCGCCAACAGGATCCGGCCTGGCAGCAGGCCTACCGGACCTATCGCCCCGTGGTGGAACGCAAGATCAGCCACTTCACCCGCCGCCCGTGGGGCGGCCGCAACGCCCGCTGCCGCGGCCAAAAACGCATCCTGACCGAAATCCTGACCCGAGCCAGCGCCATCAACCTCGCCCGCCTAGCCACCCTGGGCCTACACCACAGCACCAACGGCTGGGCCATCGCCTGAACCCAGCCCCCAGACCACCAACACCACCCACACCGGGCCCCCGCCTTCCAGCGTGACACCACTTCAGGCTCAACACCACACCACAACCCGCCCCGCAAGGGGCATTACATCAGCGGCGTCCTAGGCACACCCGAGTTGGCTTAAGCCTCCGCATATCCGTTGGTTATTGCGGTGCAAAAACGCGCCTACGGCCGGGTAAGGTCGTTGGAGAGTATTGTAAAGCAGCTTATTTCAATCATCTGAAGCCCAGGGTGCAGCGGTCGCGTGACGGGCGACCCTCAATGCGGCGATCCCCGATCCGCTCTCGGCGCTAGGAGCGGTGCTGATTTCCCGCGACTTGTCAACGACTTGAAGCGCCCTGCGCCCAAATGGTCATTTGGTAAAGGGATTTGGGGATGACGACACATAGCTGCCTGATCGGTGATCTGACCCCTTGTCACCGGGAGGGACCTTCACACTAGATGAGCGGATCCGAACGGCTCGGGTGGCCGAACGACGCGACGACATATCAGGTTCGTCGCGAACGACGAGCCGTCACTGGCCGTTGGTTTGCCATAACTTGATCCGGGTTGACGCGTGGTGCAGCAGTGGATTCTCACCCGGCGTGGCGCGCTCTCTCACAAAACCATCACAGTCTGGGATGCCTCGTTGATCCGCAATCCGGTCCGTGCCCGACCCTGCGGCGCCTCCAGGAATCAATTGATGCCAAATGTCTCGATATTCGGCTCGATAGTGATGACCGCCATACCGGAACAAAGGGTCAAATAGTAAACACGGCTATAGTCTGTCCTGTGGTGAGTCGGGATCACTGTTTGAACAGTATTGTTGCGCCCGCGTCGGGCAATTTAGACCCTTCCGCTTTCCATGGCCGCAGGATCGTGGTGCCCGAGGGTGTGACGTTGATGTCGTATTTCGATCGCAACCGAGCTGAGCTTGGTGACTCTCCGTCGTACCGCTTCATCGACTACTCGCAGGATCAGGATGGACGGGTCGTCGAGCTCACCTGGAACGACCTGTGGTCGCGGGTCTGCGCGATCGGCGCCCGCCTGCAGCAGGTCACCGTGCCCGGGGATCGGGTAGCTATCCTGGCGCCACAGGGCCTCGACTATGTGGCGGCTTTCTTCGGTGGCGTCCACGCGGGCAATGTCCCGGTCCCCCTCTTTGCGCCGACTTTGTCAGGGCACGCCGAGCGATTGGCGGCGGTGCTGGCCGATGCCCGGCCTGCCGTGGTACTGACCACGACCGCAGCGGCCGAGTCCGTTCGAACATTTATTCGGACGCTGGTGCCGAACGAGCGGCCGCGGTTGATCGCGGTGGACGCGCTACCCGCAACACTCGGCTCGATGTTTACCGGCGCGGCGCTCGGCACCGACGATGTCGCCTATTTGCAGTACACCTCGGGCTCAACGCGCACGCCGGCCGGGGTGGAGATCACCCATCGCGCCGTTTACACGAACGCGATGCAGATGATCCTGGCTGGCGGGCTGGATATGGATGTCCGCACTGTGAGCTGGCTGCCGCTGTATCACGATATGGGATTGATGATGATCATGTTCCCGGCGCTGTGTGGGGCACACATCACGTTAATGGATCCCATGGCGTTCCTTCGTCGGCCCTACCGATGGATCAAACAATTAGGTGTTGAGGCGACCAGCGGCCGGACCTTTGCGGCCGCGCCGAACTTTGCCTTTGAATTGACGGCCGACCGGGGATTGCCTCCGGAGGGCCCGGAAGCTGAGGCCCTCGACCTCAGCAACGTTGTCTGCCTGCTCAACGGGTCCGAGCCCGTGACCATGTCGGCTGTCGAGAAATTCACAACAGCATTCGCTCCGTATGGTCTGCCCGCGACGGCGGTCAAGCCGTCCTATGGGATGGCGGAAGCGACGTTGTCGGTCGCCAGCATCGCCCAGGACGCCGCGGCCAGCGCCATCTTCCTCGACCGCGAGCAGCTCGGCGCGGGCCGCGCAGTGACCGTCGCGCCCGCGGCACCGGGCGCGGTAGCCCATGTATCGTGCGGCCAGCCGATCCCTGATCAGTGGGCGGTGATCGCCAACCCAGATGGCGCCGAGGTGCCTGACGGTACCGTGGGGGAAATCTGGTTGTACGGCAACAACATCGCCCGCGGATACTTCGGCCGCGAGGACGAAACACGACGGGTTTTCGGCAACAAACTGCAGTCTCGGCTCGACCACGGCAGCCACGCCGACGGCGCTCCGGACAACGGCTGCTGGCTGGCTACCGGTGATCTCGGCGTCTACATCGGCGGTGAGCTCTACCTGACAGGGCGCATCAAAGACCTCATCATTCTCGATGGTCGCAACCACTACCCGCACGACATCGAAACCACGGTCAGCGAAGCTTCGACCGCCATCCGCACCGGCTATGTCGCCGCGTTTTCCGTTCCTGCCGGTGTGTTCGACTCACCGAGCAGTCACACCGGCGAGCAGGTGGTCGTCGTCGCCGAGCGCGCCGCAGGCGCGGGCCCTGCCGAGCCGGGGCAGATCGCTGAGACCGTGCGGGCAGCGGTCTCGCGCCAACACCACATTCGGATCGCCGACCTGCGGCTCGTGGCCGCCGGCACTATCCCCCGCACGACGAGCGGCAAACTTTCCCGCAGAGCCTGCCGGGCCGATTATATCGCGGGGCGGTTCAACCGATGACCGACGGTCGTACGGGGGTTGGCCAACGCCCGCGCGACCCGGCGGCCTATTGACCCACCAGCCAGGGCCCGATCCGCCGCAAGGCCTCTTCGATGTCGCTCGTCGGCCCGGCGAACGACAGCCGGACGAACGAGTTGCCGCGCGCGGTTTCGAAGTCGATGCCTGGCGCAATGGCAACGCCGGTGTCGTTCAGCAACTTTGAGCAGAACGCCAGCGAGTCGGTGGTGAAGTCCGAGACGTCGGCGTACACGTAGAACGCACCGTCGGTGGGTGCCAGCCGGTCGATGCCGATCCGGCGCAGCCCGTCCAGCAGCAGCGAGCGGTTGACCGTGTAGTGATGCAGATTGCCGTCGGCTCCGGCGGTCGCCTCTGGAGTGAACGCCGCCACCGCGGCGATCTGTGACAGCACCGGCGGGCAGATGGTGAAGTTGCCGGTCAGGCAATCCACGGCACGGCGCAGCTCGGGCGGTACCAGCAGCCATCCAAGCCGCCAGCCCGTCATTGCGTAATACTTCAAAAAGCTGTTGACCACCACCGCGTTTCGTGAGGTCTGCCAAGCGCAGCTGGTCTGCGGCGCGCCCTCGTAGACCAGGCCGTGGTACACCTCATCGCTGATCAGCCTGACCCCGGAGGCATCGCACCAGGACGCGATCGCTGCCAGCTCCGCGGGCGGAATGACCGTTCCGGGGGGATTGGCCGGGCTGGCGACGATCACGCCCTGCACCGGCGGGTCGAGTTCGGCGAGCATCTGCGCGGTGGGCTGGAACCGAGTCTCCGGTCCGCACTGGATCTCCACCACCTCACATCCCAGCGCTGACAAGATGTTCCGATAGCACGGGTAGCCGGGACTGGCCAGCGCCACCCGGTCACGGACGTCGAAGCACGCCAGAAAGGCGAGTAAAAAGCCACCGGAAGAACCGGTGGTGACCACTACCGCATCGGACTCGACGGTGATTCCGTGCTGGCGCTGGTAATCCGCCGCGATCGCCGCGCGCAGCTCTGGAATGCCCAGCGCCACGGTGTAACCCAGCTGGTTGAGATGCAGGGCGGCGGCCGCGGCTGCGCGCACCGGCTCGGGAGCGCCCGCGCTGGGCTGGCCCGCCGACAGGTTCACCAGGTCGCCATGGGTGCGCTGGCGCTGCGCGGCCGCCAGCCAAACATCCATCACATAGAACGGCGGGATGCCGGCGCGCAGTGCGACATGATCGTTCACGGCTGTGGGAGCACCTCGGATTCCAGTCGGCGCAGCTGCTCTTGCGGCGAGCCGAGCAGTTGTGCACTGCCATGTGCGCGCTTGAAATACAAGTGCATGTCGTGTTCCCAGGTGATGGCGATGCCGCCGTGCAGCTGGATGCCCTCGGCCGCCACGGTGGTTAGCGCCTCGCTGGCGGCGAGGCGCGCAGTGGCCGCATTGGTGGGTGTGGGTTCGTTGCACGCGTCGGCGACGACGGCCCGGGCCGCGGCGATCGCGACATACAGATCGGCCATTCGATGCTTGAGTGCCTGAAAGCTGCCAATCGGACGGCCGAACTGAACTCGGCTCTTGGCATACTCGACGGTCAGCTCCCATCAACGCCAACCTGAGTGACACAACTACTCCGGTGGTCAAAGAGAGGCCAGCAGATGAGTTACGTCAATGCCCACAACGACCTGCACGGTGAGTTCGGCGCATACCACTGTCAACGTCCACGGCGGTCCGCCGCCGATTGCCAGGTCCACGACATGGCGCGGGTGCAGCTTGCCTCCAAACCCGCTCAGGCGACGCCGGTGTAGTCGCACAGTTTGAACGCGACGTTGTGCCGCTGCGCGAGAATCTCTATCGCCGCGCGATGCATCTGAGCCACCATCACGCCGACGCCGAAGATCTGGTGCAAGAGACTCTGTTGCGGGCCTACGCGGGTTTTTCGTCTTTTGAACTGGGCACCAATGTGACCGCGTGGTTGTTCCGGATCTTGACCAATGCCTATATCGATGGTTACCGCAAGAAGCGGCGTTATCCGGTGCAGTACTCCACCGACCAGATCACCGATCTGCAGTTGGCGGCGGCCTACGCCCGTTCCACACCGAGGGGATCGCGGTCAGCCGAGGACATAGCATTGGATTCCTTGCCCGACGACGACACCACGGCGGCTATGCAAGCACTGCCGCGCCAATATCGTACGGTGGTCTATTACTCCGATGTGGAGGGGCTCAGTTACTCCGAGATCGCAGCGATCACCGACACTCCACACGGAACGGTGATGTCGCGGTTGCACCGCGGCCGACGGCAACTTCGTAGGCTGCTTTGCAACGGTGCCAATCATCCGGACAGCGCGGAAGCAATGCCCGGTTGAGGTGAGCCCGTCGTAGTGGTCCAGTCGTTGTGCGACTCTGTTGCCCGGTGTTCGGGCAGGAAGAATCAGCAACGACATGACATCGAACAAGCGCCGGCGGCATACGCCGGATCAGATCATCCGCAAGCTCGTCGAGGGCAACAAAATCCTCGCGTCCGGCCAGGAGCTTGACGAGGTGTGCCGGCACCTGGAGATCGCTGAGTCGACGTGGCATCGCTGGCTTGCACAGTACGGCGGCATGAAGGCCAACGACGCGAAACGGCTCAAAGAACTCGAGGCGGAAAACGCCCGGTTGAAGAAGCTTGTCGCCAACCAGGCTCTCGACATTGACATTCTCAGGGAGATCTCGGCGGGAAACTTCTGACCCCGAACCGCAAACGCTGCGCCGTCAAGGTGCTGCGCGAGCGGTTCGGGGTGTCCGAACGCCGAGCCTGCACGGTCGTGGACATCCATCGGTCCACGATGCGCCTGACGCCGCTACCGGTCACCGCTGAGGAAACCCAGTTGCGTGTCTGGCTGCGCCGGTTCTCCACCGACCGGCCTCGCTGGGGGTGGCGACGGGCAGCCAAAATGGCCCGCCGAGCCGGCTGGAAGGTCAACAACAAGCGCATCCGCCGTCCGTGGCGTAACCAGGGCCTGCAAGTGCCGCAGCGCCGCAAGAAGAAGCGTTTGACCGGCATCGGTGTCGCCGTTGGCGCGATGTCACCAATTCGTCCGAACGTGATCTGGGCGATGGACTTCCAGTTCGACACGACCGCCGATGGCCGCACCTTGAAGATGTTGAACGTGATCGACGAGTTCACCCGCGAAGCCCTCGCGATCAACGTTGATCGTTCCATCGACGCCGACGGCGTCGTCGGCGTCTTGGACCGCCTCGCCCTGCAGCGAGGCGCGCCGGCCTACCTGCGCTTCGACAACGGTCCCGAGTTCGTGGCGCAGGCCGTCAACGACTGGTGCCGGTTCAACGGCGCCGGTTCGCTATTCATCGATCCCGGCTCGCCGTGGCAAAACGCCTGGATCGAGTCGTTCAACGGCCGGCTACGCGACGAACTGCTCAACTCGTGGCAGTTCGACTCGCTGCTC
>NZ_JBKQOI010000127.1:0-7248 GCF_052145595.1 Mycobacterium sp. | reverse complement strand
CCTCGGCGAACAGACCTACGACACGCTCGCCCACAAAGGCGAGACGATGACCACCGCCGCCATGGCGATGTACGCATTCGACCAAATCGACGAGGCCCGAAGACAGCTGAACGCAGTCTCGAAATAGGACCACATATGAGACACCTGCTCTGACAGGCAGTGGCGACCCAAATCCCCAGGCTGGAGTGTCTCGAAAGTTGGTCTCAGAAATATGTAGCCATGAGATGCGTTGCGCCGCTTCACGAGACGTCGCGATCTGGCCACGAAGGGCACCGGAACCCGGGTCAGATACACCCCTGGCCCAAACGGCCGATCGGCAGAACTCCGCAATCGGTGTGGCTGGTTTCATCAAGCCCGCCGACAACTTTCCAGTCAACAAGGCTTGCAACGCGTTCGTCGGCGCCCCACACCGGGATCGCTGGCCGCGGCCCAAGCCCAATTGCCCGGCTCCTCCTCACCCCGCTGCGCGGGCTGCATCGTCGCCGGGCTGTAGCGTTGCCGTCGTGAGTCGCGCGGCCTTGGACAAGGACCCCCGGGACGTCGCGTCGATGTTCGACGGCGTCGCCCGCCGGTATGACCTGACCAACACCGTGCTGTCGCTGGGGCAGGACCGATACTGGCGGCGAGCCACCCGGTCGGCGCTGGGGATCGGGCCCGGTCAGAAGGTGCTGGACCTGGCCGCGGGGACCGCGGTGTCCACCGTGGAGCTGAGGAAATCCGGGGCATGGTGTGTGGCTGCCGATTTCTCGGTCGGGATGCTGGCGGCGGGCGCGGGCCGCAGGGTGCCGAAAGTCGCCGGCGACGCCACCAAGTTGCCGTTTGACGACGGGGTCTTCGACGCGGTCACCATCAGTTTCGGGTTGCGCAATGTGGCCGACCAACGGGCGGCGCTGCATGAGATGTTCCGCGTCGCCCGGCCCGGCGGCCGGTTAGTGGTGTGCGAATTCTCCACACCCACCAATGCGCTGTTCGCCACCGTCTACAAGGAATACCTGATGCAGGCGCTGCCGCGGGTGGCGCGAGCGGTGTCCAGCAACCCCGACGCCTATGTTTACCTCGCCGAGTCGATCAGAGCCTGGCCCGACCAGCCCACGCTGGCGCACCAGATTTCAGCGGCCGGGTGGTCGGCGGTGCGCTGGCGCAACCTGACCGGCGGCATCGTGGCCTTGCACGCGGGCTACAAGCCGTTTGGACAAGCCCAGTGACGAAGGCCTAGTGGCCGGCCCGCTGAATGAAGCCGACCTGGTTGGGGCAGTAGTGGTCGATCGCGGCGCCCAGGAACTGGAACGCCTGGCCTTCGGTGGTGCCCAGCGGAAGGTTGTGCTGGATGAAATTGGCCGACTTGTACGGGTCGCCGTCCAGGCCTCTGTCGATCCGGTCACAGCTGATCTTGCCCAGCCACGCGAGCTGGTCCTGCGGGCCGTAAACGCCGAAACGGTTGACGGTGCTCTTGAATGTGTAGTCGTAGTCGTCGGCCTGCGCAGGCGCTGCCAGTACGACAGCGGCGCCCGCCATGGCCACAAAAGAAGCCAGCCTCGAAGCCTTCATTAGCCGGACTATACACCTCAGTCCAGGTGCGCCGACAGCAGCCAGCCGCCGACCGACTTGAGGCCGTTGGGCTCGTCGCCGACGTCGGCGAGCGGCAAGTCGAAAGAGCCCTCGGGCAGGCTGGCGTAGAGGCGGGCCGGCCGGATCTCGTCGACGACCCAGTACCGGGACACCACCTCGCGCAGCTCGTCGGCGGTAACCGCATTGATTGGGCCCTCGGGTACAGCCGCCCTGTCGAAGACAAGGGCGAAATATGAGGCGCCGGCCGCGGCGGCCCGCTTGATCGATTGCTGGTAGCCCTCGCGTGCCTCCACCGGAATGGAGTGGAACAAAGTGCTTTTCCCATCATCTCTCATGGCGTGGTTATTGCCTGGCGCGATGATGTGAGGCGGCGTGGGCGTTTCCCAACGAGTCTCAGTGCTGCGGGGGGTCCGGTTCCGCTTCCGATCCCGGCTCGTCAACCTTGTGAAAGCTGAACGTCTGGGTGTGCGCGCCAGCGCCAGGGATCGTCGGCTCCTCCGGCCACAAGGTCACCGCTCGTGTGGCGGCTGCGCGGATCGCCGCCCCGTCAAACTCCGCCTGGCCCTCTGCCGCCCCGTATTCAGGCCAGGCTGCCACGAATGTCACCGGGCCGTCAGGCGGCAGCGGGTACACCCAGAACTTGCAGTCATACCGCTGCGGACTCCCACCGGCGCTCCCGGGCATCAGGATCAAGTGTTCGGGATCGTCAGGCCACCGGGGGCCGCCGGTCGTCGCGCCGCGCCGCCCGTCCGCGTAGAGAAGACCTAGCCGCAACACGTCACCGGACTGTTCCTGACCGCGCCGCCCGAAGCGGTCGAACGGGTCGCCGAAGCCTGATGCGTTCACGCTGCCGCGCCTACGCACGTGAGCAGTGAACTCGAACCCGTTCGGGTAGGCACAAATGCCGCCGATTGCCACCGCTGCCTCTTCGGTACGCAGCAGCAGCAACTCACCGGGGACCGATCCAGGGATCACCGCATCTGGCTGCATATACGAGGGCCGCGCGTAGGGCACCGGCTCTTGGGGTGGCGGCTGAGGGATGGAATCAAAAAAGCCCATGGATGGCACCGTATCGATGCGCGGAGCGGTTCTGTGCAAATTGACCCACACAGTGGGTTGGGGTTATTGACCGACCTGCGGTGATACTAAAAAGCCCCTATTTCAGGGGCGGTAGTTCACGACTAAAACTAGAAGATCACAACTCAAGCAACAGCGTGCTGTCGACGATGGTGCCGAACCGGCCGTCATACCCGGTGAACGACGAGATGTCGGCCACCTCGAAAGTAACGTTGGTCAGGCCCCGCTTCTTGGCCTCGCGCCGGGCCAAGTCGATCGCGGTGGGGGAGAGGTCCAGTCCCACCGTGGTGTGCCCCCGCTCCGCGAGCGCCAGCGATATCGCCGCTTCGCCACAGCCCACGTCAAGGACGTCGCCGTGGAACTTGCCCTGTTCGATCAGGGCGGCCAGTTCGGGTTGTGGGGCGCCGATGCTCCATGGCGGCCGCGCGCCCTCACCAAACTGTGCGGATTCACCGCGGTAGGCGGTTTCAAACTCGAAATCTGTTGGGTGGGTCATGCTCCAGGTATATCAAGCGGCCTGATATATGTCAACGAAATTGATATAGCCTTGCAGGCTGTCGAGTAAAACCGGTTCAGCTGAACGGCGTTCGGCGATCGATCAGCCGTGACAACCGGCCGCCGCCCCGCCAGGCGCGGGCCACCCAGTCGGCGTCGTCGTCGGTGACCAGGTTGGCCATCACCCGCACGGCGATGGTCATCAGTCTCGTCGAGCGCATCGCGAGTGGCCCGGTCGTGGGCAGGAACCGCTGGAAGGTCAGCAACAACGCCAGCCTTCGTGCGACCGAAAATCCGCGGCCGTAGTGATGTTGCAGCAGCGACGGCCACGCCTGAGACAGGTCCCGTGAGTCCAGGAGTTCGGCGGCCAACCGGCCCGTCTCCAGGCCGTAGTCGATGCCTTCGCCGTTGAGCGGGTTGACGCAGGCCGCGGCGTCGCCGATCAGCATCCAGTTGGGCCCGGCCACCCCGGAAACCGCGCCGCCCATCGGCAGTAGCGCCGACGACACCGCCCGGGGATCACCGGTAAAGCCCCACTCGTCGCGGCGCAGGTCGGTGTAGTAGGAGATCAGGGGTCGCAGCGCCAGATCCGCCGGCCGTTTCGACGTCGACAGCGCTCCGACGCCGATGTTCACCTCGCCGTTGCCCAGCGGGAAAATCCAGCCGTAACCAGGCAACACGGCCCCGTCGGGGGAGCGCAGTTCCAGGTGCGACGTCAGCCAGGGGTCGTCGCTGCGCAGAGTGGTCAGATACCCGCGGGCGGCGACGCCGTACACCGTTTCTTGATGCCAGCGCCGGCCCAGCCTGCGGCCCAGCGAGGAGCGGGCCCCGTCGGCAACGATCAACTGGCGGCAGCCCACCTCGGTGCCGTCGGCCAATGTGAGCGATACCACCCGCCTCGACGAGTCATGGTGCACGCCAACGGCTTTGATCCCCAGCAGCATCCGCGCACCGGAATCCTCGGCGCATTTGCGGATCCGGTCGTCCAAGTCGAGGCGGGCCACCGCGCTGCCGGTCGACGGGAACGATGGGCCGGGCCACTCGACTTCCACCTCGCCGCCGAATCCGCTCATCCTCAAGCCCCGGTGCCGGATGCGGGTGTCCAGCCAGTCGCCCAGACCCAGCCGTTCCAGCTCGGCGACCGCGCGCGGCGTCAGCCCGTCACCGCACGCCTTGTCGCGGGGAAAGCTGGCGGAGTCGATGACGAGCACGTCGTTGCCGGCGCGCGCAGCCCAGGCGGCCGCCGCCGAACCGGCAGGTCCGGCGCCCACGACCACCACGTCGGCTCCGGAGGCTCTGGTCTCCACGCCCACCAGTATGTTGGTCGAGTGGGGACTCCGGCGACGGTGGTGGCAGGCGTTGATTTCGGTGATGCCGCCTTCGCGACGGCCGTGCGCGACGGCGTCGCTCGGATCGAGCAGCTCATGGATACCGAGCTGCGTGGCGCGGACGAGGTCATGACCGACCCGCTGACACACCTATTCAAGGCTGGCGGCAAGCGCTTCCGGCCGCTGTTCACGGTGTTGTCCGCACAGATCGGACCCAACCCCGACGCCGCGGAGGTGACAACCGCCGGCGCGGTCATCGAACTCGTGCACCTGGCCACGCTCTACCACGACGACGTGATGGACGAGGCGGAGGTCCGCCGCGGCACGCCCGCCGCCAACGTGCGCTGGGGCAACAACGTCGCGATCCTGGCCGGGGATTATCTGTTCGCCACGGCGTCGCGGCTGGTATCGCGGCTGGGACCGGAGGCGGTGCGGCTCATCGCCGAGACGTTTGCCCAGTTGGTGACCGGACAGATGCGCGAGACCAGGGGCATAAGTGAGGGGGCCGAAGGGGCGGATCCCGTCGAGCACTACTTGACGGTGGTGTATGAGAAGACGGCGTGCCTGATCGCCGCCGCGGGCCGATTCGGCGCGATGTTCTCGGGAGCCGATGCCGAGCAGGTGGAGCGGCTGAGCCGTCTCGGGGGCATTGTCGGGACCGCTTTTCAGATCTCCGACGACATCATCGACATCGGCAGCGACTCCGACGAGTCCGGCAAGCTCCCCGGAACCGATGTGCGCGAAGGGGTGCACACCCTGCCGATGGTGTACGCGCTGCGGGAACCCGGACCCGAAGCGGCGCGGCTGCGCGAACTGCTGGCCGGACCCATCGACGACGACCAGGCGGTGGCCGAGGCTCTGACGTTGTTGCGGGCGTCACCGGGCATGGCGAAGGCAAAGCACTTTTTGGCGCAGTACGCGGCGCAAGCACGCCAGGAGCTGGCCCTTTTGCCCGACGTCCCCGGTCGGCACGCGCTGGAGACGCTGGTCGACTACACCGTCAGCCGGCACGGCTAGCGCTGATACCGCCCACTGTGGAACCTGGCGGCACCCGGTGGAACCCGAAAGGCCGTCCGAAGCGTTCAATTAGCTGTAGTCAGCAATAACCGGGAGGACACTGATGACCTGGCATCCCCAAGCCAACAGGCTGAAGACCTTCGTCCTGTTGGTCGGTATGTCCGCGTTGATCGTGGCCATCGGCGCGGTGTTCGGCAGGACGGCGCTCATCTTCGCCACGCTCTTCGCTGTTGGCATGAATGTCTACGTCTACTTCAATAGCGACAAGCTGGCACTGCGAGCGATGCGCGCGCAGCCGGTTTCCGAGGTGCAGGCGCCGGCGATGTATCGGATCGTGCGGGAGTTGGCCACCGCCGCACACCAGCCGATGCCGAGGCTGTACATCAGCGACACGAACGCGCCCAACGCGTTCGCCACCGGCCGCAACCCGCGCAACGCCGCGGTGTGTTGCACGACCGGCATCCTGGGGATCCTCGACGAGCGCGAGCTGCGCGCGGTGCTCGGACATGAGCTTTCGCACGTCTACAACCGCGACATCCTGATCTCCTGCGTTGCCGGTGCGATGGCGTCGGTGATCACCGCGCTGGCCAACATGGCCATGTTCGCCGGTATGTTCGGTGGCAACCGAGATGGCGAGAATCCCTTTGCGCTGCTGTTGGTTTCGTTGCTGGGCCCGATTGCCGCGACGGTGGTGCGGCTGGCGGTGTCACGGTCACGGGAGTATCAGGCGGACGAATCGGGTGCCGTGCTGACCGGCGACCCACTGGCCCTGGCGTCGGCTCTGCGCAAGATCTCCGGCGGGGTACAGGCGGCGCCGCTGCCACCGGAACCGAAGCTGGCCAGCCAGGCGCACCTGATGATCGCCAACCCGTTCCGCGCGGGCGAGCGGATGGGATCGCTGTTCTCGACGCACCCGCCGATCGAGGACCGCATCCGCCGGCTGGAGGCGATGGCGCGGGGTAGGTAGCGCATGTGCTATCAAATCCGGCGCGAGCCACATGGTCTGGAGAGGCGCGGCTCCCTTGGGGACAAGTGACTCGCGATTTCGATAGCGTATGTGCTTTCAAATCCCGCGTGAACCGCTACACCTACCGCGTGGAATGGTCTCCCCACCATGGGGAATACGTCGGCTCGTGTATTGAATTGCCATACCTCAGGCGGCAGGCGCGGACCGCGCAGCAGCCCATTGCCGAGATCGAGGCCGCAGTCGACCAGCATGTGGCGGATATGCAAGTCTGCGGTGAAACACCTCCCACACCAATAACGGAACGCAGTTACAGCGGCACGTTGGTAGTCAGGACTTCCCCCGAGCTGCATGGACGCCTTGCGCTGGAAGCTGCCGAGCAACGAGTGTCGATGAATCAGTGGATCGTTCAAAAACTCTCCGGCCGCCAATCAAGCAGCGGCCCGGGGCTCTTATTCGACTGACGGACGGTCAGAAACCTGAGCCGTGCACCTCGTGTCCGGGAACCTCGGCGGCCAGGCCGTGATAGGCCTGCTCAACGGTCGAGCCATGGTTGATCACCGCATCGACTTCGCGGGCGATCGGCATGTTCAGGCCGAACTCGTCGGCGAACTCCATGATCACGCTGGACGCTTTGACGCCCTCGGCAACCTGGTTCATCGATGCGATGATCTCGTCGATCGGCTTGCCGGCCCCGAGTTGTTCGCCGACGTGGCGGTTGCGGCTGCGCTGACTGGTGCAGGTGACGATCAGGTCGCCCAGACCGGCCAGGCCGGGGAAGGTGTCGGGGTCTCCGCC
>NZ_JBKQOI010000126.1:0-3461 GCF_052145595.1 Mycobacterium sp. | reverse complement strand
CCGAGTGGACAGATCCCGGGAAGAGCACCCATCAGGGGCCACACGGTTCATGAGTCACACCCAGCCAGACGGCGACACCGATCCTGTCAGCCAGCACCGGGCCAGCCATGCGAATACTTACAGACGGCTCACTGCCATTTGAGATCTTCGTCCAGTTGTGGGACTTGTCTGTCACGCTCATTCGCTGAGCGGGTATCAATCGTGGCCTCTTGCCAGTACGCCGGACTGTAGAGATGAATATCATTGCCGCTGACGACCTTTAGCACACCGCCCGTGAGTATTTCGTAGGTGGCGTCGTCCGGAAACTCGTCATCCTCATCGTGGTATTGAATCTGTATCCACATTTTCATAATGGGAAGTAATCCTCCGCACCGTCAGATCGGGATTCTTGACGAGACCGCCGCGATGGCGAGATGCCCGGAGTCGGAAGTCCCGCTTATCCGTGGCCGGAAGTCCCGAGAACGAGGTCTTTCGCCAGCTGGCGAGCAGGCATAACAAGGTCGATTCTGTATCTGGTTCGACGACCGCAGGAGGTGCTTCGGAGTTGTGCGAGCCACTGTTGATGAACAAGGACACCCGATTGGGTGAGGCAGTGCCTCATGCGTTCGAATGACGCCGCGGCCGAGGCGCTGCAGGAGCTGGCCGACTTGATTGCCATCTCCGGTGGCGATCCATACCGGGTGCGTTCTTATGAGAAGGCCGCCCGTTCGGTCGCCGGTTACCCCCTCGATCTCGACACTCTCGACCGGAAAGGTTTGATGGCGATCCCGGCGGTCGGTGCGCACACCGCCGACAAGCTGCTCGAGTTCCGTCAAACCGGCCGCATCACCGCTTTGGAGGAACTGCACGCCCAGCTGCCCGCGGGTCTGCGCGCTCTCCTGGGGATCCCCGGACTCGGACCCAAGCGGGCCCACCAGGTCTATGTGGAGCTGGGCATTTCGTCGATGCCGGAACTACTAACCGCATTGCACGACGAACAGCTGCGCAACCTGAAAGGCTGGGGCGAGACCAGCGAACGCAACCTGGCCCGTGCGATCCGCCAGATGCAGGAAGTCGGGGGGCGCATGCCGCTGGCGCTCGCTCTCGATATCGCCGAGGATCTGGTCGCGCGGCTCGCCGCACTTCCGCAGGTGAGCCGAGTCGACTACACAGGATCCTTGCGGCGGATGCGCGACACTGTCGGCGACATCGACCTGTTGGTGGCCGCAGACGAAGACCCGGCATCGGTCATGGACCACTTCTGCACCATGCCGTTGGCGGATCGGGTGCTGGCCCACGGCCCCACCAAGTCTTCGGTGGTGACAACGAAAGGTATCCAGGTGGACCTGCGGGTGGTGCCTGCGAAGGTCTGGGGCGCGGCTCTGCAATACTTCACCGGGTCTAAAGCTCACAACATCCGCATCCGCGAATTGGCCGTACGGGCCGGGCTGAAGTTGTCCGAGTATGGGCTGTTCCGCGTCGATAACGACCACCTATTGGCATCGACAGACGAAGCGGACATCTACGCCGGACTCGGGCTGCCGTGGATTCCGCCGGTTTTGCGCGAAGACCGCGGCGAAGTCGAAGCTGCGCTGGAGGGCCATCTCCCTGACCTAGTGGAGGTGGCCGACATCATCGGCGACCTCCACGTGCATACCAATCTCACCGACGGCCTCGCCAGCCTGGATGAGATGGTCGCCGCCGCGTCCGGCCGCGGATATCGTTACTGCGCCATCACCGATCACGCCCCGCTGCTGGCGATGCAGCGAATGACGCGTGCCAAGGCCCTCCAACAACGCGGCGAGCTGCCCAAGCTGGCTCGCCGCCACGGTATCGAGTTGTTGCACGGCTCCGAACTCAACATCGCCGCGGATGGGTCCCTGGACTGGGATGACGACTTCCTCGCCAGCTTTGACGTCCTGGTTGCTTCGGTGCACTCCGATCTCGACCAGACCCGCGAGGCGATGACCCGGCGTCTGCTCACCGCCATCGAGCACCCCTACGTCAACATCATCGGCCATCCGACGACCCGCCTTCTCGGTCGTCGTCCGCCGGTCGATTTCGACGCCGACGCGGTGTTCGCGGCCGCCGCGCGCACCCATACCGCCTTGGAAATCAACGCCTTTCCCGACCGGCTGGATCTCAGCGATGAACTCGTGAGCCGCGCCCGCGAACATGGCGTTGTCTTCGCGATCGACACCGATGCCCACGCAGTACCGCATCTGGACTACATCCGTTACGGCGTCGCCGTCGCCCAGCGTGGTTGGGTATCAGCCGACAAGGTGATCAACACCTGGCCACTGGACCGGCTCCGCGCGTTCCTCGCAAAGGGACGCCGACTCTCCGACGACTTATCCACCGCGCACCACCGCGCCGGTTCCCGGCGTCATTGAGCAAGCCGAAAAGTGTTGCCTAAACCGGTTCACCACGCTCACGTCAACGGCCACGGCTGGAAGCGAGACCGCCCGATGCGGGATCACTCCGCAGCGACGAACGACCATCGGGGATGGAACTTCGGTCTCTACCGGTCGACCGCACACCATCGAAAGATCCAAAGGATAGTGACACAGCAACCGAACGAAGTGACGATGTGGCCGTCCCGTTAGGCACCAGCACAGTCGCCTGAGATCGATGGTCCAGATTTGTCAGCTTCGAGGAAGGAAAATCGACTGCTATGGCGATCTGTGATACCTGCGGCAACGAGTACGACAAAGCATTCACCGTAACCCGGGCAGATGGCTACACCGCCACGTTCGACAGCATCGAGTGCGCGGCGGTCGGAGTGGCGCCGGCGTGCGCCCACTGCCGCTGTCGCATCCTGGACGCTCACGCAGAAGTGCACGGCTTGAGCTGAAGAACATTCCGGTCACCCGACGCGCGCCGCTTGTGTCGTCGAACAGGTTGGCCGACAGCGCATTCGGCGGTGCCGACGCCGGGATGGGCGATCACTTTTCCGGGTTACGGGCTGACAGCATAGATGTGTGTAGGGGAGATGACCGTGGTGATGGCGGCGGCGAGTGTCGTGCTTGGGTCAGCGCCCCGGTAATGGATGTCGGTGTTGGTGAGGATGACCAGCGTTAGTTGTTTCTCCGGCAGGTAAACGGCCACGGTTTCGTAGCCCGGCAGCGTGATTCCCAATCCATATCCGATTTGGGTGGGCACACCCGGCTCATCTACCGTCTCTAGCCGTTGTCGCTGCATCGCCGAGGAAAGCAACCTGCCCGAGGCGGCCGCGGGCGCCCAGATGTGCAAATCCTCGAGTGTGGAAATCACCGCAGCGGCGGCCCAGCCCCACGACGGATCCCAGTCGGTGGCGGTGGCTTCGCCAACGTGAGCGGTCCAGTTGGTATAGCCCCGGGCATGCGGCTGTGGAAATTCATTGCCTGTGGGGAAACTGGTTTGTCTCATGCCCAGCGGCGTGAGGATGTGGTCACGGATATAGTCGGGCAACGATTGCCCACTGACTTTTTCCACCACCAGAC
>NZ_JBKQOI010000125.1:0-4924 GCF_052145595.1 Mycobacterium sp. | reverse complement strand
CAGATCGCCAAGATCGACCTGGCGCTGGGCAAGCTGGGCCTGCGGCCGGGCATGACGCTGCTCGACGTCGGCTGCGGCTGGGGCGCCACCATGCGCCGCGCCATCGACAAGTACGACGTGAACGTGGTCGGCCTGACCCTGTCGAAGAACCAGGCCGCCCACGTGCAGAGCTCGTTCGAAGAAATGGACAGCCCGCGCACCAGGCGGGTGCTGCTGGAAGGCTGGGAGCAGTTCGAGGAGCCCGTCGACCGGATCGTGTCGATCGGTGCCTTCGAGCACTTCGGTCACGATCGTTACGACGACTTCTTCGCGATGGCCCACACCGTGCTGCCCGCTGACGGCGTAATGCTGCTGCACACGATCACCGGGTTGACGGGGCCGCAGTGCGCCGAGCGTGGCATACCTCTGACGTTCGAGACGGCCCGCTTCATCAAGTTCATCATCACCGAGATCTTCCCCGGCGGCCGGTTGCCGTCGATAGAGATGGTCGAGGAGCGCTCGTCGAAGGCGGGCTTCCGACTGACCCGGCGCCAGTCGCTGCAGCCGCACTACGCTTGGACGCTTGACCTGTGGGCCGAGGCGCTGGAAGCTCACGAGGGCGAGGCCATCGAGATTCAGTCCGAAGAGGTCTACGAGCGCTACATGAAGTACCTGACCGGCTGCGCCGACGCATTCCGGGTCGGCTACATCGACGTCAACCAGTTCACGTTGGAAAAGTAAACTTCGTGCCTACGAACGGGCCCCTGCCAGCTTGGGTATCGTTGCACGTCACACGATCCGCCGATGCGTGCGTGCGTTTTAGGCAGTGAATTTCATCCAGGAGAACAAGACGAAAATGGCTAAGCAACCGACTGGCCCGGCGAACACGCGGACGCGCTTCGAAGACATACAGGCGCACTACGACCTCTCCGATGACTTCTTCGCCCTGTTCCAGGACCCCACCCGGACCTACAGCTGCGCGTACTTCGAGCCACCGGATCTCACGCTCGAACAGGCCCAATACGCCAAGATCGACCTCAACCTGGACAAGCTGGACCTCAAGCCGGGCATGACACTGCTGGACATCGGCTGCGGTTGGGGCACCACCATGAGGCGCGCCGTCGAGCGGTTCGACGTCAACGTCATCGGCCTGACGTTGTCCAAGAACCAGCGCGCCCGCAGCGAGCAGGTGCTGGCGGAGCTCGACACCAACCGGTCACGCGAGGTGCGGCTGCACGGCTGGGAGGACTTCAACGAGCCCGTCGACCGGATAGTGTCGATCGAGGCCTTCGAGCACTTCGGGCACGAGAAGTACGACGACTTCTTCAAGCGGTGTTTCGACATCATGCCCGACGACGGCCGGATGACCGTCCAGAGCAGCGTCAGCTACCACCCCTACAACATGGCCGCCCGCGGTAAGAAGTTGACCTTCGAGACGATGCGGTTCATCAAGTTCATCATCACCGAGATATTCCCGGGCGGCCGGCTGCCGTCCACCGAGATGATGGTCGAACGCGGCGAGAAGGCGGGCTTCGTCGTCCCCGAACCACTTTCGCTGCGGCCCCACTACGTCAAGACACTGCGGATCTGGGGCGACACGCTGGAATCCAACAAGGACAAGGCCATCGAGGTGACCTCCGAGGAGGTCTACAACCGGTACATGAAGTATCTGCGTGGCTGCGAGCACTACTTCGCCGACGAGATGCTGGACTGCAGCCTGGCGACCTACCTAAAGCCGGGCGCCTTGGACTAGTTCTGGCCTGATTTTTCGCGCGGATGTCGGATTGCCCGCGCGCTGTTCGTCGAAACGGTAGAGAGTGGAACACAGGGTTTCGCTCACTACCGGAGGTGACAACAAATGCAGTACTTCGCCTTGTTGATCAGCGGGGAGCGAGACCGCACGCCCGAAGAAGGCGCAGCGGAGATGGCCGCCTACCAGGGCTTCCACGCCAAGGCGGCGTCGGCGATCCGCGGCGGTGATGCCCTGCTGCCGGCGGCGACCGCGGTCGACATCACCGGCGGGCCCGACGCGCCGGTCATCACGGACGGCCCGTTCGCGGAAGGTGCCGAGGTGGCCGGCGGCTACTACGTTTTCGAAGCCGAAAACCTCGACGAGGTGTTGGCATTGGCCCGCGACATCCCGGCTGCCAAGCACGGGGCCGTCGAGGTGTGGCCGGTGGCCACTCCGGGGGTTCCGGCGCAACCGCTGGAGGGCACCAACTGGATTGCCCTGCTGCTGGAGCCGCCCGACCGGGCGGCCGAGCCCGGCTCGCCGCGGTGGGAGGCGTTGGCCGTCGCCCACCAGCAGTTCGGGGCTGCGGCCGGTCAGCACATCAAGGGCGGTGCCGGCCTGCATCCACCGTCGACGGCGACCACCGTGCGGGTGCGCGATGGCGAGGTCCTCATCACGGACGGGCCGTACGTGGAAGGCGCCGAGGTCGCCAACGGCTTCTATGTGCTCAGCGCCGCCGACCGCGACGAGGCCGTCAAGGTCGCATCGATGATCCCGGCTTCAAGGGTGCAGGTGCGGCAACTGGCGGGTGTCTCGCAGCTGTAGCCGCAATGACCAACCTGGACGGCGTCTTCCGCCGGGAGTGGGGCCCCGCCGTCGCCGCGCTGGCGCGGTGGTCCGGGGACCTCACCGTCGCCGAGGACGCCGTCCAGGAAGCCTGCGCCGAGGCGCTGCGCACCTGGCCGCGCGACGGTGTGCCCGATCGTCCGGGCGGTTGGCTGGTGACCGTCGCCCGCAACCGCGCCCGGGATCGGTTACGCCGCGAATCCGTGCGTCCCGGAAAGGAATCGGCCTACGTCGTGAGTGACATCCACGCTATGCGGGCACGTGTCGATCACACCGACCCGCATCCGGTGCTCGACGACGAGCTGCGGATGATGTTCACCTGTGCGCACCCGGCGCTCGACCGCCAGTCGCAACTGGCGCTCACGCTGCGGTTGGTATCCGGGTTGACCGTCGGCGAAATCGCCCGCGCGCTGCTGCAGACCGAGGCCGCGATCGGCCAGCGAATCACTCGCGCCAAGAACAAGATTCGGCATGCCAACATCCCGCTGCGGGTGCCGCCCGCCGAGCTGCTCCCCGAGCGCACGCCGCACGTGCTCAGTTGCATCTACTCGGTTTTCACCGAGGGTTATTGGTCGACGGCAGGCCCGTCGGCGATTCGTGACGAGCTGTGCGACGAGGGGGTGCGGCTGGCCGGGGAACTGTGCGCGCTGATGCCGCACGAGCTGGAGGCGCATGCCTTGACGGCCCTGGTGCTGCTGCATGATTCGCGACGGGCAACCCGGGTGGACGACACCGGGATGCTGGTGCCGCTCGAGGATCAGGACCGTCGCCGATGGGACCGCGGCCGCATCTCCCGCGGGCTGGACCGATTGCGGCGGGCCGAGGGATCGACGGGCCCCTATCTGCCGCAAGCGGTTATCGCCGCACTGCACGCGACGGCGCCGTCCTGGGACCAGACCGATTGGCCGGCCATCTGCGCGGCCTATGACCGGCTGCTGCAGATGACCGACTCGCCCGTGGTGCGCGCCAACCGCGCGCTGGCGGTCGGTTTCCGCGACGGCCCCGACGCCGGCCTGGCCGCCCTGGACAAGGTGGCACACGATCCGCGGCTGGCCCGCTCCAATCTCGTCACGACGGTGCGCGCCGATCTGTTGCGGCGGGCGGGACGACCCGCCGAAGCCGTCACGTGGTACCGAACGGCGTTGGAGTCCAACGGATCCGAACCGGGCCGCAACTTCTTGCGGCGGCGCATCGCCGAGTGCTCCGACTGAATTAGTCGAGCGTCGACTTGTCGGGCCGATTCCGGCCAGAATCGCGCAACAACTCGACGCTCGGCGACGAAGGTCAGGCCTCCGCGAAGTTGCGGGTGATGGCCGGGTCGACCGGAATGCCCGGCCCCGTCGTCGTCGACACGGTGATTTTCTTCAGGTAGCGGCCCTTCGATGCGGACGGCTTGAGCCGCAGCACCTCGTCGATCGCAGCGCCGTAGTTCTCCGCCAGGCTCTTCTCGTCGAAAGACGCCTTGCCGATGACGAAGTGCAGGTTGGCCTGCTTGTCCACGCGGAAGTTGATCTTGCCGCCTTTGATCTCGGACACGGCCTTGGCGACGTCGGGGGTGACGGTGCCGGTCTTGGGGTTCGGCATCAGGCCACGTGGGCCCAGCACGCGAGCGATGCGACCGACCTTGGCCATCTGGTCGGGGGTCGCGATGGCGGCGTCGAATTCCAGCCAGCCGCCCTGAATCTTCTCGATCAGGTCGTCGCTGCCGATCACATCGGCGCCGGCGGCCTGCGCCTGTTCGGCCTTTTCGCCGACTGCGAACACTGCGACCCGGGCCGTCTTGCCGGTGCCGTGCGGCAGGTTGACCGTGCCGCGGACCATCTGGTCTGCCTTGCGCGGGTCGACGCCGAGCCGGATCGCCACCTCGACGGTCGCGTCCTGCTTGGTCGACGCCGTTTCCTTGGCGAGCTTGGCTGCCTCCAGCGGGGTGTACAGGCCGGTCCTGTCCACCTTCTCGGCGGCGGCGCGGTATGCCTTGCTGTTCTTGCTCATTGATTCATCCAATCTGGTGTTGGGTCGTGGTTATCAAGCGGGCCGAAGCTGGCCCTCCCACGCGCGTGGAAATATTATTCGACGGTGATGCCCATCGACCGGGCTGTTCCGGCGATGATCTTGGCGGCGGCGTCGATGTCGTTGGCGTTGAGATCGGCTTTCTTGGTCTCCGCGATCTCGCGAACCTGATCCCAGCTGACCTTGGCGACCTTGGTCTTGTGCGGTTCCGCCGAGCCCTTGCCCACGCCCGCGGCCTTGAGCAGCAGCTTGGCGGCGGGCGGTGTCTTGAGCGCGAAAGTGAAGCTGCGGTCCTCGTAGACCGTGATCTCCACCGGGATGACTTGGCCGCGCTGGTTCTCCGTGGCAGCGTTGTAC
>NZ_JBKQOI010000124.1:0-32330 GCF_052145595.1 Mycobacterium sp. | reverse complement strand
GATCAACCTCACCGGCACGTTCCTGGTCGCCAAGGCGGCCCTGGCCAGGATGATCGAGCAACCGCGGGTCGACGGTGAGCGCGGCTCGATCGTGACCGTCGCCAGCATCGAAGGCCTGGAAGGCACGGCGGGCGGCAGCTCGTACAACGCGGCCAAGGGTGGGGTCGTCCTGCTCACCAAGAACATCGCGCTCGACTACGGACCGAGCGGCATCCGGGCCAACGCCATCTGCCCCGGCTTCATCGAAACGCCGATGGCCCAAAGTGTTTTCGGCCTGCCGGGGATGGAGGGTCCGCTGGACTCCATCACCAAGGAACACGCCCTGCAACGGCTGGGCCGGCCGGAGGAGGTCGCGGCCGTGGCGGCCTTCCTGCTATCGCCCGACGCCTCTTTCGTCAGCGGTCAGGCCATTGCCGTCGACGGCGGCTACACCGCGGGTCGCGATCACGGGGTAGTTAAACTCTTCGGCTTTCCCGACTAGACCTTTAGGATTCGCGCATGATCACTCCCGACGACGCGATCGACGTAATCCGGGCTTCCGGCGGAGCCCAACCGGGCTGCCGCGCGTTGCACGCGAAAGGCACGCTGTACCACGGCAGGTTCACCGCGAGCCCCGATGCGACCAAATTATCGCGCGCAAAATACCTCGACGGCTCGTCGGTCCCGGCGCTGATCCGCTTCTCCAACGGATCAGGTGACCCTGCCCAGCCCGACAACGTGCCCGGGGTGCGCGGGTTGGCGGTGAAGCTCACGCTGCCAGACGGGTCGACCACCGACATGTCGACGCAGACCGCCCGGCTGTTCGTCTCCAGCACGCCGGACGGTTTTCTCGATCTGCTCAAGGCGATGCGGCCCGGTCCGGCCAAGCCGCTGCGGTTGGCCACGTACATTGCGACCCATCCGCGGCTGCTCAGCTTGCTGCCCATAGTTCGAGACGGCAACAGGATCCCGGTGAGCTATGCCACCACCGAATACCACGGGCTGCACGCCTTCCGCTGGGTCGCCGCAGACGGCAGTTCTAGATTTGTCCGCTATCACCTGCGCCCAGTGGTGCGTGAAGAATTTCTGTCGGGACCGGCTGCCCGGGGCAAGGCTCCCGACTTTCTCCACCACGAGCTCAACCACCGCTTGACGGGCGGCCCAGTGCTGTTTGACTTCCGCGTTCAGATTGCCGGGCCGAACGACTCGATCGTCGACCCGTCAGCACCCTGGCGAAGCACGGAGACGATCCTCGTCGGTAACCTCGAGATCACCGGCCTGGAGACACAGCGTGAGCATGGCGGCGACATCGTCGTATTCGACCCGATGCGCGTGACCGACGGCATTGAACCCTCCGATGACCCGGTGCTGCGATTCCGCACCCTTGCCTATTCCGCGTCGGTCAAGCTACGCACCGGCGTAGATCGCGGTCCGGAAGCTCCCCAGGTGTAACGGGGAGGCGGTCGGCCGCGCGATTTTTGCGCAATGCGGTCGCGGACTAAGGTCTTTCGCAGTGCTGCCTTCCCACATGGTTTTGATCGGCCTGGCCGGGGTCGCCGCCGGCGCAATCAATGCGCTCGTCGGATCGGGCACCCTGATCACGTTCCCCACGCTCGTCGCCCTCGGCTATCCGCCGGTCACGGCCACCATGTCGAACGCGATCGGTCTGGTGGCCGGCAACGTGTCGGGCACCTGGGGTTATCGCGCCGAGCTGGCCGGTCAGTGGGACCGGTTGCGCTGGCAGATCCCGGCATCGTTGGCCGGCGCGGTGCTGGGCGCCTTCCTGCTTCTACATCTCCCCGAGAAGGTGTTCGCCGAGGTCGTGCCGGTGCTGTTGGTCCTGGCCCTCATCCTGGTGATTGCGGGGCCGCGGATTCAATCGTGGACGTTCCAGCGCGCCGAGGCGGCGGGGCGCTCACCCGAGCACATCACACCGGCGCGCATGGCCGTGCTGGTGTTCGGCACCTTTGCCGTCGGCGTCTACGGCGGCTACTTCACCGCCGCGCAGGGCATCCTGCTGGTTGGTGTGATGGGCGCATTGCTGCCGGAGTCGGTGCAGCGGATGAACGCGGCCAAGAACCTGATGACGCTGGTCGTGAATGTCGTTGCGGCCGTCGGGTATACGGTGGCGGCTTTCGACCGGATCAGCTGGCAGGTGGCCGGGCTTATCGCGGTCGGCTCGCTGGTCGGCGGATTCGCCGGGGCGCGTTATGGGCGCCGGTTGTCGCCGACCGCGTTGCGCGGCACCATCGTGGTGGTCGGCCTGATCGGGCTATACCGACTGCTCACGGTCGCGTGACGAGACAGCGCTGGGGCCGGTGGCTCACCAGCGAGAGACCGCCACGAGCGCGGTGTCCGCGGTCGGGTAGATAGGCAGCACGCGGCCGAGCCCGCAGGCGTCGACGATCCGGGCGACGACGGGCTCGTGGCTTACCAGACGCAATTCGATGCCGCGGTCCCGGCACCGTTGCGCCTCGTCGGCCAGCACCGCGAACGCGCAGCAGCCCATGAAATCGAGCCCCGTGACGTCGACCACGAATGGGCCGGGCGGAATGACCACGCCGGCGGCCTCGCTGACCAGCTGGCGCCAGGTGTGCTCATTGCAGGCGTCGATCTCGCCGCCGGCGGTGATGAGCACCGCCGGGCCGCTGCGATCGGTGGTGGCCCTCAGCGTGCTGTGTGGATCGCCCAGTTCGTAGACCAGCCGCGTGCTGAGCATCAGATGGTGGCTGGACATGGGTTCGGCAATGACTGGACTCATGGTGGACTCCCTAATCGATCGGCGTCGGCGACGCCGCGATGGATGCCCGTCCTGTTGTCTGAAGACAGACGCTTCGCCAATGGCGAATCTCTTTTGTATAACGAGACAGGGCGGTCTGTCTACATCTGGGCGGCTAAGAGTATGGTAAGGCTCGTTATGACAAGCCCCGATGTCGCGACGCCCGCCGTATCGGCTCGCGAACGGATCCTGACGGCGGCCTACGAGCTGTTCAGCCGGCGTGGGATCCGCGCGGTCGGCACCGATGAGGTGATCGAGCGCGCCGGCGTGGCCAGGGCAACCCTTTACCGTCACTTCGCGACCAAGAACAACCTCGTGCTGGCCGTGCTGCAGCGACGCGAAGAACTCTGGACCCACGGTCTGATCGAGGAGCAGTCATGGCAACGGGGCAACACGCCCGAGGAACAGTTGCTCGCGATCTTCGACGTCATGCATGACTGGTTTCATCTCCGCGACGGTTATGAAGGCTGCTCGTTCATCAACGTCCTGCTCGAGTTGGGGGCCGGTCATCCGGCCGGACAGGCCAGCATCAGTCACATCGACCACGTCCGTGACATCGTGCGTCACCGCGCCGTCGCGGTGGGGCTGACGGACGTCGAGGGGTTCGCGTCGTCGTGGCACATCCTGATGAAGGGCGCCATAGTTCTCGCGGCCGTGGGCGACCTGGACGCCGCCCTGCGTGCCCGCGAGATGGCCTGCGCCCTCATCGAGCGGCACCGGCCCATGCCGCTGGCAGACGTCGGTGAGGCGGTCGGTTAGCGGTTCTTCGCGACCGTACGCTGAGACGTCCTCGCCCCAGTGTGAATCTGACGACGCGACACGCGGGATGCATGTCGCTGATTTCACCCTCGGCGGCAGCGGATCAGGCGGCGTCAGCTGCGGTGGTGCCGGTGTTGCGGTAGTGCTCGGCCTCGAGTTCGGCGATCGCACGCGCTGTGCGTTCGCGCAGCAAGATCGCGGCGGTAAGTCCGCACACGACCGCGACGACCAGCCCGATCCAGGAGAATCGCTCCATCCAGCGTTCGGCGGCCATTCCGGCGAAATAGACCAGTGCGGTCGTGCCGCCCGCCCAGCAGATGGCGCCCGACACGTTGGCTGCCAGGAAACGCGGGTAGTGCATTTTCAAGGCTCCGGCCAGCGGCCCGGCGAAGATCCGCAGCAGAGCGATGAAGCGGCCGAAGAAGACCGCCCGAACTCCCCAGCGGTTGAACAACCTTTCGGCCAGGGCGACGTGTCCCGGGCCGAAGTGTTTCGGGAACCGCCGGCCAAGCCGTTCGAAGAGCGGCAGGCCGAACCGGCGCCCGATCGTGTAGCCGATCGAGTCCCCGACCACGGCGCCGATCACAGCGGCAATGCCGACGCCGATCGGGTTGACGGCCAGGTCATGCTGCGACGACATCACCGCCGCGCTGACCAGGATGATCTCGCCGGGAAGGGGAACGCCGAGGCTCTCGATCCCGACCACACCGCCGACCACCAGGTAGACCGCGAGTGGCGGAATTGAGTGCAGCAAAGCCTCGGCGTTCATGGGTCAAGGATGCCTGACCGGGGATGAAAACGCGCCACACCGTGGGGCGCGCTCGGCATGCCCACGGGTGTCAGCCCCGGACGTTTGGGCACCCGCCCGTCGGCCGAAGACCGGCCGCGCAGACGGCGCCAAACCCACGGCATGAGCTTTTCTTGTGTCCAGCGCAGCTGTCCATAAGTGCGGGATCTGAACCCCAGCCGCGCGGGATTGTCGCTCCCTTCGGCCCAATCGTGGTTGCTGCCAGGCAAATCGAGAGCTTCGGCAACTGCGGCGGCGAAGAGCATATGCCCCCTGGTGGACGCGTGTACGCGATCGACGTCCCACGTGTCCAAATCGCGCATCGAGGCCACGTTGTAAAGGTCCACGAGCCTGAAGTCGTATTGGTCTGCGGCCGCTCTGATCGCATCGTTGATGCGGGCAAGCCGCCCGGACACAAGCCGGCCGAGCGGCAGGAATTGCGCGACGTTCGGGAAGGTTGTGGTCACCACCGTGGCGCCGGATCCAGCGAGCGCGGCGTAAACGTGGTCGAGGTTGCTAAGGGCACGGTCGAACGATCGCCACGGCTGGATGACGTCGTTCATCCCGACGCAAACGGTGATCAGATCCGGGCGCATCGCCAGCGCCGGGGGAACCTGCTCCGTGAGCACGTCGGCCACCAGCTTGCCGCGGATCGCCAGGTTCGCGTAGTGCAAACCTGGGTAGAGCGAATCGATCGTTGCCGCGAGTCGGTCGGCAAATCCGAGGAAACCGACGGCGTCGTTGCCGTCCCACAAGCCCTCGGTCTGACTGTCACCGATGGCGACGTATCGGCTGTATCCGGTCCTGTATCCGGTCCCCGTAGCCCCGCACACGATGCAGAGACTAATCGCAATTCCTCTTCGTGTGGTTGTAGCGTGGCCCTGACTTGAGCTGAGGAGAGTCTGTGGAATTCAACGTCGCCCAAGTGTTCGCGGCGGTGGCGGCGGCCAACCCTGGGCGAGACTGCATCGTGTTCGGGGATCGGCGATTCACCTTCGCGCAGACCGACGCACGTGCCCGACGGTTCGCTCGCGCGTTGCATGAATGGGGGCTGGGCGCGCATCGGGAACGCTCCGAGTTGGCGGCACACGAATCGGGCCAAAGCCACCTCGGCCTCTACATGGCGAACTGCAACGAATATCTCGAGGCCATGCTCGGCGCGTACAAGGCTCGGGTCGCGCCGTTCAACGTCAACTACCGCTACGTCGCCGACGAACTGGCGTATCTGCTCGGCAATGCCCGCGCGGACGCCGTCATGTATCACGCCCGGTTCGCCCCGACGCTGGCCCTCGCGTTAGAAGAGGCGCTGGAGCACCTGCCCGCTCGTGTGCGGCTGATCCACGTCGACGACGGGTCCGGGAACGATCCGCTGCCGGGAGCGGTGCGTTACGAGGAACTCCTGGCATCGGTGTCCGACGAGCCGCTCGACTTGACGCTGTCGCCAGACGACCTCTATGTGCTCTACACCGGCGGCACCACGGGGATGCCCAAGGCGGTGCTGTGGCGCCAGCACGACATCTTCATGAATGCCATGGGCGGGCAGAACTTCGGCACCGGTGAGATGGCGACGAGCCTGGACGACATCGTCGAGCGGTCGCGGCCCGAGGCACCGGGTTCGATGACATGCGCGCCCCTGATGCACGGCGCCGCGCAGTGGGCGGCTTTCACCAGCATGTGTAGTGGGTGGCCGTTTGTTATGGCGCCGACGACCACCCACTTCGATCCGGCCGAGGCGTGGGCGCTGGCCAGCCGGGAACGGGTGGTGTCGCTGTCGATCGTCGGCGATGCCTTCGGGCGGCCGTTGGTCGATGAACTCGAGGCCGGTGACTACGACTTGTCCGGGCTGCTGGTGCTGGTCACTGGAGGAGCGGCGCTCAGCGTCGGGCTCAAGCAGCGATTCGTCGAGCTGCTGCCCAACCTGACGATCATCGATGCGGGGGGATCGTCGGAATCCGGCACACAGATGGGCCAGGTGTCCAATCGCTTCCAGAGCGCGACCGGCCGCTTCGCCCCCAACCCGGGTGCCGTGGTGGTCAGCGAGGACATGACCCGGATTCTGTCGCCGGGCGACGACGAAATCGGCTGGCTGGCGCAGCAAGGCTTCATACCGCTGGGCTACCTGGGCGATGCGGAGAAGACCGCGCGGACGTTCCCGGTCATCGAGGGGATCAGGCACTCGGTCCCCGGTGATCGGGCCCGCTGGTGGGCCGACGGCCAGATAGAGCTGCTCGGCCGGGATGCGGTCACCATCAACTCCGGCGGCGAGAAGATCTTCGCCGAAGAAGTAGAGGCCGCGATCGCCAAGCACCCCGCCGTTTACGACGTCGTGGTGACCGGCCGGCCCAGCACCCGCTGGGGAAACGAAGTAGTCGCGGTCGTCCAGTTGGTCGACGGGCAGGCCGGCTCGCAGGAGGGATTGGCTGACAGCATCATCGCCGAGGCCGCCCACCATCTTGCGCGCTACAAACTTCCGAAAGAGATTGTCTTCTGTGATCGGGTCCAGCGTTCACCGTCCGGCAAGGCCGATTACCGCTGGGCGAAAGCTCAAGTCGTAGGCAAGGTTTGATTGACTCGCGGCGAGCGTTGCGACGAGTTCTGAGTTAGCGTCCATTAATATGGCGATGCCGATGAACCCCAATACAATTCGGATCTCGGGCCGCGCGGGCGTCACGATAGGTGTTCTGGTTACGGCAGCTGTGTTCGTGATGGGGCTGCTGTGGGCGAAGTGGATGCCGTATGCGGCCAAAGCCCTGAAAGTCCAGCGGACCCGCCATTGGCCGGGGTCAAGCATCCTCACCGTTGGTGGGGTGCGCGCCGGGGAGGGTCCGACGTGGCACGCCGCCACGACGTTCTTCCACGTGTACTTTTCGTCGATTTGGCAGGCGCTGGTGGTGGCGCTGCTGATCAGTGCCTCGGTGCAGGCGCTGATGCCACCGTCGTGGCTGCCGCGCGCGTTGAACCGCCGTCGTCTGATTTCGAGCGCGCTCGCCGGCGGTGTTGCCGGCATGCCATCGATGATGTGCACCTGCTGCGCCGCCCCGGTCGCCGTCACGCTGAGGCGCAACGGCGTCACTCCTGCCGCGGCCGTTGCCTATTGGCTCGGAAATCCGTTGCTGAATCCCGCGGTACTTGTTTTCTTGTTCCTTGTTGCTCCGTGGCAGTGGACGCTGACCAGGCTGGTGGTGGGCATCGCCACCGTGCTCGGTGTCGCGGCGTCGGTGGGACTGGTCACCCGCGCGCGGGGGGCCGGGGAACCGCGGACCGAGGCGATCGTCGCGGCCGACCGGGAGTCCGCAGGAGCCACCCGCAGGTTCGTGCGAGTGCTGCTGCGCCTGTGTCTGTTCCTGTTGCCGGAGTACGCGGTCATAGTGCTCGTCCTCAGGGCGTTCCGGGGCTCGATACTCACCTTGACTCGACTCCCGCACAACGGCCTGCTTTATGGCCTGCTGATCGTCGTGCTCGCGGCAATAGTCGGCACGCTCATGGTCATTCCGACGGCGGGGGAGATTCCGATCCTGCAGGGCCTGGCCCTGCTCGGCGTCTCGTCGGGCGCGCTCGGTGCGCTACTGATCACTCTTCCGGCTGTCAGCGCCCCGGGTGTCGCGATGGTTGCCCGCAGCTTCGGGTGGAAGGCCACCACGACCACAACGGTCGTGGTGATCACGGCCGGTTTGCTCGGCGCCTCGGTCCTGAGCCTGCTGTGAGTCGCGCAAACCCGCGCGGTGTCCGGGGGTACGGTCATTGTCATGAGGAGGCAGCCGAAAGCAGAAGAGCCGGCCGCCGATTCGCTTGCACCGCAGTATCCGATCGAGTCGGTCGACAATGCGTTGAAGCTGCTGCTGTTGTTGGGCGAGCAGCCTCAGATCCGGTTGAGTGAGGCAACCCGCTATCTGGGTGTGGCACCGTCGACCGCGCACCGGCTGTTGGCGATGCTGGCCTACCGGGGTTTCGTCCGGCAAGACCCGGTGTCCAAGGCGTACCTGCCCGGTCCCTCGTTGACCGGTGTGGCGTTTGCGATCTTCGGCCGCATCGACATTCAGCGATCCGCCACGCCGATCATGCGCAACCTCAGCGAACAGCTGCGGGAATCGATTCACGTCGGGATGCTCGACGGCGCCAACGTCCGTTTCGTCGCCGCGGTCGAGGGTCCGGCCGCGGTCCGGGTGGCTTCCCGGCTGGGACGAACGATGCCGGCGCATTGCACCTCGACGGGCAAGGTCATGCTGGCCCAGTTATCGCAGCCGGAATTGCGTCAGCTGCTGCCCGACGAGCGGTTGCAGCGCATTACCTCTCACTCGGTCGCCAGCCGCACCGAACTGGAGGCGGAGCTGTCTCGCATCCGCGAGCGGGGCTACGCCATCAATCGCGAGGAGAGCGAGGAAGGCGTCGCCTCGGTTGCGGTATCGATCCCGACCCGAGCCCCGGGCCTGCGGCTTGCGCTCAACGCCGCGGCCCCACAGAACCGGCTTGACAGCTCTAAGTACTCATCGGTGGCCGCCGCACTTACCAAGGCGGCCGAGGAGATTGGGGATCAGCTCGGTTGAGGACCCAACCGGGCGACTTCGTGTCGCCAGGCCGCGTCGGTGTTGAAGCCCGGCCCTAGGTCCGGCAGGTCGTCCCAGTCGGCGTCGCCGATGTCGCGCAGCGTTCCGCCGGATTCGCGCACCCGCAACGACATTGACGCCAATGCGTCGAGGCTGATCGCCTGCAGCACCGCCTGCTGAACCGTGGCGGCGGCGCTGGTGATCCCGTGTCCGCGCAGAATCACCACCGGCCCACCGCGCATCGCCGCCACCATTTCCTTGCCCAGCGCCGAGTTTCGGATCAGCACGGTGCGGTCGTAGACGGGCACGCCGCCGCGCGCGAGCCACGCTCCGGGAATGTCGTAGGCCCCGTAGATCGGTCGGATCTGTATGCCGGCGAGATCCGCGGCGACGACGGACGGCGGGTGCAGATGCGCGACGGCCCGGTGCCCCGAATGGGCCAGCATGGTTTCGACGTGGATGGGCAATTCGTTGGGGACGCGGTAGCCGTCGAGTTCGCCGCCGGCGCCCGCGCTTCCATCGAACTTGATGAGCCGGATGTCGCTGGGGCGGGTGAACGCCACCCCCGTCTCGGTGCCGCTTCGGCAGCGGATGAGCAGGCGCTCGTCGTCGACGCGCAGGCTCAGGTGACCGAGGATGCCGTCGACCAGGCCGCGGGCCGCAGCCACCCGGCAGCCCTGCGCCACCAGGGCGCGTCGCTCGTCCAGCGGGTCGGTCATCGCGGTGCGTCTAGCCCAAATCCGCCATCGGGGTGGACGGTTTCGCCGGTGATGCCGCGGGACCGGTTCGACGCCAGGAACACGAAACTCCAGGCGTGGTCCTCGCCGGTCAGCGCGACGTTGAGTGGGGTACGCGCCGCCATGTCGCGCGCCCGGTCGGGGGTGTCGTCGAGGCGGACGCCGTCGAGCCCCAAGCTGGCGAGGCCGCGCAGGTCGGTGTTGAGCGTGCCGCCCGGCGCCACCCCGTTTACCCGAATCTGAGGTGCGAGTTCGTGAGCCAACGTTGCCACCAGCCCGCGAACGGCGAACTTCGACGACACGTACAGCGCGCCGCCGCGTACGGGGTAGTACGACGATGTGGACTCGGTCAACACGATCGACGAGCCGGTGGTGGTCCGCAACGCGGGGAGGGCCGCTTTGACGGACTGCAGGTGGCTCAGCACGTTGGTCCGGAACATTTCGTCGAACGCGGAAGTAAGGTCGCCGGCATCGATGTCGCCGATGCCCTGGTAGAAATCGAAGATTCCGACGCAGTTGACCAGGGTGTCCAGCCCGCCGAAGGCATCCACCGCGGCGGCGACGGCGCGGTCGTTGGCCTCGCGGGTGATGGCGTCGCCTTCGCTCACCGGGACGTCGGGCAACTCCTGTCGCAACCGTTCGCACTTGCCGGAATCACGTTCCAGCACAGAAACTTTGGCGCCTTCGGTGCGAAATGCGTTCACCACCGCGCGGCCGATCCCCGAACCGGCGCCGACGACCAATGCGCGCTTGCCATCAAGCCAGCCGGTCATCGTCCTCCTCGGGTTCGTCGGGCAACAGCGGCGCATCGGGATTGCCGACCATGGCCGTTAGCGTACGGGTGTTCTGGCGAGTCAGCGCCTCGACCTCGAGTGCATCCAGGCTGATCCAGCGCCCGGTTTTGGGCGCGCTGATCAGCAGCCGCGATCCGTTGCGGGTGTCCACCCGGCGCACCACGACCTCGGTGAATTCGTTTGCGATCGTGAGGGGTTCGCCTACGGCGCCCTCCAGTAACCGCTCCAGTTCGCTGCTCACAGGAACACCGCCAGGTTTTGCATCCGCAGTACCGACTCGTCGACAAAGATCCTGCGGCGGGCCAGCTTCCAGCGATCGTCACACCACCGCAGCAGGTCCTCGCGGCCGCAGGACACCAACGCGCTCTCGTTGACGTCTCCCCTGCTGCGGAAGAGCAGCTCGGCCGATTCAACCAACAGATGCGCCCTATCGTCTGGGTCGTCGCACTCGAATGTGCGTACGTTGGTGATGAAGTGACGCAGCCGCGACGGCGGATCCTCGGCCCATGCGTGCTCGGTGCCCATCCGCGCCACCCGCTGGCCCAGCGAGTACCTGTCCTCGTCGAAGTGGGCCATTCCCGGCCCTGTTCCCGATGAGGTGTCGAAGCCGGCGCCGCGTGCCGTCGTGACCCGGACCGGCATGACGTAGCGGACGTCGTCGGTCAACATATCCAGCCACGCCTCATACTGCTGGGCATCCAGCAGGTAGGCCTCGTCCACCAGGAACTGATGCGCCTGCAGGTGCCGCATGTCGTTAAATGGCAGTGATGGCAGTGACGGCAATGACTTTGTCATGACTTGACCTCGAGGTAGTCGGCCCACAAGTTGAGCAACGCACGCTGGTTGTACTCGTTGTAGCCGACCTGAGCGCGTCCCGGCCCATGGAACGACTCGGCGGGCAGCGCCTCGACGACCGGGCGGTCGTCGGAGAGCAAACCCATCCGGCTGTTCAACAGCAGTCGCCGCGCCATCGAACCGCCGGCGGTGGTGGTCAGCGACACCCAGTTCTCCACGTCGTCTTGTTCGAACATGCCCGTCGAACCGAAGCACATCAAATACGCCTTGTACGAGTCTTGTTTGTAGCTCGGGGGAGCGGCCGAATCCACTGCGAACCACGAGCAGACCTCGGTTTCGTTTTCACTGATCGGCTGCCACAGCCGGATCGAGATGAACGGCAGCACGGCATCGCTGTCACCGTCGCGCACTTTGGGCCAGTTGTGCACAAAGCTCAGGTTCGGAAAGCAGGTGGCCGCCGAGATCATGAACCCGTCCTCGCCGACCACTCGCTGCTGGCGGGGCGTCCAGACGTCTTTGATCCGGCCGATCATCTCATCGGGGTAGCCGACGTAGCGCATTCGCTCGTCGAAGTTGCCCGGCGGAAGTTTGTAGGTGGTGCCGCCGCCGCGGTGTGCCCAGTAGGTGGCGCCGTCCTTGCGCTTTTGCGCTTTCGGCTCGCGGAACAGGCCGATGTCGACGATCGAGGCATGCGTGTGAGGCGTGTGGTACATGTCGCCGGCGAAGTTTTCGGCGCCGATCTTCCAGTTCGCCTTGATCCGCCAGCGCTGCGGCCCCCGCACTTCCAGGCCGCCGGCGCTCTGCTTGGTGTAGAAGTCCAGGTAGAACCTGAAGTCGCCGAGGAAATCCTCGAGTGGTTCGGCGGCCGGGTCCATGCTGATGAACAGCAGACCGTTATAGCTCGCGAAATTCGGTGCAGGCAGCAGGGTCTGGCCGTTCTTGGCGAACCCCTCGTCGCCGCCATAGGCCTCCCGGTGAAACGGCAGCCCGGTGAGCCGGCCGTCGTTGCGGTAAGACCAGCCGTGGTACGGGCAGCGGAAGTTGGAGGCGTTGCCCATCTCCGCGCGACACACCTGCATTCCGCGGTGCAGGCACATATTAAATAAGGCGCGTACATGACCACTTGAATCGCGGGCGATGATGAACGAATCGTCGAGGACCCGGCGCACGACATAGTCGCCTTCCTGCGGGATCTCCGACTCGTGGGCCACGAACGTCCACGCCCGGCTGAACAGACGCTTCCGCTCCATCGCGAACAGTTCCCCGTCGTTGTAGATGTGGGCGGGGATCATCCCCCGCCGGACACTCTCAAAAAGGGGGTCCAAAAGTTCGCGATGATTTGTCACCCGGACCTCACAAGTCTCCCAGCGGCATCTGCTTTACAGAAATACCTTCCGCTAGCCAGAATCCCGCACTTCGAGGCACTCGTCAATCGCCTCGGACCGAGTCGCCGTACAGGTTCTTACAAAACGCTTTGTGGAAATTCACAGCTGGCTGACAAGGAGGATCCAGGGGGCGAGGCTACGGTGAGCACGTCGGGCCGAGTTCGCTTGTGAGCCCGAATTAACCAGGGGGATCGCCAATTCGGCCGCGGTGCTGTACTACCCGGCCCTGAAGGAGGCCAGCAAGCTGATCGCGATCGCCCACGCGGAACATCGCCAGGTGGTTGACCAGCTTTCCCTGCTGCTCAAGACCCCGCAGAGCGCGCCCGGCTACGAGGACGAGTGGAACTCCTTCAAGACCGTGCTGGAGGCCCACGCCGACGAAGAGGAGCGCGACCTGATCCCCGCACCCCCCGAGGTGAAGATCACCGACACCGAGCTCGAGGAGCTGGGCAACAAGATGGCCGCCAAAATGGACCAATACCGCGGCTCCGCGCTACACAGAATGCGCACCAAGGGCCGGGCGGCGCTGGTACGCGCTCTGTAGTCGATCGCGCCACGCGACTTGCGGGGTTAGGCGGGCGATCGAGAGTAGCGTCACGGCTCATGAACGCCGAGCGTGTCGCCTTCCAGGACGACATCACGGCGGAGATTGCCGGCATCGCATCCGAGTACCGGCGCACGGGTGGCGTTGCGCGAGAAGCGCAGCCGCGGCTCGACTACCCGCCTTACCGCAGCAGCATCCTGCGCCATCCGAAACAGCCTCTGCTGGTTGTTGATCCCGAGGAAGTCGAACGGTGCGCGCCGTGCTTCGGCCACCAGGACGTCGACCCCCGCGACGCTGACCTGACGGCCGGCCATCCGGGCGAACCGATCGGTGAGCGCATCATCGTGACCGGGCGGGTCCTCGACGAGTCGGGCGGGCCGGTGGCGGGCCAGCTGATCGAGATCTGGCAGGCCAACGCCGCAGGTCGCTACCGTCACCAGCGCGACCAGCACCGGGCCCCGCTGGATCCGAACTTCACCGGTGCCGGCCGTTGCCTGACCGGGCCGGACGGTTCATACCGCTTCCTGTCCATCAAGCCCGGCCCCTATCCGTGGCGTAATCATCACAACGCATGGCGCCCGGCGCACATCCACTTCTCGGTTTTTGGAACGGCTTTCACGCAACGCCTGGTCACCCTGCTGTACTTTCCGGGTGACCCCTTGTTTGATCTGGATCCGATTTTCCAATCGATCCTCGACCCGGCCGCGCGGCAACGGTTGATCGCCCGCTACGAGCATGACCTCACCCAGCCGGAGTACGCGACGGGCTACCGCTTCGACATCGTGGTCTGCGGCAGCCGCCGAACCTGGACCGAAGGCGAGCATGAGTGAATCAGCTTGTACGCCAGGACAAACGATCGGGCCGTTCTTCGGTCTCGGATTGCCGTATCCGGGAGACAGCGATTTGGCCGGTGATGGTCATCCCCAGGCAGTCCGGTTGTGCGGCACGGTTTACGACGGTGCCGGTGCCGGGGTTCCGGATGCACTGGTCGAACTCTGGCAGCCGGACACCGCCGGCCGCATACCGCGACGGGCCGGCTCGCTGCTTCGCGACGGTACGGTGTTCACCGGATGGGGCAGGTGTGCGACCGACGCGCAAGGGCATTACGGCTTCAGCACGGTGGCACCCGGTTCGGCGAGCGCCGGTCGTCCGCCGTTCTTCGCCATCGCCGTCTTCGCGAGGGGGCTGTTGAACCGGCTGTTCACCCGCGCCTACCTGCCTGACGCTGACCCGGACGCCGATCCACTGTTGGCCGTCGTCGATGCCGGGCGGCGGGCGACGTTGCTGTGCATCGCCGAAAGCGGCCGTGCGGGATATCGTTTCGACATCCACCTGCAGGGCCCGAGCGAGACCGTGTTCCTGGCGTACCGATGACCAATCTGTTGTGGCCGGGCGACCATCGGGCCGGCGAGCACATGACTGATCAGGCGCTGCTGCGGTCGATGGTCGCGGTGGAGTCCGCGTGGCTGGGCGCCCTGACCGCGGCCGGCCTGGCGCCCCCGGAGTGTGCCGGTGCGGACCTGTCGGGCCTGCTGCAAGACAACGACTGTGAATCGCTGGCGATCACCGCGGAAGACGGCGGCAACCCGATCATCGGCCTGGTCGAACTGCTGCGCCAACGGGCCGTCCCGGCGGTCGCACCGTGGATCCATCGGGGACTGACCAGCCAAGACGTTCTCGACACCAGCCTGATGCTGGCCGTGCGCGCCGTCGTAAATCGGCTCATATCGCTTCTCGCCGAACAGGTTTTAACGCTGTCCGCGCTTGCCGCGGCCCACCGGGGGACGTCAATGGTGGCCCGTACCCTCACCCAGCACGCGGCGCCCACCACGTTCGGCGCCAAGGCGGCCGGCTGGTTGAACGGAGTCGCCGACGCCTTCGAGCGGCTGGACGGGCTCGCCACCCCGATCCAGATCGGTGGCGCCGTCGGGACATGGGCCGCGACCACGGAAATGGCGATGCTGCTCACCGAAGCGGCCGACCCGGCGAAGGTCTCGGATCACCTAGTGCGTGACACCGCAACCGCTTTGGGTTTGCGGGTCCGGCCGCCGTGGCACACGACCCGGACACCGGTCACCGCGGCCGCGGACGCCTTCGTCGGGTGCACCGACTGCTGGGGCCGGATCGCCTCGGACGTCGTCACCCTGGCTCGTCCGGAGATCGCCGAACTGAGCGAGCCGGCCACCGGAAAACGAGGCGGATCGTCCTCGATGCCGCAGAAGCGCAATCCCGTGTTGTCCGTCTTGATCCGCCGAGCCGCCATGTCGGCGCCGCAACTGGCGGCGACCCTGCACACCGCCGCCGCGCTGGCCAACGACGAACGTCCCGACGGCTCATGGCACGCCGAATGGGACACGCTGCGCACCTTGGCGCGGCGGACCTTGGTCGCGGGCTCCCAGTGCGGCGAGCTGCTGGCCGGGTTGCAGGTACATTCCGCGCGGATGGCCAAAAACCTTGGTGCCGCAGATGTTTTAGGCGAACAGCGAGCGATCGCCGACCTGGCGGGCAGGGCGCCGTCGGCAACCTACTTCGGTGCGGTCGACCGATTGATCGATGAGAGCCTGGATCGTGCCGAGCGGATACTCAAGAGTCAGCGGTCGTAAATGCTGGCCAGCCAGATGTGCACCAGCGTGTCGATCACCCGGTCTTCGGGAATCGCCGGCTCCTCGGCGGTGAACGTCGCAGCCATCATCCGTTCGCTCAACATGTTCAACGCGACGGACAAATCCTCGGACGGGACGGTGTCGGGGGCCGCGCCCCGCCTGCGCTCCGCCTTGATCGCCGCCGTCGTATAGGAGATCCACCTCTGCATGAGCGCCGACCACAGCTGCCGGACCTCGGGGTTGGTGGCCTTCGCCGCGGCTCCGGCCACGGCGACCGCCCGTTGAGATCCCGACACCTGGAAGAACGCCTCGATGCGCGCCCGCCAGAGCGTCGCTGGGTCGCCGGACAGGTTGCCGCCGAGCGCACGAAGCGCCGCGCTTGCCTTGCTGTTCATCTGGTCAAGCAGCGACAACAACACCGCGTTCTTCGACTGGAAGTAGAAGTAGAAGGTGGGCCGGGAGATGCCTGCGCCTTTTGCCAGGTCGTCGACGGAGAAGTCGGCCAGCGGCCGCTCCCGCAGGAGCCGCTCGGCGGTGGCCAGGATCGCTTGCTCGCGCTCGTCACCCGAGTGGTGCGACGAACGGCGGCTTCGAGTGGCGTGCATGTATTCGGCCTGCGTTGAGCGGTCGGACACGTGAGTTACTTTATGGACACGTCGATATATGTCAACGAAATTGTTGATTAAAACCAACAATATTGTCGATTAAGATCGACGGTTTATTTATCGACGAATTTGTTGAATGGTCGACAGTCTGTCGGAATTCGTTTCGTCGCAACTTGTCTGGGGCACACGAGGCCGCGGGGTGACAATGGTTGCATGCCGTACATCGATCGGCGCGCGATGTTGTGCGCCGTTGCCGGGGGCGTACTGGCGGCCATCGTGCGGGCTCCGGTGGTCGGCGCATCCTCCGTCCGGTGGAACATCCCGTCGGGTCCGGTCGCGGTGCCGCCGGTAACGATCACGCGCCTGCCCGGGGAGGGCAACCGGATAGCGCTCACCGTCGACGACGGTGCCAGCACCGCGGTCGTGGCCGCCTTCGCGCAATTCGCCCAAGACAGCGGCACCCGGCTCACCTTCTTCGTCAACGGCGCCAACTCGTCGTGGTCGGTCAATGCACCGGCGCTGCGGCCCTTGGTGGACTCCGGGCAGATTGGAATGGGGAACCATACGTGGTCGCACCCACGCCTCACCCGCATGGCGCCCGGCGAGGTAGCCGATCAGATCCGTCGCAACGCCGATTTCCTGAGAAACACCTACGGTTCCGACGGCACGCCGTTTTTCCGTCCGCCCTTTGGCGCCCACAATGCCGACGTCGACCGGATAGCCGCCGACCAGGGGTACACCTTCATCACCATGTGGAGCGCGGACGTCGGCGACTCGGCGCCCGAAAACGAAAACGGCCTGGTAGCCCGCGCGGCGAACTCGTTTCAACCGGGCCAGATCGTGCTCATGCACGCCAACCTGCCCACCATCACGCACTGTTACGGGCAACTGCTGGATCTCGTCCACAGCCGCAATCTGCAGACCGTCACCCTCAGGGACGTCTTCACCTGACATTCGGACAAACGACCCCGCGACTCGGGACTTCCGCCCCTACTCCGCGCCCGTCCGGTGATGGTCGCATCTACTCGGGCAAATCAGATGGCGAGACGGGAGACTGGCGATGACGGGCAAGGGTGACGGCACCAAGACTTGCCAGGTCGATGTGCTGATCGAAGAGCACGAAGAGCGGACCCGGGCCAAGGCGCGACTGTCCTGGGCCGGCAAAAAGCTGGTCGGTATCGGTTTGGCGCGGCTCGATCCGGCTGACGAGCCGGTGGCCCGGATCGGCGACGAACTTGCCATCGCCCGGGCGTTGTCCGATCTGGCGAATCAGCTGTTCGCTTTGACATCGACCGACATCCAAACCAGTACCCACGAGCCGGTGACGGGTCTGCACCACTGAACACGGCCCGTGTGGGATGTGCGACCGTGGACCGCGGTCGCGGTGACCTTCGGCCCTACAGCAACGATTTGGGAGAGCGTAGCAACGAATCATGAGTCAGAGATCCGATTTACCAGCCGTTTTCGACGTCGAAGTGACGACGCATGGGCAGCTGCCCGGTGCCGAGGACTACGCGCGGACAAAGATCGGCGAGCTCGGTCGACTCACCCACGAACCGGTACTGCGCGCACATGTCAGGTTGAGCGAGCATGGCGATCCGGCGGTGGCCCGCCGGGTGATCGCACAGGCGAACCTGGACGTCAACGGCCGGCTGGTCCGCGCGCAGGTCGAAAGCGTCACCGCGCGGGATGCGATCGATCGACTCGAGGCGCGGCTGCGTCATCGGCTGGAACGCAGCGCCCAACACTGGGAAGCCAAACGAGGCGGCATGCCTCGGGTTGGTCCGCACGAATGGCGGCACCAATCCGAGCCCACCGACCGGCCGACGTACTTCCCCAGGCCCGAGGGCGAACGCCGCATCATGCGGCACAAGTCATACAGCCTGCCGACCTGCACCGTCGAAGAGGCCGCGCTGGAGATGGAGCTGCTCGACTACGACTTCCACCTTTTCACCGAGGAGGGCACGAAGCAGGACAGCGTGCTTTACCGCGAAGGGCCCGCCGCATACCGCCTCGCGCAGGTCGATCCGGAATCGGCAGACAACTTGGCGCCGTTCGAGCTGCCCCTGACCATCAGCCCGCAGCCGGCACCGCGGCTGACCGTGGACCAGGCAATCGAGCGGATCGGCCTGCTTGGGCTGCCGTTCCTGTTCTTCGTCGATACGGCCCGAGACCGTGGCAGCGTGTTATATCACCGCTACGACGGCCATTACGGGCTCATCGCCCCGGCTAGCTGAGCGCCGCGTCACGCCGGCGGGCTCAACTTGAATGCTGCGGCGGTCCCGGAACATCCCCCCGTCCGGGACCGCCGCTCCCAACTTCAGCCGCTGACTCATCCCTGCCTCATCCTTTGACGCACCCCAACGGAACGAGGCGAGCGACTTTACGGGCGAGGTCTGCCCAGCACCGCCTCCCGGATGCAGCCGTCAGGGTCGGTGCCCGGGCCTCGATACGCAATTCCGCCGTGTGCGGCACAGTCCGGTGTCCTGAACCGCTGTCCGCCATGGCTTTTCGTGGTTTTCTAGTGCTCCGGGGGAGCCAGGTGGCCGACGAACCAGTCGCGCGCCAGCACAGCGACCTGCTCAAGCGTTCCCGGTTCCTCGAAAAGGTGGGTGGCGCCGGGGACGACGGTGACCTCGCACTGGGCGGGGATCGCCGCCTGCGCCTGCCGGTTCAGCTTGAGGACCATCTCGTCGCGTCCACCCACTATCAACAGGGTCGGGGCTTGCACCTCACGCAGTGCCGGGCCCGCAAGATCGGGTCGCCCGCCGCGGGATACCACGGCCGCCACCTTGACACCGGGATGTGCGGCCGCAGCCAGGGCCGCTCCCGCGCCGGTACTGGCACCGAAGTAACCGACCGGCAATGACGCCGTGTCGGGTTGGCCGGCCAGCCAGCTCGTGACGTCGACCAATCGGCTTGCCAGCAATGCGATGTCGAAGACGTTGGCGCGGTCGCGTTCTTCATCGGGCGTCAACAAGTCGAAGAGCACGGTGGCGAAGCCGGCCTTGTTGAGGACCTCGGCGATATAGCGATTGCGCGGGCTGTGTCTGCTACTTCCACTGCCGTGCGCGAATACGACGACCGCCTTCGGACGCTCGGGAATGGTCAGATGCCCGGCCACCGAGACCCGCCCGGCGGTCACCCGGATCTCCTCGTCGCGCAGCGGCGGATCGCCGGCACCGGGGCTCGCAACGGCACGAAAACCGCTGCGGGCGCGCTCGAGCAGGGCCACCACCTCGTCGTCTGAGGTCTGCGCAAAGTCGTGGTACCCCTGGCCGACGGCGAAATAGGGCACCGGCGTGTGCAGGACCACCACCTCGTCGGCGTACTGGGCGAACTGTTCGGCGGTGTCGGTGGCCCCGATAGGAATCGCCAATACCACTTTGGCGGCCCCCTCGGCGCGAGCCACCCGGCAGGCGGCCTGCGCGGTGGCTCCAGTCGCGATGCCGTCGTCGACGATCACGGCGATTCGGCCCTGCAACGGAATCGGGCGATGATCACCGCGGAAGCGTTCGGCCCGGCGTTGCAGCTCCGCTCGCTCCTTGCTCTCGACCGCGGCGATTTCCCGGCCGCTGAGTCCCACCTCGCGGACCACGGCTTCGCTGATTACCCGCACGCCGCCATTGCCGATCGCACCGAAGGCAAGCTCCGGGTGAAACGGCACTCCGAGCTTGCGTACCAGGAGCACATCGAGGGGGGCTCCCAGCGCCTTGGCGACCTCGAACGCCACCGGAACTCCGCCTCGCGGCAGGCCGAGCACCACCACATCTCGACCGCGCAAATACTCCATGCGTGACGCCAATTGCCGTCCGGCGTCGGCACGGTCATTGAACTGCCTCATCACTCGAGTCTGGATGCCGTTGCGGCCCACCGGTATGGCCACAAGTCCTTTAACCAGCCGACGAAGTTCCCGAAAAGCGCTACCGATAGTGATTGGCCCAACCCTAGGATTGTTGGCCGGCGAGTCGGTCGGTCGCGACGTATCGCAGCAACGCACCGACCCCGTCCGCGGGTGCGACCCGGTTGTCGGCCCGAACCAATGAGGCACCGACCGCGATGGCGGTGAACGGCAACGCCTCGTCGGCCCTTGCCACGCGTTCCACCGGCTCGCCGAATTCGGACAGCACGTCGGCATCGGGCGCGACCCTGGTAAGGGCTTTGCCGGTGACGACGGTGGTGTCGCCCAGCTCGCCGACGATCAGCGTGTCGACGTCGCCGTCCCGCAGCGCCGCGCATACGGCGGCGAGCCCTTCGGCCGCCAACCCCGAGCCGCGCCCGATTTCCGCTTCAAACCGCTCAGCGATGTGGGTCACCTCGATGCCGTGGCGCCGAGTGAACTCCGCGGCCGTCAGCTGGCGGACCTCTTCGGAATCGATGCCGCTCTTGCGTGTGCCGGCGTGTAATTGCGACACCCGCTGGGCCACCCGCTCCGGCAATTCGCAAACCACATCCGTGCGCGAACGAACCTCGCCGCACAGGAAAACCACCTCGGGATCCGCTTCGTCCACCAGGTGGGTGAGATGGTCGGCGACCGCACGGCAGTTCATGCGGATGGCTTCCTCGGTCGTGTGCTGGAAGTCGCCGTAGCCGTTCCAGCCGGCGGTGACCGGTTTGTGCACCGGGTACCCGGCGCCCTCGATGCTGGTGGAATTGATGGCGCCCCCCCGGTACAGCGTGACGTCGGCGCCGGCGTGGTCAACCGCGGCAAACACGTAAGTCGGTCGCTGCATCTCGAGCTCGATCAACGGCACGATGTACGGGTAATCCGATAGGCGAACCACCGTAACCGGTGGTGGGCTGACCAGCTGCTCGTTGATCAGCACCTGTTCGCTCGTGGCGATCACCGCGCGGCCGCGCCGACCCACGGCCGGTCGATGGTGCAACACGGCTTCCTCGAGCTTGCCAATGAGGTCCCCGCCCGCGCCCCCTGTCTCGAGTTGCTTGCGGATATCGTGCCATTTCGCTTCGAGTTGCTCGACGGCATCTGCGGTGTCGTGTGAGTCGTCGAAGTAGACCGACGCAAAAGGACCTTCTGCTTTTGTCAGCCGCCTGAGGCGTTCCGATCGCATGCCATCCCTCTTTGCTGTGTGCCTGTGCATGTGCCACCTGTTCGCCCAACGTATGAAGGACGACCGAGGCTGCGCGAGAGTCGTTAGCCCCCAGATGCGGGCCATAGGTCACGGCGCGGTCTGGGCCGCTGGGCCTCCGGTTCTTTCGCGGTGCTCAAGCTCGAGAATCCGTCGCCGGGTTGTTGAGTACTGCAGGGCGACCGCCGCGTGATCGGCGTAACCGGCGACCAGTTCGCGTTCATCCTCGGTGAATGCGGCCCCGTGGCTTGTCCGTCCTACGACCAGCGCTCCGGCGATCACGTTGGCGTCAAGCAGGGGCGCCACGATCGCCGGGCCGGGGTCGACGGCGTCAGCGGTAAGGCCCAGCTCCCGGAGATTGAGGGTGACGCGGTCGTGAAATGCAACCCACACCGGTGAGTGGTCGGCTTGGATGACCAGCCCCGGCTTGATCGGCGCAGGGGGTGTCCCGCCGACGGCGCCGACGACCAGCCGGTCGACGTCTTCGACCGCGGCGGGTTGCGGTGGTACGGCCAACAACGACCACTCACTACGGACCAGCCCACGCACGCGATCGACGATCAACCGCTGCACCTGGCCCATTTCGGTGCCGGCCAGCAGGGCCATCGACACCGCGCGGGTGGCCTCCAACCAGGCCTGCCGAGCGCGTGTCTGCTCGAATAGCCGCGCGTTCTCGATCGCGATGGCCGCCGCCGCCGCAAGCGCCTGCATCATCACCTCGTCGTCCTCGGTGAAGGTCGCGTTGTCGGCTTTATCGGCCATATAGATGATCCCGAACACCTCACCGTCCCTGAGCACAATCGGAACCCCGAGAAATGTTCGCATCGGGGGATGGTGTGGCGGAAATCCCGCAAACGCGGGATGGGCGGATATGTCCTCCAGGCGAAGCGGGCGGGGGTCGCCGAAGAACAACCCCAGCACGCCGGCACCGTGGGGCATGCCGCCGATCCGGGCCCGGGTGGCTTCGTCGATGCCCTCATAAACGAGTTCGGCCAGCGCATTTCCCGGTCCGCGCACGCCCAGTGCACCGTATCGGGCGCCCGTGAGCTCGACGGAGGTGCGAACGATCCGCCGAAAGGTCTCGTCGATGTCCAGGCCTGCGGCGACGATCAGCATCGCCTCGATCAGCCGGTCCAGGCGATCGCGGATCTGGACAATTTCGGCAACCCGGTCGCGGACCTCGGTGAGCAATTCGTGCAGGTGGAGGCGCCCGAGCATGCCCTGCAGCCCTGGCTCATCTCCTTGCCCGCCCTGGCTCACAGTGTGAAATCTTCGCACGCGCGCACTTTGATTACCACCACGAGCAACCTTGAGCCCTGGACCGGTGCGTGACCGAAACCATCGACGTCGGCGGCCATCCGGAAGCGTTGGCGTTGAGCGCCGATGGCGACCGCCTCTACCTTGGCGATTACTGGTCCGGCACCGTCACGATGTTCTCGGTCCAGCCGTGATCTGCGGCGAACGGTCAACCCGTCGATTGCTGAGCGCGGCGTAGCCTTTCGAGCTCCCGTGCGACCCCCGGGCTGACGTCCACAGGGTAGGACCGGGCGTCGGCCTCAAGCGAACGAAGTTGAGGCGGAAGCCGATCGATCTGCCAGCGTGCCCAGTTTCGCGACGCCTGCACATCGTGTTGCGGGAGGCGCCGGCCATTTTTCATCACGGGCACCAGCAGTGGTTCGCCGTCGAGTTGTTCGTCGTGCTTACCGATCGTGTCGCCCGCGAAGACCCCGTCATCAAGCCGGCGTACCACCTGCTTGCGGCCCGGATAGATCACCTTGTCGCTGGAGAACTTGGTCCGTCCGGTGCCGTCGTACTCCACGAGCTTGTATGCCATGTCGAGCGCGGGCGCATCCTGGGCCACAACAAGTTTGGTGCCCACCGCGAACGTGTCGATGGGGCAGGCATCATCCATCAGCGCGGCGATTCGGTACTCGTCGAGACCGGACGAAGCGAAGATTTTGACGTGGTTCAAGCCCGCCGCATCGAGCTTTGCGCGCGCCGCCTTCGACAGCGCACCCAGGTCCCCGGAATCGAGCCGGATCGCTGCCACGTCGAGGTGTTCCCGACGTCGGGCGAGTTCGATGACATGATCGACGCCGCGCAGCGTGTCGTAGGTATCGACGAGCAAGGTTGTGCCCGGATAGAGCCGGGCGAACGCGTCAAATGCGTCGAGCTCGTTGTCGAAGGCCTGAATGAAGCTGTGAGCCATCGTGCCGAACGCGGGGATTCCGTACTCGCGGGCCGCAAGCAAGTTGGATGTGCCCGCAATTCCGGCGATGTAGCCGGCCCGCGCGACCTTGAGCGCCGCGTCGGTGCCGTGCGCGCGCCGCGCTCCGAAATCCACCACCATTCGTCCCCGCGCGGCTTCGACCACACGGGCGGCCTTGCTCGCGATCACGCTCTGCAGGTGAATCTGGTTCACCACGAAGGTTTCGGCGAGTTGGGCTTCCAGAATCGGTGCGATCACCTGCACTATCGGCTCGTTGGGAAAGACCACGGTCCCTTCCGGCACCGCCCACACGTCTCCGGTGAACCGAACCGCGGAGAACGACCGCAAGAAATCTTCGGTAAACAGGCGCAATCCCCGCAGGTAGTCAATGTCCTCGGGCTGGAATTGAAACGTTTCGAGAAAGTCGAGCACATCTGACAGGCCGGCGGCCATCACATAGGACCGGCCCTTGGGGAGCTTGCGAAACATGGTCTCGAACACCGCGGTTCCCGACATGCGCTCAGCCATATAGGCCTGCGCCATCGTGACCTCATAAAGGTCGGTGAACAGCGCGGAAAAGTATTGGCGCGTCACGAAAAGCTGGACTCGACGTCGGGTTCGGGACCGAATTTGAATCGGCGGCCGCTGATTTCGCGCGGAACGACTCGCACAAAGCGAAGCTTCAGCGTCGGGATCCACGGCCGCAGGTTCGCCTCTTCGGCTTCTTCGATCTCGGCCCGGGTGTCCAGCACATTGGCGCGACCCTTGACGATGACACTCCAGCCTTCCGTCGAGTCGTGGTGGTCGGCTTCAAAAACCACGTCCTGGTTGAGCACGACGCTGGATAGCTTGGTGCCCTCCGCCGTGCGGAAAAGAATGGTCTGACGCTGGGTGACGAAGTTGACCGGGAAGACCTCGGGCTGGCCTCCCACGTTGGTGATCAGCCGGCCCAACTCCACACCGGCCAGCAGCTCCCAGCTTTGCGTATCGGACAAGTTGGTGATCGGCTGGTCGTGTAGTGACATTTCCATCCTTGCCGCGTGGGTCCCGTTTCGGGGACGCCGCCCTTCACACTGACGACTGTTCGTAGAGCGCCGAGAGGCGGTCGGCGAACTTCTCGATGACCACCTTGCGGCGAAGCTTCATGCTCGGCGTCAGATCGCCGGATTCGACGGAGAATTCGCGGTCTGCGATCGTGAATCGCTTGATCTGCTCCCAGCGATTCAGTTCCACGTTCAGCGCATCGATGTATCCGGCGATCAGCTCCTGTGTCCTCTCGTCGCGCGCTATCTCGGTGAACGACTTGCCCGCCAGACCATTCTTGCCGGCCCAATCGGTGATCGCTTCACTGTCGAGGCTGACCAGCGCCACGCAGTATGGCTTGGCCTCCCCGTAGACCAGCAGCTCGCTCACATACGGGCAAAGGCCCTTGAATTTCGCATCGATCGCCGACGGCGCCACGTACTTGCCTTGCGAGGTCTTGAACATGTCCTTCTTGCGGTCGCTGATCCGCAAAAAGCCATCGACGTCGATATCACCGATGTCGCCGGTGTGGAACCAACCGTCCTCGTCGAGCGCCTCGGCGGTGGCGTCCGGAAGATCGTGGGAGCAGGTCATCAAACCCGGCCCCTTGAGCAAGATTTCGCCGTCGCCGGCGATCTTGACGTCGGTGGCCGGGAATGGCCAGCCGACCGTTCCGAACCGGTATGCGTTGGGGCGGTTGATAAATGACGCGGCGGCGGTCTCGGTCAAACCGTAGCCCTCGAGGACGACGATGCCGACGGCGTCGAACCACTGCGCAACTTCACGGTCCAGGGCGGCGGCCGCGGAGACGAAGAACCGCAGTCGGCCTCCGAACAGTTCCCGGATGGTGGAGAACACCATCCGGTCGGCTACCTTGTAGGCCAGCGACGACGCGAACGAAGGCTTGTTGCCGGCTTGCCGGGTTTCGGACATCTTGGTGCCGACCCCGATTGCCCAGTCGAACATCTTCTTGGTGAGCATGCCCTGCTCGGCAACCGTCCCCTCGATGCGGGCATGTGCCTTCTCGAAAATGCGTGGGGCCGCACCCATGATCGTCGGACGCAATGCCGCGAGGTTGTCCACGATTTTCTCGACGCGGCCGTCGATCGCGGTGGGGAAGCCGATCTGCAGCGGCAGCGCCAGCATCACCTTGCCGAACGCGTGTGCCAGGGGCAGCCACAGGAAGTTCAAGTCGTCGGGGCCGAGGATGCCCAGCGCGTCGATGGCTGCCGCGGTGTAGGTCCAAGCCCCGTGGGTCAGCCGCACCCCCTTCGGCCGCCCGGTGGTGCCGGAGGTGTAGATGAGGCTGGCGAGCTGGTCGGGACCGATGGCGGCGACACGATCCTTGATGGCATTGGGCGAGTCGGCGAGCAGTTGCTTGCCCCGCTGCTCGAGTTCGGCGAGTGTGATCACCCAGTCGCCGTCGCCGTTGCCGTCGATGATCACGACCCTGCTCACCTCGGGCAGTTCGGCGCGGTGCTCGAGCAGCTTGTCGACCTGGGTCTGATTTTCGGCGACCGCCACCCGGCTTCCGGAATTGGCGACGATGTACGCGACATCGCCGGCGTTGGTCGTCGGATACACGGTGGTAGTCGCCGCGCCGGCGCACATCACGGCGAAATCGACGAGCACCCACTCATAGCGCGTGGCCGACGCGAGCGCGACTCGATCCTCCATGGCGATTCCGAGCGAGATCAGTCCGCCGGCGATGTTGGAGACGCGTTCACCGACCTGCTGCCACGTCACACTCTCCCAGCTGTGGTCCTGCGGATATCGAAACGCCTCCGCGTGCGGGGTGGCGGCGACGCGGTCGACGAACATGTGTGCCACCGACGGCGCGCGATTCTCGATCTTGGTGAAATCGGGTCTCTCCGGCGAGGCGAGTGATGTTTTCATTTCGCTAATCCATTGGTGCCTAATCGAATACCGTTGGCCTTGTTACCAGGTATTTCTTCGATCCTGCTGCGGTCGGGTAGGTCCGGGATAGTGACGAAAGTCACCCGCATGATCGGCAATCGTCCCTTCAAGACGCGTAGCCGGGGCGGCAGCGGTGCTCAGCTGGCGACCGCCACTTCAATGGAAAAGCAGTCAGCCAGGGCATACGCCGCCGGCCAATCGCCGCGCCCCACCGCGCGCGAGATCCTCGACCAACGGGCTGTGGGTGCCCAATTCCGCGAGCCATGCGGACACCGTGGCCGTGACCTGGTGAGCGGGTACCCGGGCCGTGTGGCCGTCGTGCAGCCGATCGGTCAACTGATAGATCGTCGTCGTCGACCTGCGCTGGGGCCAATGATGCCGCCATGTCGCTGACTTCATCGTCTTCCTCCCCGGTTGGCCTCAACCGCCATCCGACCACCGCCGAGGGCTGGGCCGTAGCGGCCAACAGCCCGAGTACGGGAATGCTTTGGTCTCGCGTCGGGGCTGCCGAAGTCCCAGCCCGAAAGGGTCCTTTGTCACAGCGGTTAACTACCTACTCCCCGGGCGAAGGCCGCGCCGGCCGCGTAGCGTACATCGGGGTGACGGCGCATAGCTGGGTGCCTGGCGTCGTGGGCGCGGCGATACAGGGGACTGGCGAGATGGCTGCTGTATCAACGGATCAGCACGCCCGGCTCGAAAGCGGGCCGGCGTGAGCGTCGTCAACACCGATGACCTTGCGGCGCTGCCCGTCTTCGCCGATGTCCCGCCGCAGGACCTTGAGGCATTGGCCGCCAGCCTGGAGCCGCTTCGGGTGGCCGCCGGCAAGGTCCTGACGCGCCAGGGTGAGCGGGCGTTGTCGTTCGCGATCATCGCGTCCGGTCGAGTCGAGATCAGCCATGTCGGCCCGGGCGGAAAGGTCGCGGCGATCGAGCTGGTGCCAGGGACGATCGTCGGCGAAATCGCGTTGCTGCGAAGCCAACCCCGAACGGCGACGGTGATCGCGAAGGACGACGTGTGCGGCTATGTCGGACACAACGACGCGTTCGAGTGCATGCTGGCCATGCCGGTCGTCGCCGACCGGATGGTGCGCACCGCGCGGCAGCGGTTGGCCGCATACATCGCCCCGATACCGGTGCCGGCCAAACACGGCGCAGGGCTGTTGTTGCGCCCCGTCCTGCCCGGCGACGCCGAACGGTTCAAGGGCAACGGCTCGTTCTCGCGCCAGACTCTGTACCGGCGCTACCAGGGTGGTGCGCCGACCGAGGCACGGTTGGCCTACCTGTTCGAGGTCGATTACGTCGACCATTTCGTCTGGGTCGTGACGGTCGGTGCGGACGGGCCGGTCGTCGCCGACGCACGCTTCATCCGTGACGAAGACGACCCCGCTTCGGCAGAGGTTGCGCTCACCGTGGCGGACGCCTACCAGCAACGCGGGATCGGGACGCTGCTGCTCGGCGCGCTGGCGGTCGCGGCACGCGTCGATGGCATCGAGCGCTTCCATGCCCGGGTGCTTGCCGACAATCCGACCGCGCGCGCGCTGGGGGACAAGGTGGACGCCCACTGGGAGCCGGAGGAACCCGGTGTGGTCACCACGACGGGGCAGATTCCGGGCCTCGATGACCTACCCCTCGATCACCGCACGCGCCGCAAGATCCAGCAGGTGGCCCGCCAGGTGATCCACGCGTTCGACTGAGGCGACCGAAAGGGAGCCCGAAGTGACCAATTCCCCCGGGTGTTGGTGCCTTTGCGCCCTTACCGGAAGGTCAGGTGTGCACGCAGCATTGACCCGTCCGTACCTCGTCCAAGGAGCCCAGCCATGAAGCCGCTCATCGTGTGCGTTTCGAAATCGCACGGCAACACCCGCCGCGTCGCCGATCGGATGGCCGAGGTGCTTGGTGGCGAGGTCGTAGAACCCGAGTCGGTCGACCCCGAAACTCTCCGCCAGTACGACCTCGTCGGCTTCGGTTCCGGAATCTATTACATGGCGGTGGACGCGAGGCTGCGGGACTTGATTCGTCGCCTGGAGCGTGTCGACGGCGTCCGCGCGTTTAGCTTTTACACCAGCGGCGCCCGGGAGGTTCCGCTGTTGGACTACAACAAACCGGTTCGGAAACAACTCGAATCGAAGGGCTTTGAGGTGCTCGGTTCGTTTTCCTGCCGCGGCTTCGACACGGTGGGGCCGTTCGGGTTCGTCGGCGGGATAAACAGGGGCCGGCCCAACGACCACGATCTCGACCGGGCTGCGGCTTTCGCCGCACGTATTCGCGAACGAGTCGAGCACTCCCAGGCTGCGTCATGAGACATGGCCGGCCAACAAAGCGCCCCGGCAGTCCTGGCACTGGTGCGCGGGCTCGTCTCCGAGGTTCACCCGCATGCTGCGCCGTCCTCGGTAACGCTTGACAGCCCTTTCGACAAACTGGGAGTCGGCAGTCTTGAGCTGGCCGAACTGTTGCTGCGCGTCCAGGACAAATTCGGCGTGGCGCTGCCGCCCCACATCCTGGCCAGTGCGGAGACGCCGCGCGACTTGGTAGCTGCCCTCCAACCGGCCCTAGCTCGCGGTCATCTCGCCGTGGCTCAGGACCGCGTGGCGGACCGGGGCATGGTTTCACTTCCGGCGACCGCGCCGGGCACTGTGGCGCCAGACACGGCGCTGACCCTGAACGACGTCTTCAACTGGCATGTCAGCGCGACCCCGGACCGAACCCACATCCGCATCCTCGACGATGCCGTTGGCCCTATCGACGTGACCTATGCCGCGTTGCGCCGGGAGGCGGCTGCGGTAGCGGCCGGCTTGCTCGCGCACGACGTCATGCCCGGCGAGACGGTCGCCATCATGTTGCCCACCTGCCGGGCGTATTTCGTCACCTTCGCCGGTGTGCTCCTCGCCGGCGCCGTGCCCGTTCCGGTCTACCCACCGGCCCGGCCTTCCCAGCTGGCGGACCACCTGCGTCGCACGACCGGCATCCTCACGAACGCCGGCGCCACCATGCTCGTCACCGTGCCCGAGGCCGTTACCCTCGGCCACCTGCTGCGCGCGAACGTCGAAAGCCTGCGTCACGTCGTCGTACCCGAATCCCTCACGGGCGCAAGCGAAGACGTCCTTGCGCGGCCGCGGGCCGACGACCTCGCGCTGGTGCAGTACACCTCGGGCAGCACCGGGCAGCCCAAAGGCGTCGCGCTCACCCACCGGAACCTGCTCGCCAACATCCGGGTAATGGGTCGGGCGGCGGCGGCATCCGGGTCCGACACGTTCGTCAGTTGGCTGCCGCTGTATCACGACATGGGTTTGATTGGTGCGTGGCTCGGCTGCATGTATTTCGGTGTCCCGCTGGTGGTGATGAGCCCGCAGTCGTTCCTGATCCGCCCGTCACGATGGCTCTGGGCGATCCACGCCAACCGGGCAACCATGTCGGCCGGCCCGAACTTCGCCTACGAACTCTGCCTCACCAAGGTCCGCGACGCCGAGATCGAAGGACTCGACCTGAGCTCGTGGCGGCTGGCTTACAACGGCGCTGAGCCGGTGAGCGCTGCGACGATCGAGCGGTTCGGTGATCGCTTCGCCCCGTACGGGTTTCGACGGGAGGCGATGACCCCGGTGTACGGGCTGGCCGAGTCCTCGGTGGGCCTGGCTTTCCCACCGTTGGGCCGGGGTCCGCTGATCGACCGAATCCGCCGAGACGCATTCGTGCGTTCCGGACGGGCTGAGCCGGCGAAACCTGGTGAGCCCGACCTCCGATTCGTCGCTTCCGGCCAACCCCTGCCGGGCCACGAGATCCGGGTTGTCGACGCCGCCGGTAACGAGCTGGGCGACCGCCGTGAAGGTCGCATCGAATTCCGCGGTCCGTCGGCAACCGCCGGCTATTTCAACAACGCACCGGCGACGCGTTCCCTGTTTCACGACGATTGGCTCGACACGGGCGACCTGGGCTACCTGGCCGACGCGGACCTATACGTCACCGGTCGGGTCAAGGACGTGATCATCCGGGCCGGCCGCAACCTGCACCCAGCGGAGCTCGAAGAGGCGGTCGGCAACCTCAAAGGTGTTCGCAAGGGATGTGTGGCGGTGTTCGCCTCTCCCGACCCGTCGGGGGGCGCCGAGCGACTCGTCATCATGGCCGAGACCCGAGCGACCGGAGACGACGCCCGTGCCGCTTTGCGCTCCGAAATCGCGGCCACCGCAGTGGATCTGCTGGGCCTGGCCCTCGACGACGTGGTCTTGGCACCACCGCGCACTGTGCTGAAGACCTCGAGCGGCAAGATCCGGCGGGCCGCCAGCCAGGCGATCTACCAGGCCGGGAAGATCGGCGTGCGACCGCGTGCGGTGTGGTGGGAGTTGGCCCGCCTTCGCCTCCGCGGCGCAGCACCGTCGCTGCGCCGTGCTCGTCGCGCGGCGGGCGCGGTGGCGTTCGCGGCCTACACGTGGGTGGTGTACGCGGTCCTTGGGTTGTCGGTTGCGGTCTTGCTGGTGCTGCTACCGCGACCGCAATGGCGGTGGTGGGTGGCCCGGGGGGCGGTCCGACTGCTGGCTCGCCTTACCGGAACACCGGTCACCGTGCATGGCCTCGACCGCCTCCCAGCAGGGACCTCCATCGCGGTGGCCAACCATCCCAGCTGGATCGACCCGCTGGTGCTGGCCTCGGTAATGCCTCAGTCGTTTCACTTCGTGGCCGCTGAAGTGCTTGAGCATCAAGGGCTCAAAGGATTCGTGCTCAGGCGGCTCGGCCACCAGTTCGTCGAACGCCACGAGCGCGAGCTCGGCGTGGCTGACGCCGACCGGCTGGCTGCCCTGGTACGAGCCGGGCAGTCGCTCGTCATCTTCCCCGAAGGCCGACTGGCGCGTGCCCCCGGGTTGCGGCCGTTCCACATGGGCGCATTCGTGGTGGCTGCCGAAACCCGCGTGCCCGTCGTCCCGGTGGCTATCCGCGGCACGCGGACAATATTGCGGCCAGAGCACCATTTTCCGCGACGGGGAGCCGTCGACATCGCGGTTGGTGAGCCGATCCGGCCTTCGGGCACCGACTGGGCTGCGGCAGTCGAACTGCAGCACGCCGTGCGGAACGCCGTCCTAGACCTTTCGGGGGAGCCGGACGTCGAATGACAAATGACCGATGGCCGGGCGGGTGCCCCGCGGGCAACCGTTCGGCCATCGGCCTTGGATCATTGAGCCGTTACGACCGTTTGCCACCTACCGCCTGGCCGGCGCTTCGCACCACGCTGCGGAAGAACTCGATCCGCCCGGTAACCAACTCCTCAGTTAAGTCCAGGGCGGCGTCGATGACGTTCTTGCGCCGCGCCTCATCGGGGAGGTCTCCACTCACCTGATCGACGAACTTGCGGACGGCGTCGATGGCCTGCTTACGGCTTGCCTCGACCGATTCGAGCACCTCGTCAGACAGTTCGGCCCAGCGTGACTCGCTCTTTTCCGGTGTCTGTGGCATTATCAATCTCCTCAAATATGATCTGACGCTGCAAATCGTGTCGCAGCGGGACGGCAGCTCATGCCGAACCAAACGCTATGATCTCCACGCCACCGACACGAGTGCCTAAAGTCCTTCCTCGCCCGATCATTTGTCCCAGATGGGCGTCGATGATCTATACTTGCTAGTCAAGGACTTTCGCGACCTTCCGCCGGGACGTAAGTCCCTAACGCGCCGAATCGATCAGGTGTTAGCGTGCCGCCATGGCAATACCTGCCGGCGATGACGGCCAACGACCGGGCGCTTTTTCCTGGAATGCACCCGTTGTCGGCAGCGCCGTCAGACCACTCATGCACACCGGCC
>NZ_JBKQOI010000123.1:0-45555 GCF_052145595.1 Mycobacterium sp. | reverse complement strand
AGAGAGTTGTTAATTGTTTGTAAAGACGGGTTGACTCAGTCTCCAAAGTCCTTAACGCTTATCGATGTTCGTGGCCGCGCCGCGTCGGCTGCTGCTTCCCCCTTCACCGGACCAAATAACCGGGAGGCACCAAATGCTTTATGAGTTCTGGCAAAACTTCACCCACAATCTCTTCAAGCCGCTGTTGCTGTTTTTCTACCTAGGGTTCCTCATCCCGATCCTGAAGGTCCGGTTTGAGTTCCCCTTTGCGATCTACCAAGGCCTGACCATGTACCTGCTGCTGGCCATCGGCTGGCAGGGAGGCGAAGAGCTCGCCAAGGTCAAGCCAGCCGACATCGACAACATCGCCGGCTTCACGCTTTTGGGTTTCGTCTTGAACTTCGTGATCGGTATAGCCTCCTACTTCCTGTTGAAGTACATGACCGCCATACGGCAGGTCGACAGAGCGACGGTCGCGGGTTATTACGGGTCGGACGCGGCAGGAACCTTCGCCACCTGCGTGGTCTTCCTGACGGGCGTCCACATCGCCTTCAACGCTTACATGCCGGTCTTGCTGGCCATCATGGAGTTTCCCGGTTGCCTGGTGGCGCTGTACCTGGTGGCACGGCTGCGCCACAAGGGGATGGACGAGGAAGGGTTCATGCCGGACGAGCCCGGCTACACCCCACCGGCCAAGGTCGGCGTCGGGCCCGGCACCGCCGCCCGGCCCCCGCACGGCGAGAGCCTCGAAACCCAGCACGAACGCGGTGTCGAGCAGGAGCTCGAGCTCTCGATGGAAAAGCTGGAGCATCCGAACTGGGAGCCCGACCAGCATGCACCCATCGGTAAGGCCAAGAGGATGCCCATCTTCTCCCGTGCGATCCTGCAGGAAGTTTTCCTCAACCCTGGGCTCATCCTCCTCTCCGGCGGCATACTCATCGGCTTCATCAGTGCAGTGCAGGGGCAGAAGGTCGTGCACGACCAAAACGAGTTGTTCGTTTCGGCGTTTCAGGGTGTGCTCTGCGTGTTCCTGCTCGAGATGGGCATGACGGCGTCCCGCAAGTTGCGGGATCTCAAGCTTGCCGGCCGCGGTTTCATCTTCTTCGGTCTGCTGGCGCCGAACCTCTTTGCGACGCTGGGGATCCTGGTGGCCTACACCTACGCCGACGTCACCAACACCCACTTCCAACCCGGCACCTATGTGCTATTCGCGGTGCTCTGCGGGTCGGCGTCATACATCATGGTTCCAGCGGTCCAGCGGCTGGCCATCCCCGAGGCCAGCCCCACATTGCCGCTGGCTGCATCGTTGGGTCTGACGTTTACCTATAACGTCACCATCGGAATCCCGCTCTATATCGAGATCAATCGCTTAGTCGCACATTGGTTCCCGGGCGCCTGAGAACTACCCCAGCAGCGTCCGCACCACCGCATCGGCGAGCAGCCGTCCTCGCGGGGTGAGGACCAGTCTGTCACCGTCGGACACCAGCAACCCGTCCGCGACCGCGTTTTCGGCGCGTTCGCGTTCGCCGTCACCCAGATGGTCCAGCGGAAGCCCTTGGCGCAGGCGAGTTTTCAGCAGCACGTCTTCGGTGTGCAAGGCGTCGCCGTCGAGCTCCTCGAACCCTGCTACGGGCAGCGCGGCGCCGGCTAGCATCTCCGCATAGGCGTTGGGATGCTTGACATTCCACCACCGCGTCGCGCCGATGAACCCGTGCGCCCCGGGTCCCGCGCCCCACCACTGGCCACCGTCCCAGTAGCCGAGGTTGTGCCGGCACTCACCGCCGGGCCGCGACCAGTTGGATACCTCATACCAGCCCATCCCGGCCGCGGACAGCCGCTCATCGACCAACTCGTAGCGATGCGCCAACACGTCGTCGTCGGGAGCGGCCAACTCGCCGCGGCGGACCCGTCGGGCTAGCGCGGTGCCCTCCTCGACGACCAAGGCGTACGCGGACACGTGGTCGACACCGGTCTCCACGGCCGTGTCGATGGACCATAGGAGGTCGTCGTCGGACTCCCCCGGAGTGCCGTAGATCAGGTCGAGGCTGACGTGCTCGAAGCCGGCGGCCAGGGCCTCGCGGGCCGCCGCCGCCGACCGGTTGGGGGTGTGCACCCTCTCGAGGACCCCCAGCACGCGTGGCGCCACCGACTGCATGCCCAGCGACACCCGCGTGTATCCGGCGGCCCGGATCGCCGCGAAGAATTCCGGCCAGGTCGACTCCGGGTTGGCCTCTGTGGTGATTTCGGCGTCGGGCGCCAGCGCGAACTGCTGCCGCACCATGTCCAGCAGCTTGGCCAGGCGCTCGCCGCCGAGCAGCGATGGGGTCCCCCCGCCGACGAACACCGTGTTCAACGTCGGTCCGGCCAACCGCGCGGCCGCCAGTTCGAGCTCCGTCTGCATTGCCAGCAGCCAGGCGTCCGGATTGACGCCGCCCAGCTCGGCAGGGGTGTAGGTATTGAAGTCGCAATAGCCGCAGCGGGTTATGCAGAACGGGACATGCAGGTACAACCCGAACGGCCGTCCAGGACTCGGTTGTAGGGCGGGCAGGTCGACACGTGCCTCGCGAAGGGTCATGCCAAATCATCGCACGGCAAGCAGACGGCGAGCCGGGACCGCCGCCCCCAACGAAGGCGAACGGTCTCTCAGGGGATTCTCGGGTATGTCAACCCAACCACCCAGGATTGGTCCGTAGTTTGGATCACCGTGAGGAGAAATTTGACCTGGTGGCATCGCTGGTTACCATCCATGGCAGAATGGGGCCGTGACCGCCGCCCGGCCCAGCCTGCGCATTGCCCTCGTGGCGCGGCGGCATATCGATCTCAAGCGTGTCTGCAGCTGTAGCTGTCTGGCTTGACGTCGTAGACCCGCCCACCTGTACGTCCAGCTGGCGCCGGATCTGCGCCAGCCGAAGCAATCGGTGAGTTGCGCATCCACGCCTGCCATGCCCGCGAAGGAGAACTTCCGAATGACCACAGCCCGTCCCGCAAAGGCTCGCAGTGAGGGCCAGTGGGCGCTGGGAGATCGCGAACCACTGAACGCCAACGAAGAGTTCAAGCAGGCCGGCGCCCCGCTCGACGTGCGTGAACGCATCGAAAACGTCTACGCCAAGGCCGGATTCGACAGCATCGAAAAAACCGATCTGCGGGGCCGCTTCCGTTGGTGGGGCCTCTACACCCAGCGTGAGCAGGGCTACGACGGCACATTCACCGGCGACGAGAACGCCGAACTGCTCGAAGCCAAATACTTCATGATGCGGGTGCGCTGCGATGGCGGCGCGCTCTCGACCGCAGCGCTGCGCACGCTTGGCCAGATCTCCACCGAGTTCGCCCGCGACACCGCCGACATCTCGGATCGGCAGAACCTGCAGGTGCACTGGATCGAAGTGGAAAAGGTCCCCGAAATCTGGCGCAGGCTGGCCGAGGTCGGATTGCAGACAGCCGAGGCGTGCGGTGACTGCCCCCGCGTGATACTGGGCTCACCCCTGGCCGGCGAGTCGCTCGACGAGGTGCTCGACCCGACCTGGGCGATCGACGAGATCGTGCGCCGCTACATCGGCAAGCCCGACTTCGCCGACCTGCCGCGCAAGTACAAGACCGCCATCTCGGGTCTGCAGGATGTCGCGCACGAAATCAACGACATCGCGTTCATCGGCGTCAACCATCCCGGGCACGGTCCCGGTCTGGACCTGTGGGTCGGCGGCGGTCTGTCCACCAACCCGATGCTGGCCCAGCGTGTTGGAGCCTGGGTTCCACTGGACGAGGTGCCCGAGGTGTGGGCCGCGGTCACCTCGGTATTCCGCGACTATGGCTACCGGCGGCTGCGGGCCAAGGCGCGGCTGAAGTTCCTGATCAAGGACTGGGGTATAGAAAAGTTTCGCGAAGTTCTCGAAACCGAGTACCTCAAGCGACCCTTGATCGACGGCCCGGCCCCCGAACCGGTCACGCATCCCATCGATCATGTCGGCGTGCAGCGGCTGAAAAACGGGCTCAACGCCGTCGGGGCCGCCCCGATAGCCGGGCGCGTGTCGGGCACCATCCTCTCGGCGGTGGCCGACCTTGCCGAGCGGGCCGGTTCGGACCGAATCCGATTCACCCCCTACCAGAAGCTGGTCATCCTCGATGTACCCGACGACAAGCTCGACGATCTCATTGCCGGCGTGGAGGCGCTGGGGCTGCGGTCTCGCCCATCGCATTGGCGCCGAAATCTGATGGCATGCACCGGGATTGAATTCTGCAAATTATCGTTCGCCGAAACCCGGGGCAGGGCACAGGATTTGGTACCCGAGCTGGAGCGCCGGCTCGAGGACATCAACTCTGCGCTCGACGTGCCGATCACCGTCAACATCAACGGCTGCCCGAACTCGTGTGCGCGAATTCAAGTCGCCGACATCGGGTTCAAGGGCCAGATGGTCGACGACGGTCATGGCGGCTCGGTCGAGGGCTTCCAGGTGCATCTGGGCGGCAGCCTCGGGCTCGACAGCGGCTTCGGCCGAAAGCTGCGCCAGCACAAGGTCACCAGCGACGAACTGGGCGACTACATCGATCGGGTGGTGCGCAATTTCGTCAAGAACCGCACCGACGGTGAACGGTTCGCACAGTGGGCCGTTCGCGCCGAGGAGGGCGACCTGCGATGAGCGGCGAAGCGACCAGGATGACCGAACCCGAACTGCGGGAGCTTGCCGCCCACGGCGCCGCGGAGCTCGAGGGCGCTAGCGCCACCGAACTGCTGCGGTGGACTGACGAGAACTTCGGCGGTGTCAACGGGCCGCGCGGCTGGGCGACGTGCAACTACGTCGTCGCCTCCAACATGGCCGACGCCGTGCTGGTGGATCTGGCCGCCCAGGTGCGACCGGGCGTACCGGTGATATTTCTCGACACCGGCTATCACTTCGTGGAAACCATTGGCACCCGGGATGCGATCGAGTCGGTCTACGACATTCGGGTGCTCAATGTCACCCCGGAAAACACGGTGCCCGAGCAAGACGAACTGCTGGGCAAAGACCTGTTCGCCCGGGACCCCGGCGAGTGCTGCCGGCTGCGCAAGGTCGTTCCGTTGGGCAAAACGCTGCGTGGCTACTCCGCCTGGGTCACCGGGCTGCGCCGGGTCGAGGCACCGACCCGTGCCAAGGCCCAGCTGATCAGCTTCGACGAGGCCTTCAAGCTGGTGAAGGTCAACCCGCTCGCGGCGTGGACCGACCAGGACATACAGGCCTACATCGACGAGCACGACGTGCTGGTCAATCCCCTTGTCCACGAGGGCTATCCGTCGATCGGCTGCGCTCCCTGCACGGCCAAGCCGGCCGAGGGCGCCGACCCGCGCAGCGGGCGCTGGCAGGGACGGGCCAAGACGGAATGTGGGTTGCACGCGTCGTGACGGTACTCGTGCTGACCGCCCACGGAAGTAGGGATCCACGGTCGGCGGCCAATGCGCGGGCGGTCGCCGGCCGGGTGGCGCGCATGCGCCCCGGCCTCGACGTGCGCCTGGCCTTTTGCGATCTGAACGCGCCCAACTTGGTCGACGTGCTCAACGGCCTGTCGGGCACCGTCCGTGCGGCGGTCGTCACCCCGTTGCTGCTGGCCGACGCCTACCACGCCCGCATCGACATCCCCGGCCAAATAGCTCGCTGCACAACCGCCGAGCGGGGAATCGACGTGCTGCAGTCGGACGTGCTCGGCGAGGATGATCGGCTGGTCTCGCTGCTGCGTCAGCGGGTGATCGAGTTGGGCGTCTCACGGCTCGACGACCGGCTCGGTGTGCTGGTGGTGGCGATCGGCTCGTCGGATCCGGTGGCCAATGCACGCGCTTCCCGAGTGGCGCGAAAGCTGATGGCGGGCACCCGCTGGGCGGGTGCGACGACCGCGTTCGCGACGCGTCCGGAACCTTCGCTGGCCGAGGCCGCCGACCGGCTGCGGCGGCGGGGCGCCCGGCGGGTGGTCATCGCGCCGTGGTTTTTGGCGCCAGGCCGGCTGTCGGACCGGGTGCGGGGCTTCGCGCGCGACGCGGGCATCGCGATGGCGGAACCGCTCGGGGCACACCTGTCGGTGGCCGAGACGCTGCTGGATCGCTTCGATCAGGCTTTGAAAGCTCGAGCCGAGCGCTTCGCGGCTTAAATACATCAAACCACTTGCGTCACTTACGTTTCAGGGGTTTCAGGGGTTTCAGGGCGGCACCGCGTTGACTCACCAATAATGCGCGCGTAGCCCCTCTTCGTTGCCTCACCTGAGAATGCGCGCGTGCGGCGCGCCTGCCTGGCTGGTGAGTACGGCCTCGGTAGGCCCAGATGATGGGGTTGACGTTGGCCGAGCGCAGGGCTGTGACCACGACGATCGCGACCCGCTATGTGCGGGCGGATAAGCGCGGTAAGGGCAAGATTCTCGACGAGTTGTGCGCCACCACGGGCTGGCACCGTAACCATGCCCGCAAGGCGCTCAAGGCGGCGTTGTGGCCTAAGGTCGCCGCGCCGAGGCTGCCGCGTCCGCCGAAGTACGGACCGGAAGTCATTGCCGCGCTGACGTTTTGCTGGGTGGTGCTGGGAATGCCGGCTGGCAAAAGGCTGGCGCCGATGTTGGGCGAGCTGGTAGCGGTATTGCGGCGTTTCGGCGAGCTGGTCATCGATGAGGACACCGCGGCGCTGCTGGTGTCGATGTCGGCGGCCACCATCGATCGTCGCCTGGCGAGCGAACGGCGCAAGCACGACCTCAAGGGCCGCGCCACCACCAAACCGGGGTCGCTGCTTAAAAGCCAGATCCCGGTGCGCACCTGGGCCGACTGGGACGACGCCAGACCGGGGTTCGTCGAGATTGACCTGGTCGCCCATGACGGCGGCAACGCCGCCGGCGATCACGCATTCACGCTGACGGTCACCGACATCGCCACCGGCTGGACCGAGAACCGCTCGGTGCCCAGCAAGGCCAGCAAATGCGTGCTGGCCGCCCTGGATGACATCGCCACCAAGATGCCGTTCCCGATTCTGGGTGTGGACTCCGACAACGGATCTGAATTCATCAACGTCTACTTGCTCATCTGGTGCAAAAAGCACCAGATCACCTTCACCCGCTCGCGACCGGCCAACAAAAACGACGGCTGCCACGTCGAGCAGAAGAACTGGGCGGTCGTGCATACCGTGGTCGGCTACCACCGCTACGACACCGCCGCAGAACTGTTTTTACTCAACGAGATTTGGCACCTGCACTCCAGGCTGGCCAACTACTTCTACCCGCAGCAAAAACTGGTATCCAAAACCCGTGACGGTGCCAAGGTGTCCAAGAAATATGACACGGCGACCACCCCGTTCCACCGCGCGATGGGCCACCAAAGCATCACCGATCACCGCAAAGCGGTCCTCGCCCGCACCTACGCCAGCACCAACCCCGCCGCCGTGCGGCGGCAGATCCAGGCCCTTACCACCGAGCTGCTCACCCTGACCACCAGCAAAGCCGGACCCAAGACCAAAGCCCCAGTCCCCACGCGCGCACCTTCGAATGAGTCAACGAATCACACCTCGCGCGCATCTTGACATGAGCTCCATATCCCTCCGGGGGACGCCTTGCGGGCGTGAAAATGGGGTCGGGTCGCCTGCCGACGCCGATGTTTTCTTGGGCGTGAGAGCCCGCACGTGAGCTTGGCGCCGGGGCCCGACCTGGAAGGGTCACGCACTGTTGCTTTGAGCACGCCGGTCAGAATTTCGGTTCCCTTGACCGAGGCCCCCGGGCGACCCACCCGATGGAATGGATGGATTCGATTGGAGGGCAGGCGAAGTGGCAGCACGACGGAGGAACAGGCAGAAGCCGGCGCCGGTGGCGGGGCCGGTGGAGATACCCGACGCCGAGCACGAGTTGGTGATCGAGCGGGTCGCCGCGATCGACGTAGCCAAGGCAACGGGCAAGGTGTGTGTGCGGCTGCCCGGCACGTCGGGGCACCGCGTCAGCCGGGTGTGGGACGTGGCGGCCACCACCGGCGCGGTTGGCGAACTCGGCGAGCAGCTAGCCAGCCTCGGGGTCGGGCGGGTCACCGTGGAATCAACATCGGACTACTGGCGGATCTGGTACTACCTGCTGGAGGCCGCCGGGCTGTCGGTGCAGCTGGTCAACGCCCGGGATGTGAAGAACGTGCCGGGACGGCCGAAGTCGGACAAGCTCGACGCGGTGTGGCTGGCCAAACTCACCGAGAAGGGGCTGCTGCGGCCCAGCTTCGTGCCGCCGGCACCGGTGCGGCAGCTGCGCGATTACACCCGGTTGCGCGAGGACCTGACCCGGGAACGCTCCCGCTACTGGCAGCGGCTGGAGAAGCTGCTCGAAGACGCGCTGATCAAGGTGTCGTCGGTGGCTTCCACCCTGGACACCCTGTCGGTGCGGGACATGCTCGAAGCACTCATCGCCGGCGAGCGCGACCCGCGGCGACTGGCCGAGCTGGCGCGGGGCCGGTTGAAGACCAAGCGGTCGGCCCTGATCGCCGCGCTGGACGGCCGTTTCGACGCTCACCATGCGGAGCTGGCCCGGATGCTGTTGGACCAGATCGACACGCTCACCGCCCAGATCGGCGTCCTCACCGCCCGCATCGAGCAGCTCATCGCCGCGATGGACGAACCGGACAGGGGCCGCGAGCACCGCGGAGGCGTTCCGAACGTCGCCGCCTTGACCGGTGACACCGCCGCCGATGTCGAACCCGAACATGGTGGCGACGGCCGCTCAGCCGGCTTCGACATCAGTGTCGACACCATCGCCGAGTGCACGCGGCTGACCGCCATCGAGCGGCTCGACGAGATCACCGGCGTCGGCGAGCGCGCCGCGCAGACGATCATCGCCGAGATCGGGCTGGACATGACCCGCTTTCCCACACCCGAACACCTGGTCTCCTGGGCCAAACTGTGCCCGCGCACCATCCAGTCAGGTCCCATAAGCCGCGCCGGCCGCACCGGCAAAGGCAACCCCTACCTCAAAGGCGCACTCGGCGAGGCCGCCGCCGCAGCCGCCCGCACCGACACCTTCCTCGGCGAACGCTACCGACGCATCGTCAAACGCCGCGGCAAACTCAAGGCCCTGGTCGCGGTCGCCCGCTCCATCCTTCGCATCGTTTGGCACCTCCTCGCCAACCCCACCGCCCGATTCCACGACCTCGGCCTCGACTACCACACCAGCCGCGCCGTCACCGAGCGAAAGATCCGCAACCACATCGCCCACCTGACCGCGATGGGATTCCACGTCACTCTCGAACCCGCCGCGTAGCCCCGAAATACACAACGCCGCAACATCACCCGGCCCGCAAGCTTCGCCGGGTCTGTCGCCTGCCCTACTCACCCTGGGTATTTTCCGGTCAAAGTGCACATGCCAGCCCGTCGCTGGGCTGTGGACGACCTCGGTGATGCGAACGTACCCACGGACACCATGGGTTTGTTTGTCGGCGGTCCAGCCTGATCCCCTTTTCAGCGCATCCCACCCATCCTCCATCCGGTCCCACAGGACACTCAGACCGTCGTCGAGGGAGTGGGATTGGGTAAGGGTGAGCAAGCCCACCGCCCCGCCTTGCGCCGTCCAACCACGCAGTCGGCGCTCCAGCTGGGCCGCCTGCCTCCACCGGGCGGTGTAGCCACAGGTTGGGCATAGCCACTTGCAGCGACACGATGTGGTCACCTCCAAGATCTCGGTGGACGATCCGACCCGTCCCTTCCTGATCTTGCGACCACACCCTCGTAGTCCCCGATGGTCGGACAGCCGGGCGCCGAACTCGCGCAGGGCTTCTCGTCGCCGGGCGGCGCTAATGCCCTGGCTGTAGCCGCAGTCCGCCGACACTCCCGACGTCGTCGCGGTGGTCACTGATCGACTTGGTCGAAGGTTACTTCTGCGGGTGCACCCTGTTAGTCAGCCGGTCCTGGGCCGCCCGCCTCTTTTTGCCTCAGTTCATCGACATCACCCCGGCGTGCTTGCGCACCGTGGCCGCGTCGGGCCTGCGCCCAGCACCGATAGCGGCGGCCCGCTTCGACGAGTCCGGCCCTGGCCGGGTGCACGCAACGGCGAGTGCTGTCGGCGTGAGAGCCCACGCGGTGTCTGTCGAATGCCGTGACGGTGCTGAACGTGCAGTGGCAGGCGGTGCAATGGCAGGTTTTCAGACCTGCCCAGCGGGCACCACAGGCACATCTAAAAGGCAGGGCCCCAAACGGGTCGGAGATTCCTGCGATCACAGTGGGAACAGTGGGAATTGGTGCCCCTGCGGCATCGAGGAGCGCTACATCTGCTCGCCAGTCCTCGGTAAGTTGAGGCCTATCAGTGGTTTGGCTGCCGCTGGTGTTGGTGTCGGTTCCCCTCGGGGTGGTGCCGGGGGGGCCGACTTTTTCAGGGGGTCGCATTCGAGGCACCGCCCTGGCGAATCAGCTCGGCGATGCGCTCACGTGCTTCGTCGGACAGCGGCACAGTTTCGAGGATGGTTGCAAACGTCGCCTGCAGCGCCTCTTCCACGAGCTTTGTCCTGGCGAAGTCGGCACGGGCCAGCGCAGCGGTCTCTTGACGCTTTCGTGAGGCTTTCAGCCTCGCCCTGGCCAGCTGGGCCTTACGGGCGTTCTCGGCACGCTTGGCCCGCTCGGTGGGGGGCAGGATGCCTTCGGGGTCGACCTGGCACTCGAGCACTTCGAGCATGGCCCGGCGCCCCGGAGCGGTGGCTGCCAGTCGGTCTGGTTCTTTGGCCCAGCGGGTGTTGGCGGCAATACGAGCGCGTTCAGAAAGCTGGGCAGGGGACAGCGGTGGGATTTTGGGCATGCGACGCCAACCCTTTCGGGTCGCGGGCCGCTCTCACCCGGGGATAAGTGGTTTTTGCACCATCACGGCGCGTCGCAGGAGCCGAAACACATTCAATTTTGCGGTCATACTAACAGGCCGCGACCAGCAAGCTAACGGGATACGGTCACCCGGGCACGTCCGTCTGCCCTGTGTCTTATACGCCGTGCCCGCTTCAGCAGCCGGGCCAGCTCGTCTCCCTCGGGCAGTACCGGGGGCGGATCGCAGGTGCAGGAACGCTCCTCATCGCGGCGTCTCCACCCCCCCTCGCCATGGGAATCCTCGCAGTACTGACCAACCGGCAGGCGGCAGCGACGGCAGCGCACTAGGACCATCGGCAGCGGTAACCGGTCGAAACCCGTCCTCATATCCGGTCCCCCCGGCGCAGCCTCTTGGCTGCCTCGCGTGCCCGATGGTCGGCGGCCGAGGCGCCGTAGCGTTCGAGCATCGAGTCGGAACGCCACCCCATGAGCCTCTTGAGATCGCGCTCCTGCCCACCTGCCAGCAGGAAGTCGTGGGCGTTGGTGTGCCGGAACCTGTGCGGGTAAATCTTGGCCGGATCCAGCCCGGCCATCGCAGCACGCACCTTGAGGCGGTCGCGCACCCCGTCGGAGGTGAACCTGCCGCGCTCGCCGAGAAACAGCGCCGGGTCGTAGGCGTGCCGGTGCCCAGCGCGTGCCCTCAGGTAGCGATCCAGGGCCAGGCCGGTCTTGGCCCCAAAGTAGGCCGAACGCACCCTGGATCCCTTCCCAGTCACCTGCACGCTCTCGCCGTCGAGGTTCAGGTCCGCCATATCGATGCCGGTCAGTTCACTCACCCGCAGGCCGCAGTCTATGAGCAGCCGGATCATCGCCGCGTCCCGGAAGTCGTTGAACCTCCTGCCTTTGCAGGCGTCCAGCAGCGCCGTCAGCTCGTCGTCGGTCAGGATCGGTACCGGAGGCGGCTCCGGCTTGTCCACCGCGATCCCGGCCAGCGGGTCAGTCCCGATGATTTCCTCGGCCACCAGCCAGGTGGTGAACCGGCGCAGGCCACGCCAGCGGGTGCGGATGGTGCCGGTGTTCTGGCCGCGCTCGCGCAGCGACTCCAGCCACTTCAGCGCGTTGCTGCGGGTCAGGCTCGTCAGGTCGGCGGGCTGGTCTTGCTCGGCCAGCCAGCGGCTGAAGTAGACGATCGACTGCCCGTACAGCACGAGGGTGCGCGCAGCCTTGCCCTCGACACGCAGGGATCGGTTGAAGCTGGTGCGCAGCGATTCGAGGGAGTCCGCAGAGCCAGACATGATGCCAAGGTTATCGGGCGAGTAGCTGCCATGCTAGTGGCAAGTTTGGCTACTTCCGCCTGTTCTTACTGGTCAAATCCCTATTTCGACTCGGCTGCACCCTCTTTGGCTCGCCCGGCATCTTCGGGTAGTTCGGCGGATACGGCATGTCGCCGAGCCCGCGCCCTTCGTCGGCCTCGGCCATGTCCAGCAACACAGCGATCGACTGGACCACGTCATCCATGCCGGCCCACGGGTCGTCGCGGCGCTTCACGAGATCGGGCACGGTCGCCATGGTGTAGTCGTCCGGATCGGCACCGGCGAGCTCGTCCCACGTCAGCGGCGTCGACACGGTCGCGATCGGAGTGGGCCGCACCGAATACGCCGACGCCATGGTCCGGTCCCGGGCGTTCTGGTTGAAGTCGATGAAGATGCGTTGGCCGCGTTCTTCTTTCCACCACGACGTGGTGACTGCGTCGGGCGCGCGGCGCTCCACTTCGCGGGCCAGCGCGATGCCCGCCCGGCGCACCTCGACGAAACCCCAGTCCGTGGCGATCCGCAGAAACACGTGGATCCCGCGACCCCCGGACGTCTTGGGGTACCCGATCAAACGGAGTTCGTCGAGCAGCGGCCGTAACACATTCACGGCAACCGCGCGGGCCTGCTCGAACCCGGTCCCGGGCTGCGGATCCAGATCGATCCGCAACTCGTCGGGATGCTCGGTGTCGGGGCAGCGCACTTGCCATGGGTGCAGTGTGATGGTGCCCATCTGCGCCGCCCAGACGATCGCCGCGGGGTGAGTCACCTTCAGCGCGTCGGCGGTGCGTCCGGACGGGAACGTCACCCGGCAGGTGTCCAGGTAATCGGGATGGTGCTGCGGTACCCGCTTCTGATAGATCTCCTCGCCCTCGATGCCGTCCGGAAAGCGCTGCAGGTGGGTGGGCCTGTCGCGCAGCGAGGTCAGCATCGGACCGCCGGCCACGGCCAGGTAGTACTCGACGAGGCGCCGCTTGGTGCCCTTCGACCCCAGCGCCGGGAAATACACCTTGTCCGTGCTGGTCAGCCGGACCGAGACGCCGTCGACGTCGATTTCTTCCGCTTCAGCCATATCCTCAGCCTATGGATCTACCTGTCATGCCGCCGGTCTCGCCAATGCTGGCCAAGCCGGTGCGGTCGATCCCACCGGACGCGTCGTACGAACCGAAATGGGATGGCTTCAGGTCGATTTGCTTCCGGGACGGCGATCAAGTCGAGCTGGGCAGCCGGAACGAGCGGCCGATGACCCGCTACTTCCCCGAGCTGGTCGCGGCGGTCCGTGCCGAGTTGCCGGAACGCTGCGTGATCGACGGTGAAATCGTCGTCGCCACCGACCACGGGCTTGACTTCGAGGCGCTGCAACAACGCATCCACCCAGCCGATTCGCGGGTGCGGATGCTCGCCACGAAGACGCCGGCCTCCTTCATCGCATTCGACCTGCTCGCAATCGGCGCCGACGACTACACGGGCCGTCCGTTCAGCGAGCGGCGCGCTGCTCTGGTCGACGCAATTGCCGGTTCGGGGGCCGACTCCGGGCTCTCGATCCATGTCACGCCTGCGACCACCGATCCGGCGACCGCGCAACGATGGTTCGACGAGTTCGAGGGCGCCGGCCTGGACGGCGTCATCGCCAAACCGCTGACCATCACCTATCAGCCGGACAAGCGCGTCATGTTCAAGATCAAGCACGAGCGGACCGCAGACTGCGTCGTCGCCGGATACCGAGTACACAAGTCCGGCGGCGAGGCGATCGGCTCGCTGCTGCTCGGGCTCTACCAGGAGGACGGCCAACTCGCCTCGGTCGGCGTGATCGGCGCTTTTCCGATGGCCGAGCGGCGGCGGCTGTTCGCCGAGCTGCAGCCGCTGGTCACCAGTTTCGAGAACCATCCGTGGAATTGGGCCGCGCACGAGGCCGGCGGACGCACACCGCGCAAGAACGAATTCTCCCGCTGGAACGCCGGAAAGGACCTGTCGTTCGTGCCGCTACAACCCGAGCGGGTGGTCGAGGTGCGCTACGACCACATGGAAGGTTCGCGGTTCCGCCACGCCGCCCAGTTCAGCCGGTGGCGTCCCGACCGTGACCCGCTCTCATGCACCTATGCGCAGCTCGAACAGCCACTCACTTTCAGGCTCGGCGACATCGTGCCCGGCCTCGGCCCCAGCTAGCAGGATGGTGGCTGGTTGCTTTCGGTGAGACGATTTGCCGATGGACCGGGACGACCCCGAGAAACGCATTTCCGAACTCGAACGTCGGCTGGCTGAGCCGCGTCCGGCCGCAAAGAATTGGAGATCCGCGTTAACGACGGGCGGTTCGCTTACTCCCGAGCAGGTCCGCAACGTGGCTTTCTCAAAGCCGCCCTTCGGAAAGCGCGGCTACAACCAAGACGAGGTCGACGCCTTCCTCGACCGCGTCGAGGCGGCGCTGCAAGACCCAACGCGACGCACCCTTGCCCCGGATCAGGTCCGCAACGTGGCTTTCTCAAAACCACCCATCGGGAAACGCGGCTACAACCAAGACGAGGTCGACGCCTTCCTCGACCACGTCGAGGCAGCGCTGCAAGACCCGGAACGCACTCTTTCGCCGGAGCAGGTACGCCTTACGCCAGAGCAGGTCCGCAACGTGGTTTTCTCAAAGCCACCCATGGGAACACGCGGCTACAACGAAGACGAGGTTGACGACTTCCTCGACCGCGTCGAGGCAGCGCTGCAAGATCCGACGCGACGCACCCTTACTCTCGAGCAGGTCCGCACCGTGGCTTTCTCAAAGCCACCCATTGGGAAACGCGGCTACAACGAAGACGAGGTCGACGCCTTCCTCGACCGCGTCGAGGCAACGCTAGCCGGGCCCAGCGAGTCGGACGCTTGAGAGATGCGCGTCGGTGACGCGCTCACCGGGTCTCCCAGCCCAGCATCAGGCTCTTCAGGTGGGTCACGCCGGTCGGTTTGTGCACAACGGCTGGCGCGAAGCCTGGTTCTAGTTCGAATTGCGGGATGCGGCTCAACCACTCGGTCACAAACGCGGCTATTTCAAGTCGGGCCAGGTGCATGCCCAAGCATCTGTGTATGCCACCGCCGAACGCCCAGTGGCGCTGCCGCCGAATCTTTCCGTTGCTGGCCGTCGATATCTCGTCGCCGCCGTTCTCCCTGCCCGCGGCTTCCAAGCCCAGCCACACGGTACTGCCCGCCGGGATTGTGACGCCGCCGATCTCAACTTCCCTCGTGGTGATGCGCGGAATGGCCGGCCCTGGCGCCTCCAACCGCAAAATTTCCTCGACGAACGCCGGGATCTGTGCTGGATCTTCGCGCAGCCGGGCCTGCAGTACAGGATCGCGCGCGAAACCGGTTGCCGCGGCGACCATTTCAACGCCTGCAACCGAGAAAAGCAAAAGGACGACCGCAACCCCTTCGACTCTGCTGAGCGGAAAGTCGTCATCGTTTTCGAGTCCCTCCAGCAGCGGCCAGAGAATGCCGGGCAGCCGCCGGGGATTTCCCATCTCGGCGACCAGCTCGGAATTCAGCCAGGCCACGAGTTCTAGTTCGGCTGCCCCGCTGGAGTCGCCGACTACTGCGGCCTGGATCAGCCGAGCCGCCCTGTCGTCGTCTGCCGGCATCCCGCACACCGTGAGCAGCGCTTGGCAAGCGTAGGTGTCGGCGAGGTAGGTTGCATCACACCGCCCTTTGGCGGCGACCGTGTCGACCAGTGTCGTGGCCCGGGCGTGCAACGCCGGAGCGAAGGGGGCCAACGCTTTGGGGCTGAAGAGGGGATGCAAGACGCGGGCGAAACGGGCATGCTCCGATCGCGTCCCGCAAGAGAGCGGGACCTGCGGAAGCAGTACGCCGAACACGGTGATCTTGAAGGTTTTCGGCGGCGACGCAAACGTATCCGGGTCGAGCAAAGCCGCGCGCACGTCGTCTCGCCTGGTGAGATAGTAGCCGCGCAGGCTTGGTTCGCCTGCGTCGATTTGCGCCACCGGGCCCAGCCCGCGCAGCTGGCGCCAATAGGCGGTGCGGTCCGCCGCGAAGAGCGGACTCTCCTTGTGGTGTAACGGAGGCGAAGTCACGCTACCTCCTGCAACGGCGCCGGTCTACGTGCATAGCGGCGCGCTTTTTCCTCGAGGCGGTAGCTGTTACGCGCTGGTGCTGGTGCCATGCAGCGGATGCAGTGGGTGATGTCCGACGTTTTGGAAAGTTTGCAGAGCGTGGCGTTGTCCTCGGCGGTTATCGTGATTTCCAGCCCGTTGGGCTTACCAGGCACGTGGTGGTCGTTCATTGCTGTTCTAACCTACCGTCTGGCCGTCGTGATATCTCGGGGACGCTGGAGAGTGGGGCGTAGATCACGACATGGCTTTGCTGGCTGACCTTGAAAGTCGGCTCTGGCCCCTGATATGCAAGTGCCCGCAACAGGCCGGCCTCGAACTCAAATGCACCAATCCGGCTGCGAGACACCATTAAGCTATCGTGATGCTGCATATCGCCGCCCTATTCGTGGCGGGCACCGCCGAACTCGACGATAACGACGCGATCTCTGCCACGCGCATACCGACCACCTGGTATCGGGTCGAGAAAATCCCTTTAATGGCACAGGTTCCGATCGTTCTCGTGGTGCACGCGCGGGCCGGTGGGGACTACGACCCGGAACTCCATGTCGTGTGCAAAGATCCCGGCGGCGCAGTGTGCGGAACCCTCCAAGCGGCTTGGCACTGGCCGGACGAGGACAACCGGCCATCCAAATACCGGTGCTTTACTCAAGAGCTCGCATTCCCGATCGAGGCCGAAGGCGAGTACACAATCGGTGCCTACTACGACGCGGAAGGCAAAATCGAGATGGCCATGCCAGTACCGATTTCGATTGTGCTGGATGCGCCGAGTCCAGCAGCCGACACCGGCGACAACGCTGACGGCGACGATTAGACCGCGACCGGCAGCTCCGACAAGCCCCGCAGCGTGACGTTGCTCTTGTACCGTGGCTCGCCGTCCAGCCGGGCGTTCGGGAAGCGCGCGGCTACCGCCGACAGAGCCACGCCGGCTTCGAGTCGCGCCAGCGGCGCGCCCAGGCAGTAATGGGCGCCGCGGCCAAACCCTAAGTGCCGCACAGTCCCCCGATCCGGATCGAAGGTATCGGGTCGGTCGAACTCGGCGGGATCACGCTGAGCCGCGGCCAGCAGCAGCATCATCACGTCGCCCACCGGCACGTCGATACCATCAATCGTCATGTCGTCGGCCGCAATTCGGCCCACCAACTGCACGGGCGGGTCGTAACGCAGCGTCTCGTCCACGATCGCCGGCGCGCGACCGGCATCGGCACTCAGGGCCGTCCACTGAACGGGGTTGCACAGCATGGCGAAGATGGCATTGCCGATGAGGTTCACCGTGGTTTCGTGTCCGGCGATAAGCAGCAGGACACAAGTGGAGATGATCTCGTATTGGGTCAGCTGATCGCCGGACTCTTCCACCGCGATCAGGTCGGAGATGAAGTCGTCGCCGGGCCGCGATCGCCGCTGTTCGATCAGGCCACGGAAATATTCGCGCAACCACAGCCCGGACTGCAGCCGCTCCTCGATACCGCCCGGCAGTTCGCCGGTGAAGGTGGCAAACGGGTCCAGCGCTTGCGCCAGCAGCGCCGATGCGCGCCTGAACTGCGGCTCGTCTTCGAGCGGAATACCGAGCAGCCGGCAGATCACCGCCACCGGCAGCGGATACGCGAAGTCTTCGACGACCTCGAACTGGCCCTTCTCGGCGATCCGGTCAAGCAATCCGTCCACCAGCGCGCTGATATCGGGCTGCAGCGCGTTCACCACCTTCGGCACGAACGCCTTGCTGACCAACTTGCGCAGCCGGGTGTGATCAGGCGGATCGAGAAACAAAAATCCCGGCGGCCCCGGTGGACGCGGCGCCGCCCCGCTCTCCAGGAGCCGCTGCATCCGCGTCGACTTGAGCCTGTTGCTGCTTGACGACGGGTGCCGCAAGACGTCGTCGCAGTCCCGGTAAGTCGAGAAGACGGCGAGGTTGGCCCCGGGCAGCTGCAACGGTCCGCGACCGCGAACCTGTGTGCACAGCCGATACGGGTCAGCGCGGTTCACCGGGTCCAGCAACTGCAGCAGCAACCCTTGGGATTCGGCTTGCTCGGTAGAAGCGGTCGTCACCTTCACATTGTGCCCGCGCCGCCGCACTACGCGCCGTGGCGCGTGGCGCGATCAACGACGCAGAAATTCCACGACGTGGTTGGCCAGTTCTTCTCCGGCGTCCTCTTGCAGGAAGTGCCCGGCGCCGCGGATCGTCGGATGGTCGATGCCCTGGGCGCCGCGCATCTCGCGCTGGAAGATCGCGCCCATCGGCCCGGTGATCGGGTCGCTGTCGCTGAAGGCGACCAGCATCGGTGTCGGGCTTACGCAAAGCTTTGCCCACGCCGCTTTGTTGGCCGCTGCCGCGGGATCGTCCGGTGAGGTCGGCACCAGACCGGGCATGGCGCGCGGCCCGGCGAAGTACTCGTCGGCGGGGAACGGCGCGTCATAACCTGCGCGCACCTCGTCGCTCAGCTGCTGGCGACAACCGCTCTGCACGAACCAGCCGATATCCAGCTTCGGCGAGGTGGTGATGGCCTCCCGGAAGCGCCACCAAACCTCGGCCATCGGCTGCTCTCCGTTGGGCAGCCCGGTGTTGGCGACGACCAGCCGGACGAACCGTTCCGGATGCTCTGCGGCCAGCCGCAAACCGATCAGCCCGCCCCAGTCCTGGCCGACCAGGGTCACGTTGCGAAGGTCGAGGACATCGAAGGCCACGGTCCGCATCCATTCGACGTGGCGCGCGTAACTGTGGTCTTCGCGTCGGGCGGGCTTGTCCGAACGACCGAACCCGACCAAGTCAGGGCAGACGACTCGATGCCCGGCATCGACCAGTATCGGAATCATCTTGCGGTACAAATACGACCACGACGGCTCGCCGTGCAGCATGAGAACCGGATCGGCGCCTTGCGGCCCGTCCTCCACCCAGGCGACCCGCAGCACACCGCCCTCATCGTCGGATATCTCGCAATACCGCGGGGCATAAGGAAAGTCCGGCACGTCGTCGAACCGGTCGTCGGGTGTCCGCAATGTTTGCATGTCAAATCCCTTCGCTTGATCCCGCCAGTGCCTCGTGCGTCATCAGTCGATCGAGAAATGGGCGCTGACCCTTGAGCAGCTTCGCGCGCGCCCGTGCCACCGCAAACCAGCCGACGCGATCGACCTCGGGAAACTCCCGCATCGTGCCCGAGCCCTTCGGCCACTCCAGTTCAAAGGTGTTGCTGTGCGCGTCGGTGACGTCGAGATCGCCCAGGATGGCGAAGGTGGTGACCACCTTGCCGCTGGGTTGTCTCAACGCACCCAGGTCGATACGTGGCCCGGCCGGCACCGGCAGCCCGAGCTCCTCGAGAAATTCGCGCTGCGCGATCGCCCAGGGATCCTCGCCTTCGGTGTACTCCCCCTTGGGAATCGACCAGACCCCGTCGTCCTTGCGCGCCCAAAACGGGCCACCCGGATGTGCGATCAGGACCTCGACGACGCCGTCACGGCTTCGGTACAAAAGCACACCCGCGCTGAGCTTGGGCATGAAGTTTCAGACTCCGACAGCGCGTTCGAGATCCTTGAGCGACGATTCCAGGTGCGCGAGCAGGCGCTGCAGGTGCGGCACACTGCGACGGCATCCGACCAGACCGAAATCGAGGTTGCCCGCGTTGTTCACCAGGGTGATGTTCAGCGCTTGTCCCTCCGGGAGCGCCGACAACGGGTAGCTGCCGGCCAGCCGGGCGCCACCGTAGTACATCGGCTCCGCCAGGCCCGGCACATTCGAGATGACGAGGTTGAACGGAGGCGGCGTTGACGAGATGAAACCCGGGACAAGCGCCAGCGTCAGCGGTGCCATGTACAGCGCCGATAACGCCAGCACCTGCATTCGTGGCAGTTCGGCCAAGACTTTCTTGTTGCCGCGCATCGACTCGCTGATCGCCTGTATCCGCTCCGCGGGGTCCTCGACGTCGGTGGCGAGGTTGCACAGGATGCTGCCGACCATGTTGCCGCCGGCGTCCGCTTCCTCCTTGGAGCGCAGGCTGACCGGAACCATCGCGATCAGCGGTGCGTCCGGCAGCGCATTCTGCTCGATCAAGTAGTAACGCAGCGCGCCCGCACACATGGCCAAGACGGCGTCGTTGAAGCTCACCGCGGCGGCCTTCTTCACGCTCAAGATGCGATCCGCCGACCAGGACTGAGCGGCGCACCGGCGTGCGCCCCCGATCTTGACGTTGAACATCGTGTGCGGAGCCGCCATCGGCAGGCTTAACTGTTGCTCGAGGAGGGCCGCGCGGACCAGCTTCACCGTCGATGGGGCAAGTCCCACAACGGATCTCGCCCCATTGACCAGCGAGCTCAACGGGGATGAGCCACCTGACTTAGGACGCGGTCGCCGAGGCAGGCTCCACATCGCCCGCACCTCGGGGTCGTCCGGGTCGACCGACAGCGTGCGCTGCATCAGCTTCATCGCCGAAATACCGTCGATCAGCGCGTGATGCATTTTGCTGTACATGGCGAACCGGCCGTCGTTCAGCCCCTCGACCACGTACAGCTCCCACAGCGGGCGGTGGCGATCGAGCAGGCTGGTATGCAGCCTGGAGGCCAGCTCAAGCAGCTCACGGACCCGTCCCGGCGACGCCAGCGCCGAGCGCCGAATGTGGTAGTCGACGTCGATCTCGTCGTCGTAGGCCCATGCCGTGGGGGTGATCCCGCCCATAATCGTCGCGGGGTGCTTTCGGAATGTGGGCTGGAATTCGTCGTTGGCAACCAGGGCGTCGGTGAACTCGCGGACGAACCCCGGACCGGCGTCCTCCGGAGGCTCGAACAACGACAAGCCACCCACGTGCATGGGATGCTCACGTGATTCCGCAAACAGAAATACCCCGTCGGTGGGCGCCATCAGTTCCATTCGCCTATTAGACCGCGAACGGCGCAGGACGCGAAGGCTCTCTTAGAACATCGCTGCCGAGCCGACTTCGGGATGGCCGCGCATGTACTCCACGAGCCGATCGACATAGCTGCGGAACGGGGGTGCCTCGATACCGCTGCCGGCGAGGTCGGCTCGGCAATGGTCCGTCAAATAAGTGGTGGGATGCGCAAAGTAATCAACCGCTTCGGGAGGGATCCGCATCAAGCGGTAGAGCCCCGGAACGTGCGAGAGGGCGGCCTTCGCCAGCGTTCGCGGCAACGGAACCTTGACGAGCTTCCGGCCGGTCGCCTGGGCCAGCGTCTCCGCCATCTCGTCGACGGTGAGCGGGCGCGGATCCGCCAGCTGATAGGTCCGGCCCTCGGAACCGGAGAGGCCGCTCAAATATCCGACCGCATCGATGACGAAGTCACGCGGGACCACGTTCACCCGCGTCGTCGCGGGGTCCCCCACCATCGGCATGATCGCGTACCGGGGCTGCCGTAACAGCCATTGCATGACGAAGTAGGGCCCGTCGAACTTCTGCGTTTCACCGGTGCGACTGTCGCCGACGACGATGGCGGGACGATAGATCGTGGCCGGCATACCCGCGCACATGTGCGAGCGGACATCGGCCTCGGCGAGGTTTTTGGTCTCCTCGTAATAGTTGTTGAACGGTGCACCGACTTCGAGGTCGTCCTCGCCGAACGGACCGGCGTAGCGGCCGCTGACATAGCAGGTGCTGAAGTAGTGCAGCCGCGTCAGCCTGGGGCAGCGCTCAAGCGCGTCCAGGAAGTTGCGGGTGCCGTCGACGTTGATCCGAACCGCCACGTCGCGGCTCACCGCCAGGTCGTAGGCGGCGGCGAGGTGCCACGCCTCGGTGACCTCGGTAAAAATGTCTGCAGCAAGACCAAGCCCGGGCTGCGTGATGTCACCCTCGACCAGTTGGATCCTGCCCTGCAGGAACGGATCGGCGGAGCTCAGCTCGGCCACACTTCGCTCCGCCTGCGCGGCGAATTTGGGCTGTACCAAGCAGACTGCCGAGCTGTCGGTGCGTTTGAGGATGCCCGGCAGCAACGCGCTGCCCAGGAAGCCGGGAAACCCTGTCATCAATACGGTCATCGCTACCTCCTGGTCGATTCACACGTGTTGCCGAAGTGGGTCCGATGAGCGAACCCCGCGACCTCGCGGCGCACCCGCGGGTAGGGCACCGACGTCACGGGATGGCCGAGACGGGCGGCAAAGGCGACCTTCATGGGGCCGGGAGCAGCCAGAAGTCGTTTGCCCGCTTCCTCGACCAAAGGACTGCCCAAGGCCGAAAGGGCTTGGAAGCCAAGCCCTCATCGAGGGGAAACCCGCGCGGAGTGTCTTTCTTCGACGAGTTTGAGCAAGTCGTTCATCGCCCTCTCCTCAACCGCGGGGTGGCCAACCCATCGCATGAAACGACGCTATCCATCCCCAAAGCTGGTTGAGACGGGTCTTTTGACCCCCCGTGGTCGCCATTGGTCCTCGACCTCGGACCGATAAGCGCGACCCCACCCCTACGAGCTATCGAGGTCTTTGGTCCCCACAGTCCGAGGGATTGCGGCCCTGCCGGGACATGTATTGCTGCGGGAGCATGACACACGGATTACCGATTGACTATCCCCACTCGAACACCCGCAGGGGGACAAACGTGACTGGCAACGACATCGGCCTTTCGGAGACGGCCAAGTGGGATCCCACTTTCACCGAGCTGCTGATCAACGCGGTCAACCCGGTAATCAAGCGATGGTTCCGGCCGGAGGTGCTGGGGCTGGAAACCTTCCCGTCGACCGGCGGCGCGTTGCTGGTGTCCAACCATTCCGGCGGCGTGCTGACGCCTGACTGGAACGTCCTGGCCCCAGCCCTATACGGCAAATTCGGCTATGACCGCCCGCTGTACACCCTCGCGCACTATGGCGTGTTCATGACACCGTTTCGCGCATCGCTGAGTCGCCTCGGCGTTATTCATGCCAGTCGGGAAAACGCTGAGGAAGTGTTGCGCTCGGGTGCGGTCGTGCTGGACTTTCCCGGCGGTGACTATGACGCGTTCCGGCCGACGCTGAGCCAGAACGTCATCGACTTCGGTGGCCGCACCGGATACGTCAAGACCGCCATCCAGGCCGGAGTCCCGATCGTGCCCGCGGTATCGATCGGGGGTCAGGAAACCCAGCTTTTCCTCACCCGCGGCAATTGGCTGGCAAAGCTATTGGGGCTCAAGCGAATCCGGATGGAGATTCTTCCGGTTACGATCGGCGTGCCCTTCGGGTTGACGCTCCTCTTCCCCGCCAACATGCCGTTACCGGCCAAGCTGGTCTATAACCTGCTGGAGCCGATCGACGTCGTTGCAAGGTTCGGCAAGAACCCCGACGTAGCCGAGGTCGATACTCACGTGCGCTCGGTCATGCAGACAGCCCTCGACCGGCTGGGCCGTCAGCGCCGATTCCCCGTCTTAGGCTGATCAATTTCCGACACGGCAATCAGCGATGGAGAAATTCACGCCCTCGATCAACTGGGGCCACGAGCTGGTTTCATCGTCGCGGTGGATTGTCGAGGCGTGGGCGATCAGCGGGACATGTTTGCTTATCGTCGCGATCGTGGTCGTTCGGTTCACCCAATGGGGCCACCAGTTCTGGCACATCACCGGCGATTACTTCACGGGCCGGCGAAGCGCCCCGGTGTTGACTATGTTCAACCTGCTGTTGCTGTCGGTGATGATCTCGGTGCGGATCACCGTGCTGCTCACCTACTACGCCAACGACCTGTACTCGGCGCTGCAGACCGCGTTCCAGGGCGGCGCCGCCGGCAACGACGCCGTGCGTGATTCCGGCATCCACGGGTTTTGGGTCGCGATTTGGACGTTCTGCATCATCGCAAGCCTGCACGTGATCCAGGTGATGGCCGACTTGTATCTGGCTCAGCGGTTCTTCATCCGGTGGAGGGTGTGGCTCACCGACCGTCTGACCGCGGACTGGCTCGATGGGCGCGCGTATTACCGCGGGCGATTCATCGACCCACCGATCGACAACCCGGACCAACGTATCCAGCAGGACATCGACATCTTCACGGCCGGGGTCGGCGGCGCCACCAACACCCCGTCGGTCGGCACATCGGCCACGTTGCTGTTCGGCGCGATCCGATCCGTCGTCGCGGTGGTCTCCTTCACCGCAATTCTGTGGCGCCTGTCGGGCACGTTGATCGTCTTCGGTATCAGCATCCCGAAGGCGCTGTTCTGGGTCTTGTTCGTCTACGTCCTGGCAGCTACGGTGATCGCTTTTTGGATCGGGCACCCGCTGATCCGGTTCAGCTTCCGCAACGAACTGCTCAACGCGGCCTTCCGGTATGGGCTCGTCCGGCTCCGTGATGCCGCGGAGGCGGTCGGCTTCTATCGCGGCGAACGAGCCGAGAGGGCCCAACTGAGGAGCAGGTTCGCCGAAACGATCGTTAACTATCGACACTACGTGCGACGCACGATCGGCTTCCTCGGCTGGAACGTCACGATGAGCCAGACGATCAACCCGCTGCCGTTCATCGTGCAGGCTCCGCGGCTGTTCGCGGGCCACATCATGCTCGGCGGCGTGATCCAGTCTGCCGGCGCCTTCGGCCAGATTGAGGAATCACTGTCGTTCTTCCGCAACGCTTACGACCGATTCGCCAGCTATCGGGCCGCGATCATCCGGCTCAGCGGGTTGGCGGAGGCCAACGCCAATGCGCGCAAGCTGCCGGAGTTGTCCGTCGTTGCCAGCGACGACGGTTCGCTGGAGCTCAACGACGTCGAAGTCCGCACGCCCGCCGGCAAGCAACTGATCGAGCCCCTCGATGTGCGGCTGGTGCCCGGCGACGCCCTGGTCATCACCGGTAGATCGGGCTGCGGCAAAACCATGCTGCTGCGCACCCTGGCTCAGCTATGGCCGTATGCCTCGGGCACGTTGCACCGCCCGGACGGCCACAACGACGTCATGTTCGTCCCGCAGCTGACTTACCTTCCACTGGGTAACCTGCGCGCCGTCCTGAGCTACCCGGCGATCGAGGGCGAGATCGACGACCGGACGCTGCGCCACGCGCTGGTCGTCGTCACGCTGCCCAACCTGATCACCCGGCTCGATGAGGTCCAGGACTGGGCCAAAATGCTCTCGCCCGGGGAGCAGCAACGCATCGCTTTCGCCCGCGTCCTGGTGACCAAGCCCAAGGCGGTGTTCCTCGACGAATCCACCTCGGCTCTCGACGAGGGGTTGCAGTTCTCGCTGTACGACCTGCTCAGGAGAGAGTTGCCGGACTGCATAGTCGTCAGCGCCACCCACCGGAGCACCGTCGAACCGCACCACAACCAGCAACTGGAGTTGTTCGGCGACGGCAGGTGGCGCCTCGGCCGCATCGGCGAGCCAGTCGCGTCGTGCTAGCCCTTGGGCGCACAAATTGGAGCCCGGTGGCAGCATGGGTCTGTGACCGCGACGTCGCTGTCCTGGGAAGTGGTATCCGTTGACAAGCCGGAAGACGTCAACGTGGTTATCGGCCAGGCGCATTTCATCAAGACGGTCGAAGACCTGCACGAGGCGCTGGTCGGGGTGAGCCCGGCGCTGCGGTTCGGGCTGGCGTTTTGCGAGGCTTCCGGACCGCGCCTGGTTCGCCGCACCGGCAACGACCCTGAGCTGATCGAACTCGCCACCCGTACCGCGCTGTCCGTCGCCGCCGGGCACAGTTTCGTGATCTTCCTGCGTGAGGGGTTTCCGGTCAACGTCCTCAACCCGGTGAAGGCGGTGCCCGAGGTCTGCACGATCTACTGCGCGACGGCCAATCCGGTCGATGTCATCGTCGCGGTGACTCCGCGTGGTCGCGGCATCGTGGGCGTCATCGACGGACAGACCCCCCTCGGCGTGGAGACCGATCGTGACGTGGCCGAGCGGCACGACCTGTTGCGCGCCATCGGTTACAAGCTCTGACCAGCTCGGACAGGTACAGTAGCGCCCGCGGTTCACCGCTTAACCGCACTCGTGCGTTGGCTTCCCAGTGGCCAAAGGTCCCAGCGCCGAGAATGCACCGGCTGCCTGATCACTCGGCGATCGACCAGGCCGATGTCGCGATCAGGTCACCGCGTTCTAACGCGGCGGCGCGATGCTCGTGCACCTTGGCGTACTCCGGAGTCGTGACCATGTCGATGAACGCCTGCGGCGTCGGATACTCGACGATGAGAATCGCGTCCCACCAGGGTCGTTCGCCGTCACCGAAGACGGCCGCCGGTGCCGTACCGGCGTAGCGGACGGCGGCGCCGACCCGTTCGAGGTGCGGCGCGACCTCCCGGCCGTAGCGCTGGTAGGACTCCAGGCCAGCCTGCGCCTTGAATTTCAACAGGTTGACCATCACCACCGGCGCGTCTGCCGGCCGGGCGGCCAGCGCCGCGAACTGCTCGGGGGTGGTCTCCAACTTAATGACCATCTGAATCTCCCTGCCTTAGTTGGGTTTCCGGAGAGTCCTGCCTATCCGCTCACCCAAGTAACGTTCCGGCGTCGCCGTCAGCGTGTGCCATGACGGCGCGGTCAGCCGACTTCACCATGCCCCGCCGACCCGCCAAACGTCTTGGCAGTTGAAGACAAACTTTTGGCAATTGGAGACACTCACGGGACGAGGGGCCCTTGACACGCCGCGGTCGTCCGCTGAAGGTCAACGACATGTCCCTGGTGCGCGGGACCGCGCTCTCGAACTACCCGAGCCTGGTCGCCGAATTGGGCGGTGACCCGGCCGTCCTGCTGCGCGCGGCGGGCATCCGGAGCCAGGATGCCGGCAACTACGACGCGTTCATCCCCTACCGCGCGGCGATACAGGCCATCGAATCCGCCGCCGAGACCACGGACACGCCTGACTTCGGGCGACGGCTGGCGCAGCGGCAAGGCATCGAGATCCTGGGGCCGGTCGGCGTGGCGGCCCGGACCGCCGCGACGGTGGCGGACGCCCTGGGAATCTTCAGCACGTACATGGCGGCCTACAGCCCCGTGATCGCGATCCGCGTCGCGCCGCTGAGCGACCCGCAGCGGTCATTCCTGACGATCGACTTCCTCCTCGACAACGCGCCGCCGCACTCGCAGACCACGGAGCTGGCGCTGGGGGTCTCGCTGCGGGTGCTGCGCTTTCTGATGGGTTCGGATTACGCGCCGCTGTCCGTGCACCTGCCTCACGATCCGCTCACCCCCAACGCCACTTATGTGCGGTATTTCAGCTGCACCCCTTACTTTGCCGAACGCACCGCCGGTTTCAGGGTGCGCACATCCGAGCTGGCCCGCCCGTTGAACCGCGATGACGTCGCACACCACGCCGTCGTCGAATACTTGAACGGCATCACCCCTCGAAATGCCGGGATAGTCGAATCGGTGCGCACCGTCGTTCGCCAGCTGCTGCCCACCGGGGCGGCCACGCTCGAAGTGATCGCCGATCAGTTCAACCTGCACCCAAAAACGCTGCAGCGCCGGCTCGCCGATGAGGACACCACGTTCGCCGCCCTGGTCGATCAGGTTCGCAAGGACGCCGCCGATCGCTACCTGCGGTCCACCGGCATGAGCCTGTCGCACCTGGCGCGCGAACTGGGCTACGCCGAGCAAAGCGTGCTGACCCGCTCCTGCAAACGCTGGTTCGGGACCGGCCCAGCCGCCTACCGTAACCAAACCCGCACAGCCGCGCTGGCGCACCTACCCGGTTAACGCCGGCTCGAGTGCCTCGGCCGGCGACGCGGATGCGAAGAACAGTTGGTCATCATCGACCGGGCCCTCGCGCAACAGCTTGTGGTCGGCGCGGTAATCCATGGTGGTGCGCCAGGGGACTTCGGTGCCCTGGCGGGGAAACTGGTCCACCGATCGCTTGACGTAATTGGCCCCGAAATCCAGCAATGGGCGGGTCGGCATTCCCTCCGGCGACCGCGGGTAGCAGATGGTGTGACCGTGCGCGTCCATGCAGGCCAGCAGGCGGCAGAAATGCTCGCACACCAACCCGACCTTCAGCGTCCACGACGAGTTCGTGTAACCGAACACGTAGACGAAGTTGGGGACGTCGCTGACCAGGAACCCCTTGAACGCCACCTTCTCTGACAGGTCGACGGGCGCCCCGTCCACCGTGAGGCTGATGCCACCGAAGGCGAGCAGGTTCAGGCCGGTGGCGGTGACGATGATGTCCGCCTCGAGGTCACGCCCCGATCGCAGCCGGATTCCCCGCTCGGTAAAAGTCTCAATCCGGTCGGTGACCACCGAGGCCCGTCCGTCGCGGATGGCCTTGAACATGTCGGAGTCCGGAACGGCGCACAGCCGTTGGTCCCATGGGTTGTACGCCGGCCTGAAATGCTCGTCGACCGGATACCCCTTCGGTAACCGTCTGGCGTTCAGGTGACGGATCAGTCGCCGGGCGGCGCGCGGGTATTGCTGGCAGAACCGCCAAATCAGCCGTTGCCTGGCGATGTTCTTCCGCCGGGTGACGGCGTAGGCCCGATCGCGGCCGATCAGCTTGGGCAGGGTATTGGCCAGCCGGTCCTCAGACGGCACCGGCACCATGTAGGTCGGCGAACGCTGCAGCATTGTCACATGCCCGGCGGTCTCGGCCATGGCCGGCACCAGCGTGACCGCGGTCGCACCGCTGCCGATGATCACCACACGCTTGCCGCGGTAGTCCAGGTCTTCGGGCCAGTGCTGCGGGTGCACGATCTGGCCGGTAAACCGTTCGCGGCCTACGAATTCCGGCGTGAAGCCCTCGTCGTAGCGGTAGTAGCCGCTGGCGCAGAAGAACCATCCGCAACTCATGACGAAGTGCTCGCCGGTGTCTTGGTCAGTATCAAAGCGCTCGATCTCCACTAGCCAGCGCGCATCCTTGGTGGACCACGCCGCGCTGATTACCTTGTGCTGAAAGCGAATCGCATTCTGGATGTTGTTCTCCGCGACGGTCTCGCGGAGGTAAGCCATGATCGCGTCGGCGCCGGCGATCGCCTTCTCATTTTCCCAAGCCTTGAATTCGTAGCTGAACGTGTGCAGGTCGGAATCCGAGCGAATCCCGGGGTACCGGAACAGATCCCAGGTTCCGCCGATCTCTGCGCCAGCCTCCAGGATTGCGAATGTCTTGTCCGGCTGCATTGTCCGCAGATAGCGGGCGGCGCCGATCCCCGAGATGCCGGCGCCAATGATCAACACGTCGACGTGTTCGATGCTGGAGGAGGTCATGTCTGTCCTGTTCGGTTTCGAGAGGCCCCACAGTTGTTGGAGGCGGTGGCTTGGCCACTGCACCCACTATGTGGCAGCAAAGACCCTGTGGTCTTGACACCAGAGGACAGCTTTTTGACAGTTCGGGACAGCCGGCCGCACTGAGTCGCAGAGGTCACGTTTGGCCTGCTTATTCCGGGGAATTCTGAAGCCCTGGCACGACAACCGGGGGGCCTCTGGGTCCAGAAAGGCACACAAAGCCATGGCTCAGCAGCTGACGCCGCACTTCGACGATGTACAAGCACATTACGACCTATCCGACGACTTTTTCCGGCTGTTCCTGGATCCCACCCAGACCTACAGTTGCCAGTACTTCGAACGCGACGACATGACCTTGCAAGAGGCCCAACTCGCCAAGATCGACCTCGCGCTGGGCAAGCTGGGTCTGCAGCCCGGCATGACGCTGGTCGACATCGGCTGCGGCTGGGGCGCCACCATGCGCCGGGCGATCGACAAGTATGCCGTCAACGTCGTCGGGTTGACGTTGTCCAAGAACCAGGCCGCGCACGTGCAGGAGTCGTTCGACGGGATGGACGGCCCGCGCAGCACGCAAGTGCTACTGGCCGGCTGGGAGCAGTTCGACGAGCCCGTCGACCGGATCGTGTCGATTGGCGCGTTTGAGCATTTCGGCCACGACCGTTACGACGACTTCTTCGCGAAGGCGCACGGTGTGCTGCCCACTGACGGCGTGATGCTGCTGCACACCATCACCGCGTTGTCCCAAAAGGAGCTCGAACACCAGGGCCTTCCCATTTCGTTCGAGATAATCCGCTTCGCCAAGTTCATCCTGACCGAGATCTTCCCGGGTGGCCGGTTGCCGTCGATCGATATGGTGGGGCAGCACTCGGTGAAGGCCGGATTTACGCTGACCCGCCGCCAGTCGCTGCGGCTGCACTATGCCAGGACCCTCGATCTGTGGGCCGAGGCGCTGGAAGCGCACAAGGGCGAGGCCATCGAGATTCAGTCCGAAGAGGTCTACGAGCGCTACATGAAGTACCTGACCGGCTGCGCCAAGGCATTCCGCGGCGGCTACATCGACGTGAACCAGTTCACCCTGCAGAAGTAGTGGGGTCACAGCAGATCGGTGATGGTCTTCAGCCCCGCGTCATAGAGCACGCCGGGCAGCATGCCGCCGTCGTGTTCGATGGTGGTGCCGTTGACGAAGTCCGCATCTCCGCTTGCGAGGAAAACGCAAACACGGCCCACCTCCGCGGGCTCGCCGGCACGGCGCAACGGGACAGCGGCGAAGTACTTCTCGCCGGTCGGGTCATCCTTGGGCAGCACGAACGACCGGAAGTTCTCGGTCATCGTGGGACCCAGCGCGATGCAGTTGACCCGGACCTTGGGCCCCCACTCCTCGGCCAGCGAGCGGGTGAGATGGTTCAGCCCGCTCTTGGCCGCACCGTAGGAGACCAAGGTCGGTGACCCCGCCGGGTGCCCGGCGCCGCTGGAGATGTTGATGATGCTGCCGACGCCGTCCTGGGTAAGCATCTGCCGGTACGCGCGGATGGCGAACCAGAGCGGACTGATGAGGTTCATCTGCACCGCGTACGCGTGAAACAGTGCCGTGCGCTCATAGTCGTCGTCGCTTTGGGGTGCGCCCTGAATGCGCTGCACGAGTTCGGGAATGCTCTCGGCGTGCGGCGCCGGCACCGTGCCGCCGGCGTTGTTCACCAGGATGTCGATCCGGCCGTGGGCGGCCACGACGTCGGCAACGAAAGCATCGATCGAGTGGTAGTCGCCTTGATCGCAAATCTTCTGTGAGGCACGGACCACCCAGTCGGGCTGCGCGTCGACACCCGGGATGGCGCCCAGGGGCGAGCGCGAGCATCCGATGACGGTGGCGCCGGCCCGCAGCAGTTCGTGGGCGATGCCGACTCCCACACCGCGGCTGGTTCCCGTAACGATCGCGACCTTGCCATCGAGGACACCCATAGTTTGACCTTCCTGTCCTCACCGGAACCATCGTTGACAGTGACTGCCAGCCGGTCATACTGTGCCATTCCAGACGTCGGGTGTAAAGGCGTGCAAAACCACTCGGGAGGTCGCCGATGAGTAGTCCGTCCAGGCTTCGTGTCATCCAATGGGCGACCGGAGGCGTCGGCAAGGCAGCCATCGAGTGCGTACTGAATCACTCGGAGCTCGAACTCGCCGGATGCTGGGTGCACAGCGCGGACAAGAACGGACTGGACGTCGGTCAGATCCTCGGGATCGATCGGCTGGGAGTCGCTGCGTCCTCCAGTATCGACGAGGTGCTGGCCCTCGACGCGGACTGCGTCGTGTATAGCCCCTTGATCCCCAACGACGAAGAGGTCGTGGCGATTTTGCGGTCCGGCAAGAATGTGGTCACCCCGGTCGGCTGGGTATACCCCGACCCGAGCAACCCGCGTCACAAGGCCATCGCCGACGCCGCACTCGAAGGTGGGGTGACCCTGCACGGTTCGGGAATCCACCCCGGCGGCATCACGGAGCGATTCCCGCTCATGGTGTCCTCGCTCTCGTCGGCGGTCACCCATGTGCGCGCCGAGGAGTTCTCCGACATCCGCACCTACAACGCCCCCGACGTCGTGCGTCACATCATGGGCTTCGGCGGTAGCCCCGAAGAAGCCATGCAAGGACCGATGGCCAGCCTGCTGGAATCGGGCTTCAAGATGTCGGTGCGAATGATCGCCGACCACATGGGATTTCACATTGATCCCAACATCAGGACTATCCAGGAGATCGCCGTGGCGACCTCCGACATCGACTACGAACCATTTCCAATCGTCGCGGGAACGGTGGCCGCGCGCCGGTTCCGCTGGCAAGCCCTCGCCGATGGCGAGCCGGTCATCACGGCGGCGGTCAACTGGCTGATGGGTGAAGAAAACCTCGACCCGGCATGGAATTTCGGCGGGATCGGCGAACGCTTCGAGGTCGAGATCACCGGCGACCCCACCGTGAGCCTCACCTTCAAAGGACTGCAACCGCCGTCGATCGCCGAAGGACTGCAACGAAATCCGGGCGTCGTGGCCACGGCCAACCACTGCGTCAACGCCATCCCCGACGTCTGCGCCGCCGAGCCCGGTATCAAGACCTATCTGGACCTGCCGCTGTTTGCGGGGCGCCCGGCTCCCAATCTCGCGGTGCCGAGACCATGACCGACGAAAAGCCTCGTGTCCTGGACGACGTGTCGTTCTGTCACCTCGTCGTCGGGGTGACCGACATGGACCGCGCCCTGGCGTTCTACCGCGACGCACTCGGCATGGAGGTCGTGTTCGAAACCCTTATCTCCGGAGAGCCTTTCGACGCCGCCCTGCACGCCACCCGGAAGCAGGAGGGCCGGGTCGTCGGCGGCCTGCTGGGCGGGTTGATGCTCGAGCTGCTCTCACTCGGCGCCAAACCCAAAGCGGAGAAACCGGCGAGTCGCGGCATCATCGGAATCCAAAACGTGTCATTGTCGGTGGCCGATCTCGACGACACCCACCGCCGCATCACCGCCGCCGGCTACACCCCCGACCAGGAGCCATTCGAAATCGGCGGAGTCCGAATGTTTTTCGTCAAGGACCCAGACGGGACTCCGGTGGAATTCATCGAGCTGCCCAACGGTGCCCGCAGCACCTACGAGATGCACCGCGGCGTGGCGCTGCAGATGGGGCCGGCCAAATGACTGAATTGTTTAACACCAGGTATACCCACCCCTCCTCGATGCGCGGCCACGTCGCGATCGTCACCGGCGCCGCCCAAGGTGTGGGCAAGGGCATCGCCACCGCACTGCTCGAACGCGGTGCGGCGGTGCTGCTGGTCGACATCCTCGACGACAAACTGAGCGCGACAACCGCCGAGCTCGAGGCAATGGGTCGCACCGAAAAGCTGGTCGCCGATCTGCGGGACCCGGACAGCGCCCAGCGCATCGCGGCGGCCGCTGTCGACGCCTTCGGCACGGTGCATGGCCTGGTCAACAACGCCATAGCCACCAACGAGCCCAAGGCATTCGTGGATATCACCACCGAAGATCTGGCGCTGGGTTACGACGTCGGCCCCCGGGCGACGTTTTTGCTCATGCAGGCTGTGCACCCGCTGATGGTCGAGGCGGGCGGCGGGTCGATCGTGAACCTCGGCTCGGGGACGGGCACCGGCGGCGAACCCAAGTGGGGCGGTTACGCCGCCGCCAAGGAAGCCATCCGTGGGCTGTCGAAGGTCGCAGCGCTGGAATGGGGCCGCGACAACATCCGGGTCAACGTCATATGCCCGTTCGCCGAGTCCGACGGGGTCAAATTGTGGAAGCAGTTCGCACCTGACGATTACGCGAAGGCGGTGGGACGCGTCCCGATGAAGCGCATCGGCGACGTCCGCACCGACGTGGGAGCACTTGTGGCGTTCTTGCTCAGCACCGACGCGACCTTCATCACCGGGCAGACCATTCACATCGACGGTGGAATCGGCTGCTTCCGATGAAAGAGTCGCTGCGAGAAAGGCAGCGCGCACAGATCCGGGCCGACATCAGGCGGGCGGCGTTTCGGCTGTTCGTCGAGCGCGGATACGACGCCGTGACGACAGAAGAAATCGCCACTGCCGCAGGCGTTTCACCGCGTACCTTCTTCCGGCACGTCCCGACCAAGGAGGAACTGCTTCTTGCGCCGGTTCGCCACGGCGGCGCCGCAATCGTCAACCTGCTCGAAAAGCGGCCCGCCGGCGAGGCGCCCGACGTCGCGCTGATCAATGCCATCATCACGCGCACCCGCTCGTTTGAGCAGGCCGACACCGAGGAGTGGACGGACGCCCTGCTGGTCGCCCCGGGTCTGCTCGACAAGGTCACGGTTCACACGCCCGCCGACAAGGAAAGGGCGACCAAGCTCATCGCTGAGCGCATGGGCGCCGACCCCGAAGTCGATATCCGCCCCGGCCTACTGGTCCAACTCGCCTTTGCGGCAGCAGATTTCGGCTTCCAGCAGTGGGTGCGGCAAGCTACCGCTCCGCGGCCGCTGGACCGCTATGTCACCGAGGCCCTCGAAGCGGTCAAGAGTCCCCACTGGAAAAGGAAGTCGAAATCGTGAAAGACAAGTACAAAGTCGCGGTCTGGGCCACCGGCGGAGTCGGGAAGTACGCGATCCGCACCATCACCGACCGGCCCAACCTCGACCTCGTCGGGGTATGGGTGCACTCGGAGAGCAAGAACGGCAAGGACGCCGGCGAACTCGCGGGCATCGACCCAGTCGGTGTTCGCGCCACCCAGGACGCGTCGGAGATCCTCGGCGGCGATGCGGACTGCGTCGTCTACGCGGCGCCGGCACCACCCCGAATGAGGGAAGCGATCGGCGACCTGTGCCGAATCCTGTCCGCGGGCAAGAACGTTGTGACGACCCCGATACCGGGATTGGTGTACCCGCGCGGCTCGATGCCCGACAAGGTGACCGACGCGATCCGCACCGCAGCCACGGCGGGATCCAGCTCGCTGTTCTCCACGGGCATCGAGCCGGGATTCGGCGCCGACCTGTTCCCGATCGCGCTGATGTCGATGTCGCACAAGGTGTACTCGGTACGCGGCATAGAGATCACGAACTACTCCGAGTACCCAGCCGAATACGACATGCGCGAGCTGTTCGGATTCGGCCAACCGCTCGACTACCAGGGCGGGTTGAAGATGCCCGGCGTACTGCGCTGGGGCTGGGGCGCTGCCGTGACCATGGTCGCCGAGGCGCTGGGGACCGAACTCGACGACATCCGCGAAACGTGCGAGTTTCAGGCCACCCCGCGCGACATCTCTACCGCATTCGGACTCGTCGAAGCGGGAACCGTCGGCGCCACCCGGGCGTGTTGCATCGGCGTCGTCGACGGCCTCGACGTCATCACGATCGAGCACGTCGACCGCATCGCCGACGACCTGGCTCCCGACTGGCCGAAGGGCCGAACCGGTGGAACCGATGGCATCTGGCGCGTCATGATCGACGGAGAGCCGAGCTTCGACGCGGAGTTCGAAGTCGGCTATCTTCCCGGCCAGAGCCATAACGATCACGGGTTGCTGGCGACGGGCATGCGCGCGGTCAATGCCATACCCTGGGTTTGCGACGCCGAGCCCGGAATCGTTGACGCGCTGCATATCCCGCTCACCTCGCCGGTGGGGGCGCTTCATGCACGACGTGACGGAGTCCCGGCCTTCTAAGGGCCGGACCGCGGCTCGAACCTCACACGCCGTGGAGCGGTCGTCGTCGCAACGGCGCGGCTTGAGTATTTTCGTATGGTGTCGATGTCCCCGGTTCCAACGGAAGTCCCGGCGCAGTACCTGCTGTCGCCTGCCGCACCGCGCCCGCGCACGCTCATCGACATCATCTACGAAACCGCTGGGCGCTACCCCGACGCGACAGCGCTCGACGACGGTACCGTGCAGCTCACCTACCGCGAGCTGATCGACGACATCGAGGCCAGCGTGGAGTGGCTGGCCGCCCGCGGCATCGGCCGTGGCGACCGGATCGGCATACGGATGCCGTCCGGCAACTATGCGCTGTATGTGGCGATTCTGGCGACGCTGGCCACCGGCGCGGCCTACGTCCCGGTCGATGCCGACGATCCCGACGAACGCGCCGAGTTGGTGTTTGGTGAGGCCGACGTGGCCGCGGTCATCACCGAAGCGGGCCTGCTCCGAGCGCCCGGCTCGTCGCGTGGCTGGCAGGCCGCGGCGCCGCTGGCCCGAGACGACGCGTGGATCATCTTCACGTCCGGATCGACCGGCACGCCGAAGGGCGTGGCGGTCACGCATCGCAGCGCCGCCGCATTCGTCGACGCCGAGGCACAGATGTTTTTGCGGGACAATCCGATTGGGCCCGGAGACCGGGTGCTGGCCGGGCTGTCGGTGGCTTTCGACGCGTCGTGCGAAGAGATGTGGCTGGCCTGGCGGCACGGCGCCTGCCTCGTTCCCGCCCCGCGGTCGCTGGTGCGCAGCGGGATGGACCTCGGTCCGTGGTTGGTCACCCGCGACGTGACCGTGGTGTCAACGGTGCCATCATTGGCCGCGCTGTGGCCCGCCGAGGCACTGGAAGCGGTGCGGCTGTTGATCTTTGGTGGTGAGGCCTGCCCGCCGGAGCTGGCCGAGCGGCTCGCCGTCGACGGCCGGGAAGTGTGGAACACCTACGGCCCGACCGAGGCCACGGTGGTGGCGTGCGCGGCCAGGCTCGACGGCGCCGGGCCGATCAGCATCGGGCTGCCGCTGCCCGGCTGGGATCTGGCCGTCGTCGATGCCGACGGCCGGCCGGTGAGCTACGGCGAGGTGGGCGAGCTGGTGATCGGCGGCGTGGGTCTGGCCCGCTACCTGGACAAAGACAAGGATGCCGAGAAGTACGGCCCGCTGCCGACGCTGGACTGGGCGCGCGCCTATCGCAGCGGTGACCTGGTGCGGCTGGAACCCGATGGGCTGTATTTCTGCGGCCGAAGCGACGACCAGGTCAAGGTCGGGGGTCGCCGCATCGAGCTGGGCGAGGTCGAAGCCGCGCTGGTCCATCTGCCGGGGGTCAGTGGCGGGGCGGCCGCGGTTCGCCGCACCGCCACCGGCACCCCGGTGCTGGTCGGCTATCTCGTCAGCCCGGATCCGGCGTTCGACCTCGACGAGGCGCGCAACCGGCTCGCCGAGCAGCTGCCCGCTTCGCTGGTGCCGCGGCTCGTCCGGGTCGAGGAGCTGCCCACCCGCACGTCGGGCAAGGTCGACCGCGACGCGCTGCCGTGGCCACCGCCCGGCGGCGCGGACTCCGAGGAGGCGGCCAACCTGGGTGGCACAACCGGCTGGCTGGCCGGGCTGTGGCGGGACCTGCTCGGGGCAGCGGTCGACGGCCCCGAGGCGGACTTCTTCGCGCTCGGCGGCGGCTCGCTGGCCGCCGCGCAGCTCGTCGCCGCGCTGCGGCACCAGTATCCGCAGGTCACCGTCGCCGACCTGTACGACCATCCGCGCCTGGGCTCGCTCGCCGGGTTCCTCGACGAACTCGAACCGCCGCCGCGGGTCGCCGAGCGCGTGGTCCGACCAACCCCACGGCTGACGCAGGCCGCGCAGACCTTGCTTTCGGTGCCGTTGGCGACGCTGGCGGCGCTGCCATGGGTGACCTGGCTCGCGCTGGGTAACAACGTCGCCCGCGCCCTGCACCTGGTGCCGTGGACCGTGGCCGTGAGCTGGTGGCTCGTTGCGGTGGCGTTCGTCCTGTTCGTCACCCCGGTGGGCCGGATGGGTATCGCCGTGCTGTTCGCGCGGATGCTGTTGTCGAACGTGCGGCCGGGCACTTACCGCCGCGGCGGGTCGGTGCACCTGCGGGTGTGGTTCGCAGAGCGGCTGGCCGAGGCCAGCGGCGCCCACAACCTGGCCGGGGCGCCGTGGCTGGTGTACTACGCCCGCGCTCTGGGCGCCGATATCGGCAAGGGCGTCGACCTGCATTCGATGCCACCGGTCACGGGGTTGCTGAGACTCGGGCATCGCAGTGCGGTCGAACCGGAGGTGGACCTGTGCGGGCACTGGATCGACGGGGACGCGTTCCACGTCGGTGCGATCACGATCGGCAACGACGCGACGGTCGGCGCCCGGACCACGCTGCTGCCCGGCGCGATCGTCGGCAAGAACGCCGACGTGGCACCCGGCTCCGGCGTGCTCGACAAGATCAAGAACGGCCAGTACTGGAAGGGCTCGCCCGCGGTGAAGTCCGGCCGGGTCAACCACCCTTGGCCCGACGAACGGCCGCCGCGCAGAAGCTGGTGGATCCCGGTGTACGGGCTAACGTCACTGCTGCTCGGCGCCCTGCCGCTGATCGCCGCGGCGAGCGGGCTTGCGGTGATCGCCGCAGCGGTCCGTCACACCCACCGCCTGTCGCAGGCGGTGCTTCCGGCGCTGCTGTGGACACCGGTCGCGGCGCTGGCCGCCCTCGCGGTGTACGCGCTGCTGACGGTGGTTGCGGTGCGCGTGTTGTCGATCGGGCTGCGGGAGGGCTACCACCCGGTGCGCAGCCGGGCGGGCTGGCAGCTGTGGGCGACCGAGCGGTTGATGGACGCCGCGCGCAACTACCTGTTCCCGCTGTATGCCAGCCTGCTGACACCGATGTGGCTGCGGCTGCTGGGCGCCAAGGTCGGCCGGGGCACCGAAATCTCCACGGCGCTGCTGACCCCCAAGTTCACCGTGATCGAGGACGGCGCGTTCCTGGCCGACGACACGATGGTCGCGTCCTACGAGCTCGGCGGTGGCTGGATCTACGTGGCCAAGACGACCGTCGGCAGGCGCGCGTTTCTCGGCAACTCGGGCATCGCCCAGCCGGGCCGACGGGTCCCCGACGACGGACTGGTCGCGGTGCTGTCGGCCGCGCCGCCGAAGGCCAAGCGGGGTTCGTCCTGGCTGGGCAGCCCGCCGATGCGGCTGCGCCGGCGACCCGCCGAGGCCGACGCGGCGACCACGTATAGCCCGCCGCTGAGGTTGAAGGTGATGCGGGCGGTGGTGGAGACGTGCCGGTTGCTGCCGGTAATCGTGACGGTGGCGATCGCACTGGCGGTACTGGGCGCATTGCAGGCGCTGGCAAGGATATTCGGCGTCTGGTCGGCGGCGCTGTGCGGCGGGCTGGTGCTGCTGGCGGCGGGCGCGATCGCGGGTGTTGTCACGGTCGCCGCGAAATGGCTTGTGGTCGGCCGGATCAGGGCCAGCGAGTATCCGCTGTGGTCGTCCTTCGTATGGCGCAACGAGCTGTCCGATACGTTCGTCGAAACCGTCGCGGCGCCGTGGTTCGCCCGCGCGGCCAGCGGCACGCCGGTCATGAATCTGTGGCTGCGTGCGCTGGGTGCCCACGTCGGGCGCGGCACGTGGTGTGAAACCTATTGGCTCCCCGAGGCGGACCTCGTCACGCTGGGCGATGGCTGTACCGTCAACCGTGGCTGCGTGGTGCAGACGCACCTGTTCCACGACCGGATCATGCGCATGGACACCGTCGTGCTGGAACCCGGCGCGACCCTTGGGCCGCATTGCGTTGCGCTGCCGGCGGCCCGGCTGGGTTCCGGCGCTACCGTCGGCCCCGCATCGCTGGTGGTGCGCGGCGACCAGGTGCCGGGATCCACACGCTGGCAGGGCAACCCGATCAGGCCTTGGAACACCAAGCACGTCGGCCGCAAGAAGGGTCGAGGCAAGAACCCGCCCGACCGCGGCGTCCAGGACACCGCCGCGTGAAAGCTTCTGCCAAGAAGGCACTCAACAAATCCGCGCCCGCAGTGCTCGATGACTATCTGCCCAAAAACGGCAACCCCGGCTACCAGGTGTCGCGCTACGAGCTGGATCTGGAGTACAAGGTCTCGATCAACCGGCTGTCCGGATGGGCGACGATCACCGCTGTGACGCTGACCGAGTTGCAGCAGCTCACGCTTGACCTGTCCAGTGCGCTGACTGTGTCGAAGGTGTACGTGAACGGCAAACGCCCGGCCCACTTCGCCTGTCGCGGCGGCAAATTGAGTATCAGGCTGACATCGAAGCTGGCGACCGGCGCCGCATTGTCGATCGCCGTGCGCTACGGCGGTTCGCCGAGACCGCTGCGTTCCCTATGGGGTGACGTCGGGTTCGAGGAACTGACCGATGGCGTGCTGGTCGCCGGCCAACCCAACGGCGCCGCATCGTGGTTCCCCTGCAACGACCACCCCAGCGCCAAGGCCGCCTTCCGCATCCAGGTCAGCACCGAAAGCCGGTACCGGGTGGTCGCCAACGGAAAGCTGGTGTCGCGCCGGGTACGGGCCTCGCAGACGGTGTGGACCTATGAACAACCCGAGCCGACGTCGACCTACCTTGTCACCCTGCAGATCGGCAGCTACGAGATGACCCGGTTGGCGCGGACGCCGGTGCCGATACAGGCGGCATTGCCCGAGCGGCTGCGCAGCGAATTCGACCACGATTTCGCCCGCCAGCCCGAGATCATGAAACTGTTCGTCGAGCTGTTCGGACCGTATCCGCTGGCGAACGGGTACACGGTCGTTGTCACCGACGACCCGCTGGAGATACCGCTTGAAGCCCAGGGGATTTCGATCTTCGGCGCCAATCACTGCGACGGTACGCGGGCCAGCGAACGGCTGATCGCCCACGAGCTGGCGCACCAGTGGTTCGGCAACTCGGTGACCGCGCGATGGTGGCGCGACATCTGGCTGCACGAGGGATTCGCCTGCTACGCGGAATGGTTGTGGTCGGAACACGGCGGCGGTCCCAGCGCCGACGATCTGGCCTGCCGCTACCACGCACAGCTGCGGGAGAAACCGCAAGACCTGCTGCTGGCCGATCCGGGACCGCGTGACATGTTCGACGACCGCGTGTACAAGCGCGGAGCGTTGACCCTGCACGCGCTGCGCGGGCGGCTGGGCGACGAGAAATTCTTTGCTTTGCTTAAGGATTGGACGGGACGATATCGCCATTGCACCGTCGTCACCGACGATTTCACTGGCCTGGCCGCAAACTACTCCGACGAGTCGCTGCGACCGCTATGGGACGCCTGGCTGTACTCGACCCAAGTGCCGTGACGGACGAGTCAGGTGAGCGCGGGCAGGACTTTGTCGGTCAGCAATTGGACGGACTTCCACGCTTCGTCGGCGGGCATGCCACCGACCAGCGGGTGCATCACCAGCGGTCCATAGTTGTCAGAGTCCCGGACTTCAGCGATGAGCTGGTCGGGAGTCAGGAATCGGTATCGTCCCGACGCCTTGACATCCTCCAGGGTTTGCACTCCGGGCAGGTGCATGAGGGAACGCTCCTCGGTTGACCATCCGCCGTACGTGACCGCCTCCCAGAGGATGTAATCACCAAGTTCTGCCCACGCCCGGTCCGGATCCTCGTGCAGAAAGATCATCCCGCGATTGATCGGGCCGGGCATGAGGATGAGTGGCTTGATTCCGGCATCGGAACACAACTCGCGATAGTAGGCGGCGATATCGGGCAGGTGGTCGGCCAGGCTGAGCGGCAGTTTGAAACGTGCGGCGCGCCGTGCGGTGGCGCGAGAGCCGCCGCCGACGTAGAGCGGTGGATGTGGCCGGGTCCACGTACCGGTGCAGACTCCCGCGTCCGGGTCAGCGCCGGACCAGACCGACAGCATTCGCTCGATCAGGCCGTCCATCAGCTTGCCCCGCTTGCCGAAATCGACTCCGAGCGAGTCATATTCGACAGTTCGGTAGCCCAGACCCACCGTGGTGTGCAGCCGACCTCGGCTCATGTTGTCGACGAGCGCGATGTCCTCGGAGAGCCGGACCGGATTCCACAGCGGTCCGAGCGCACAGTCCACGCTCGCAATCAGCGTCGTGGTTCGCGCCAGGAACATTGCCGCGGCCATGATCGGGTTGCAGCTCCACCCGTGCCCCGTCGCGTGGTGCTCGTCGACACTCACCGAGGTGATGCCGTGAGACTCACCCCACTGCGCCAGCTCGAGCGCGGCACGGATCAACTCGCTCTGGGTGCGCGGTTCGCCCTGCGGGGAGGCGAAGTTGAAGCGCAGCACCGTCAGTAACATGTCTGACTCCCGTCAGGCTTCACCCGCCGACTGCAGGAACGCGGGAAAATCGGGAAACAGTGCGCGGTCGACGATCTCGATGCGGGTACCGAACGCGTCGACGTAATAGGCGAACAGCGCGAGATTCGGTGGGGAGACGTCGGCGGTGGCTTCGAAAGTGAAGCCGTTGTCCTCCAGCATTTTTGCGGTGTCGGCCAGGTTGTCGGTGAAGTAGCCGAGGTGATGGATGGAGTTGCCGGGTGCCGCCGTCCACGGACTTCCGGGGACTTCCTGAATCAGTTCGACGTGCGGACTTTGTTTGGAGTAGACGAATGTCGAGGTGAGTTCGCGAGTCCCGGTCGTGGTGCGGAAGGGCAGGGTATAGGTCAGCGGTTTGATCCACCGGTAGCCGGCCAGCGCCCTTAGCCGAGCCATCGCGGCATCGAGGTCGGGCACGATGATGCCGGTGTGGTAGAAGTCCTCGGGCCGCAACGCGAATGCCATGGTCGGTGTCCTCTCGTGATTTCAGACGCAGTCCGACGCGCCGTCGACGACGAAGACTGCGCCGCTGGTGTAGGCACTCTGCTCGGTGCACAAAAAGGCCACCGTTGGAGCGATTTCCCCAACGGATCCGAAGCGGCGCAGCGGTATATGCGCCAACTCGGATTCCACCAGCTCGGCGGCGCCGTGCATGGGTGCGGTCATCGGCGTGTCGATCGCGCCCGGCGCGACCGCGTTCACCCGGATTCCTTTGCCGGCCCATTTGACGGCGAGGTTCCTGGTGATGCAAACGATCCCGGCCTTCGCGGCGCCGTAACCGGGGACTAGGGGGACGGCTCGCAGCGCGGACATCGACGCCAGATTGACCACGCTGGCGCCTCCGAGCGCGGTCGACGCCTTCAACGCTCGGTAGAGTCCGACGGTCAGCCGGTACGGACCGGTCAGGTTGAGCGCCACCGATGCGTCGAACCCCTCCGGCTTCGACTCGTCAAGGCCCCCGGGGAAATTCGCGCCTGCGTTGTTGACGAGCACGTCGAGGCGGGTAAAGCTCTGCGCCAGCGCGTCCACCGAGTCGTGTTCGGTGATCTGTAACTGGTGATAGGCCATGCCGGACAGGTCGGCGTCGTAGTCAGTCGCGGTCGGCTTGGTTCCAGTGATGGTGACCTCGGCCCCGGCGTCTCGAAACAACACCGCGATGGCATGCCCGATCCCGCTGGTGCCCCCGGTGATCAGTACCGCGGTCCCGGTGAAGTCGAAGTTGACCCGCGCCGTCATGAGTTCCTCGCAAGTTGGTGCCTGAGCCAAGCACTTTCCCAGAAGTTCGTACTGTCGGCCAGAAGTTTTTCATGGGCTTCCCGCAGCACGTCGCGCGCCCCCGCGTGGTCTGCGGGCACGAGCTCAGCAAGGTGAATGGCCTGCACTGGACGACCGGCGCTGAGGTGTGCCCGCGCCCGATCCACCAGTGCGTCCGCGCCGGCCAGTTCGACTACGTCGGCAGTGACGGCGTCGAACCCGACCAGATAGAGCTCGGTGGTCGAACGGTGGTGGAACCAGCCCGAGTAGTTTTCCCATACGGCCCGCACGTCCCAGTCGACCTTTCCGTAGCCCTGGCCCACTTCGTATTCCGCGGGCAGGGTGATCTCGCGCATCAGGGTCCCGACATCCTTACCCGCGTTCATCCCGGCGACGGTCTGGTCGTGGACGTAGCGGATCGCGTCCCGCAACCGGGTCAACTCGGCATTGATGCGCTCGGCGCCGGCAATCGGCTCGAAGTGACCGGTCACCAGGAGTTCGGGCCGCAGATCGCGGACCCGCTCCACTGACGCGATGGTCATCAGGGCATCACGATATCGGTCGCCGCGCATGGTGACGAGGTTGGGAATATGCCCGAAAATCGGACCAAAGGTATTTCCGCACAGGCAAATTCGGTCCTCCGGCAGCCACACCACCAGCGAATCCGTGGTTTCCCCACCCGGGACGGAGATCAGCTCCATCCGCCGGCCACCAACCTCCAAGGTCAGGGTGTCCTCGAAGTCGAGATCGACGACGGGAACGCTCTGGCCGGGCAGTCGCGTGGTACCGAGACGCCGTTGAATGGCCTGGATACCCGTCGCCAGGGTGTCTTTGAAGGCGAACGCGCTGCGGCTGGCACGGTAGGGGATGAGGCGTTCGTTGTCGTCCCGCCATGCGGTCCAGTTCGCTTGTGCCACCACCGCAGTATCGGGATCGCGAACGCTGTCCAACCCGCCGACGTGGTCCACGTGGCCCTGCGTGAAAATGATGTAGCGCACCGGCGAAGAGTCGACAGCGTCGAAGTTGGCGCGGTGCACCGGACCTTCGAACCCCATCCCGGTGTTGATGATGACCCGGCCCGCACCGGTGGTCAGCAGGTAGGCATTCGACAGACCCGGCGAGCACCACAGTCCCGGGGCGACCTGATCGGCCTTTTCCGCAGCCGCCGGACGCATGGCATCGGCGCCCGGCCTGCTGCGATAGACCGGTTCGAACCCTCGCGCATCGCTAGTCATCGTTGACGTCTCTTTCATCTCATCGGCTGGGCTATGTCTCGGGACGGACGTCGAACCTGTCGAGGTAGAAGTCGAAGCGCCCGCGAAGTTCGTCGGCCGAGATGCCGAAGTGCCGTTGCAGGTCGTAGCGGATGCGGCCATGCTTACCGCGCGGATTGCTGTCCAGGTAACGCTGGAAGCGTCCGCGCGCCTTCGGTGTCAATTCCACTTCGCCCCGCCGGTAAAGCTCTTCCAGCAGCGGCATTTCGTTGCCGTTGAGCTGGTGGAAGCTGACATCGATGCTGCGTTCGGCCGGAACGAGGTCACGGTCGTGCACGCACGCGCTGAGTAGCCGGTGCACGCGGTCGCTCCAGTAGTCCAGCAACCAGCCGGGATCGATGCTCGTCCGGCGCAGCCGATCCGAGTAGGCCATCATCGTGATCGCCGACTGGATCACCGCCACGGGGTCGCGGTGCGTGAAAGCCACCGTGGCGTCGGGGAAGGTCGCCATCAGCGGGCCGAGCTGCTCACAGTGCTGCGGGCTTTTCAGGACCCAGGTCTGTGGGCCGCGCAGAAATGTCAACGCCTGCAACACTTTCTTCAGGTAGGCGTAGTGCCGTTCTTGGTCGAGGCCGAAGTAGTAGTCACGCCAATCGGGCACGTGCGCATGCCATTCCAGCACGTATGCGGCCAGATCGAGGTCGAGCAGCTCGACCTCCTCCTCGATCGCCTCAGGGAACCGGTCGTGCATGGCGGCCACCACGGGGGCGCTGGCCATCAGCGCGTCGTGCTCGGACTTGGCCCGCGCGTAGCGCGGATCGACTCCGAAAATGTCGGGTCCTTGGCCGCGGGCGGGTATTGGGTCCTGGCTCTCCCAGTACGGCAGCGCGCGCCGGCGTGGATCGGCGGCAATGAGGTTCGCCAGATGGGTGGTGCCGGATCGCGGCATCCCGACGACGATGAAGGGCTTCTCGATCGGGATGGACTCGATTTCCGGATACCGCTTGACGAGGTCGGTTAACGACAGCCGGTTCCGCAGCAGGCGAACCACGCGTTGCCGCAGGGACGCGCGAGTGAGCTGGGTCAGGCCGTCGTCGGCTTCGATCGCGGCCACATGCGTGGCCAGCCGTTCTCTGAACCCGTCGGCGACGTCCAGGTCGGCTCCCACGGAAGCCTGGTCGATCGCTTCGGCGAGCATCCGGTCGATGTCGAAGTCGACGTGTCTGGCCTCGGTGAATTCCAGAACCTGACGCTGGACATCGGTCAGCTTGGGCGATGTCAGATCGTCGAAGTCGATGTCATCTACCGCAGAACCCACCGGATCCCCTCGTCGACGTGTCCGTTCGACAAATATGACAGAGACGGTAGACGCG
>NZ_JBKQOI010000122.1:0-4471 GCF_052145595.1 Mycobacterium sp. | reverse complement strand
TCCCCGGACCCGCATCCAGCGCCCGCAACGACGGAAAGTCCGTGTGCAGACCCTCTGCTCGGACCTGAAACACGCCGACCGGGGTCGGCAGATCCCGCAACCGCCGCGGCCCCAAATCCACCAGATCGACGCCGCTGAGCAGACCCGCGGTCGAATCGGCCACCAGGATCTGCCCGCCGTGCCCGGCGGCCATCACCCGCGCGGCTCGATTGAGCACCGCACCGAAATAGTCGGCCCCCCGCAACTCTGCCTCGCCGGTCGAGATCCCCATCCGCACCGGCAACTCCAGCTGCAGCTGCGCGGCCACCGCGGCATCGACGGCGGATCGGGGTGACGCGAACGCGGCACACACCCCGTCACCGGTGTGCTTGAACAGCCAGCCCCCGTACGCCCCGATCGCCGTGCGCAACACCTCGTCATGGGCGGCCAGCGCCACCCGCATCGCGTCCGCGTCGGTCTCCCACCGACGGGTCGAACCCTCAATATCGGTGAACAAAAACGTCACTACGCCCGAAGCCGGGTGCCCAGAGGACACCCGCACAGGATGTCACACAAGCCCACGTCACTCTCATATCTCGTCACATTTGAGACGACCTTGATAGCCGCAGTCATCTTCCGACCCGTAGTGCGCAGTCGCGGGCCGGTCGCAGGGGGCGGCCGTTTGTGGTTTCGGGCAACGTGGGTCTGTGTCAGCTGCTCACCTCACAACAGGAAATTGCACATCAGGACGATCGCATCCTTCCTGCGGCGACCGGCGCGCATTACTGTGTGGTGATGATTGCCGAGGTAATCGTGACGGCCTTGCTCGCAGCGCTTTTTACGTTTTCCAGCCTGATCAAGCTAGTCGGGGTCCGGCAATCGCTGGCAATCAGGGACCACCTCGGCGTCAAGCCGACACAATGGCGCGTGATCGGGCTACTCGAGCTGGCCGGCGTCGCCGGTGTGTTGGCGGGTCTGGCGTGGGCGCCGATCGGCGTGGCTGCCGCCGTCGGGCTGGCTTTGCTGTTGTTGGGAGCCATCATTTTTCACGTCCGCGCAGCCGACAAGGCCGCTGATATAGCGCCAGCGGTGATCGGCCTTGGACTGGCCGTCGCGACCGCCATATTGCAAGCGGCCTGACCAAACGGTTCGCACGGTGAACCCGATCGCCAGTACCGTGCCGCGGGTCGACGGATGCCGATGTCGCCGGTTCGCCTGCACGGCAAGGTATTTGCGGTCCCCAATGGGAACGCGGGGAACGCGAGTACAGTAGCTCCGATGGCTGTCGCCTCGTCGAATGAGCGGATGATCGCCGGGGTCGCCGCCGCGTCCGTCTCGCTCGGGGTAGCCCAGCTGGTGGACATCCCGTTCGGTGCGCGGGCCGATGCGCGTGCTGCGATCGGCTCAGTGGTCGTCGACCTGACACCGGGGCCCATCAAAGAGTGGGCGATTCAGACCCTCGGCACTCTGGACAAACTCTTCCTGGCCATCCTCGTTCTCGTGGCGATCGCCACGATCGCGGCGATCGCCGGGAGCCTCGAGACTCAGCGCCGCCCGCTCGGCAGCGCCGCAATCGCCGCGGCGGGCGTCCTCGGATGCATCGCAGTGTTGTCGCGGCAGGGTGCGACAGCGCTCGACACGATCCCCACCGTCGCGGGCGCCGTCTGCGGCGTGGCGGCCCTACGCTTGCTCACCCGCCGGTTCTGGCCCGGCCTGGAAGACCCGGAAGACGGAGCCGACCACGATGAGCCGGATGCCGGCAGGCGCACGTTGGTCATCTTCGGGCTACTCGGATTCGGAGTAGTGAGCGGCGTGGTGGGTGCGGTCATCACACGGTTGGTGCATTCGGTGGCCGCTGACCGCAACAGCTTCACACTTCCCAGTCCGCGCACATCGGCGCCACCAATACCTGCTGATGTGCAACCGAACGGCGTTGCGCTACCGAGCTTTGTCACCGCCAGCGCCGACTTTTACCGGGTGGACACCGCACTCAGTGTTCCCCAACTCAGCCACGGCGACTGGCGGCTGCGCATCCACGGCATGGTGGACCGCGAAGCCACCTACCGCTTCGACGACCTCGCCCACTTCGACGTCGTCGAAATGGTGACGACGTTGACCTGCGTGTCGAATCCCGTTGGGGGAAACCTGATTTCGACGGGCGTCTGGACAGGCTACCGGGTGGCCGATCTGCTGGCGGCCGCTCGTGTGCGCGCGGACGCCGATATGGTGCTCTCGACATCGATCGACGGGTTCACCGCCGGCACGCCAGTAGAGGCACTCACCGATGGCCGCGACGCGCTCCTGGCGGTCGGCCTGAACGGTCAGCCGCTGCCGATCGAGCATGGCTACCCCGCCCGGCTGGTAGTACCTGGTCTCTACGGGTACGTGTCGGCCACCAAGTGGGTCGTCGAGATGGAGCTGACCCGCTTTGACAGAACAGAGGCCTACTGGACCCGGCAAGGCTGGGCACCGCGTGCACCCATCAAGACCGAGTCGCGCATCGACGTGCCGAAAGGTGGTCAGAAGGTCCCGATGGGGCCCGTGGTGTTTGGCGGTGTCGCGTGGGCACAGAATCGTGGCGTGCGGCTCGTGGAGGTCCGCATCGACGATGGCGTGTGGCAGCCCGCTGAACTGGGCGCGAGCTATTCCAACGAGACGTGGCGGTTGTGGAGCTTGCCCTGGCAGGCGAAAAGCCCTGGGAAACACACGATTACCGTGCGCGCCACCGACAACACCGGGGCTACCCAAACCGCAGATCACGTTGGTACCGTCCCCGACGGCGCCACCGGCTGGCACACGGTGGACTTCACCGTGGCGCAGACATGACGCACTATTGCAGCACTATTTCGAAGAGAGTTTCCGCCAACTGAATACCGCAATCACGATGCCGATCAGCACCGTGATCGGACCAATGATCGACCAGGTCGTGGTGTTGCTCATCGGGCTACCACCAAGCACTCCGAATCCCTGGAGCGCCCAGATCAGACCGAACAGTGCGACGATCAACCCGACCGCGAATGTAACGACGAAAGCCCTTCTCATACAGGGATCCTAAGCGCCGGAGAGGGGATGTCGCACCCAGCAGACCGCGCAGGCCATGACTGATTCCAAGGATTTCGCATAGTCGGCTGGATCGCCTGTAATGCCGGTGCTATAGGGCTAGCTTTGGCACCCTCGGCCACAGCCGCTGTCGACGCCGATGGTCCCGCTGCTGAGGCTAGGGTCGGCAGGGCGATAGCCAATGACCTCGTTAGTGGCGTCGAACCGGATTCCGAGAGCAACTACATCCGCACCAACGCCAACAGCACCATCACCCCGACCGACGCCGATGTCATCGTCCACGCGGCCGGGGTGGCCTACCTGGGCTGGGTGGTTACGCCCTAGCGCTGCGAGCGACTTTTGAGACCCTCGAAACTCGTCCATTTCGAGACCGCGTTCAGCTCTGTTCGGACCTGGTCGATTTGGTCGTAGGCGTAGGTCGCGATGGCGGCGGTGGTCATCGTTTCACCCTTGTGGGCGAGCGATTCGTAGGTCGCCGCGCCGAGGATGTCGCGGAGGTGGGCGATCGCGGCGGTGAATTCAGGGAAAGCCCGCTCAGTCATGGCACCGACCGCGAACCCGGCGATGGTGGCCGCAGGTTCGTAGCGTCCGAGCCGGTCGAAAAGAGCGGCGAGGACGGCCAGCGGGACGCGGATCGTCGTGGTGTCGCCCGCATTGTGGTAGTTGCGGATCGCCAGAGTGAGGTGATCGAGCGCGGCCACCGGGTCGCCGTGTTCGGCCTCAAGTCGTGCCAGAGTGTTCGCCAGGGTTGACGCGATGGTGCGGTTGCCGCTGTCTTGAGCGATCACCAGACCCCGGCCGGCCGCGTTAAGCGCCCCGACGGGGTCCGCGTCGCGGAAAGCCAAACCGTAGGTACCGAGCGCCAAGGCGAGCAAGTGCGGGTTGCCTGTTGCCTCCGCGGCCTCGATCAGGCCATCCGCGGAATCCATCGCCTCCCCACCGGAACCGGCCAATGCAAGGGCGCTAACCAGCCATGCCCGGAGGTGCACATCGTTGTCGCGGCGGCGTGCGAGCTGGGCGCGGCACAACTCGGCCAACCGCTCGGGCTGCCCGATGGTTAGGTATACAACTCCAAGCACGCCCTCGATGCCGTACGGCAGCGCATCGCGGCTCCTGCCGACAACGATCTGCCCGGCGTCGCAATAGCCGACAGCCGCCTCGATCCGTCCGGTCGTGAAGCACCGCGACGCAATCACATACAGGGTCGCCAGCCGGGGGTGGTCGACCGCGCGGGCGGGCTCGATCAGCTCTTCAGCCCAGGCTATCGGTTCATAATTGTGGACCAGATAGCCGAGCAACCCCGCATAGGTGGCGATGGCGGCGGCGGCGTCGAGGTCGCCGTGGTCGGCGGCCCACCGAAACGCGGCGCGGAGATTGGCGAACTCGATGGTGACCCAGTCGTAGGCTTCCCGCTGGCGGGGGCTGTCCCACA
>NZ_JBKQOI010000121.1:0-10113 GCF_052145595.1 Mycobacterium sp. | reverse complement strand
ACGACGAGTGGCTGGCTGCGCACGGCGTGATCCCCGTCAATTACGGCGGTGGCCTCGCGGACAGGCTGCGGGCGGCGGCACCTGACGGCCGGGTCGACGCGTTGTTGGACTTCTTTGGCGGCGGCTACGTCGAATTAGCCGTGACCGAGCTGGGCATCGCGCCGCAGCGCATCGACACGGTCATCGACTTTCCGGCGCTGGAGCGATTTGGGGTCATGTTCGTCGGCAATCAGGACGCCGCCGACGCCGCGGTGCTGGCCGAGCTCGCCGCACTAATCGCCGCCGACCAATTGGAAGTGCCGATCGCCGAAGTTATTCCACTCGACGAGGTTCAGCGCGCCTACCGCACCCTGGAACGGCGCCACACCAGGGGCAAAATCGTCCTGCGTCCGTAGTGCTGCCGATCGCGAGCCGGTTGGTGCTCGGTGGTTCTATGCGGCACACCGGGTTCGTACCGGGAAAGCCAGGCCCGCTGCGCCGATTAGATCATCCCTTGACCATGGCGCGCTCGAGGATGGGAGCGAGATCCAGTCCCGTCGGCAGCGTGCCGAACGCCCCTCCCCATTGCCCGCCCATCCGGGTGGCCAGGAACGCCTCGGCGACCGCGGGGTGGCCGTGGCGCACCAGCAGCGAGCCCTGCAATGCGAGGCTGATGTCCTCGGCGATCTTGCGGGCTCGGTACCGGGTGGTCTCCAGATCCTGCAGCGCGGCTCGCAGCGCTGCGACGTGAGCGTCCAGCCGCGCGTCGTGGCCGGCGGTGGTAGCCAGTTCGTCGAAGAGCACCTCGACGCACGCCGGCCGAGTTGCCATGGCGCGCAAGGTGTCCAACGCGCTGACGTTGCCCGACCCTTCCCAGATGCCCATCAGCGGGGCTTCGCGATACAGCCTCGGCATGCCCGAATCCTCGACGTAGCCGTTGCCGCCCAGGCATTCCAGGGCTTCGGCGGCGTGCGCGACGGCGCGCTTGCATACCCAGTACTTGCTGGCGGCCAGCCCGATCCGGCGCAGTAGCGTCTCCCGCTCGTCGCCGCGGACGACAGCGTCGGTGGCGCCGGCCATCCGCATCGCCACGATGGTGGCGGCTTCGGCTTCCACGGCCAGATCGGCCAGCACGTTGCGCATCAGCGGCTGGTCGATCAGGTAGGCGCCGAACGCCTTTCGATGCTGGGCGTGATGGATGGCGCGGGTCAGCCCGGTGTGCATGCTGGCGGCGCTGACCAGCGTGCAGTCCAGTCTGGTGAGGTTGACCATCTCGATGATGGTGGGCACGCCGCGCCCTTCCTGGCCCACGAGCCACACCGTGGCGCCGTCGTATTCGATCTCACTGGACGCGTTGGCGTGATTGCCGAGCTTGTTCTTCAGCCGCTGCAGGAACATCCGGTTGCGGCTGCCGTCGGGCAGCACTCGCGGCAGCAGGAAGCAGGACAACCCGCCCGGGGCCTGGGCCAGCACCAGGAAGATGTCAGACATCGTTGCCGAGGTGAACCACTTGTGCCCGACCAGGGTGTAGCTGCCGTCGGCGTTGGGCGTGGCCTGGGTGGTGCCGGCCCGCACATCTGAGCCGCCCTGCTTCTCGGTCATCGACATGCTCGAAGTGATGCCGACCTTGGTGGTAGCCGGCTTGAGTTCGGGGTCGTATTCGCGGCTGGTCAGCAACGGCTCGTAGACCTTCGCGAGGTCGGCGTTGTGGCGCAGCGCGGGAACGACGGCGTAGGTCGCCGAGATCGGGCACACGTGACCGGGCTCAGGGGTCCAGACCACCATCTTCGCCGCGCGCACGACGTGGGCGCCCGGCCGGTCGTCGGCCCACGGGGCTGCGTGCAGGCCGTGTGCGATCGCCGTGCGCATCAGCTCGTGATAGGCCGGGTCGAATTCGATCTCGTCGATGCGGTGGCCGTAACGGTCGTGCGTGTGCAGGATCGGGCGGTTACGGGCGGCCAGCTCTCCCCAGCGCTGAGCCTGCGCGCTGCCCGAGATTGCGCCGAGTTCGGTGACCTCGTCGAGGCCCCACTGCCCGCCCTCGCGGATCAGTGCTTCGATGAGCACAGGCGACGTCGCGGGGTTATGGTCCGCCAGCGGCGGAACCTGGTTGGCGACCACATGCGTATCCGGCATCTCGCCACTGTTACATTTCTTCTACAGCCGCACAAGACTATGTAATGGCCTGTGCGGACTCGAGTTGCGGGCTAGACCTGCGATCTAGCGGTCGTGCGCGAGTCGGCAATGCCACTCCTTCATGCCGGCCTGGCTACCCGTCTCACCGCCGACTGAACCCCGGCACCCCACTAAGGCCGAGGCGGCAAAGCCGCGAGCCAACCATCCGGAAGCAGTTCCAGCAGCTGCCCATCAGGGTCTCGAATCATCGCCGACAGCGCAGACACCGTCGCTTCGACCACCGCTCCCCCGAACTCCGCAACCTTCTCCAGCACGCCGGCAAGATCTGACACTGAAAACGAGACGTGCGTCAGCCCCATCTGATCCATCACGCGTTCCGGTCCAGCGTGAACTTGCCGCTTCGAGTAATCGAGGAGTTCGAGCACAAAGCCATCCCGCACCAAATAGGTCGCATGCACCCCGAGCGGCTCGGGAAGTTGCACAAGCTGAGCGGTAGGATCGTCGGGCGGTTCGATTTCCCACCAGAACTCGAACCCGAGCAGACCCTCGTAGAAGCGGCGTGACCGCTCACGATCCGCGACGCACAAGCCGACGTGGTTGAAAACCGTTCGATGACTAGCCATTACGACCTTCCGTAGCGAGTCAGGGCGCACCGATCATGGTCCGTACCGACCAGTCATCGATGGCGCTATCTCCGCGAAGTCAAAAGCGTAATAATACAAAGATAGCTTAGTAAGCGGCACCAACCGCTCGATAAGCCAGGCTCGTTGTTTTGGAGGGCTTTTTGATGGCCACACGCCCAGTCGTCAGCGCCGACACAGTTGTCGACTTCGACCACCACTCCGACGAATTCAACCTCAACGAACTGGCCATCAACGCCGACCTCCGAGGTAAGTGCCCCGTCGCCTGGAACGAGAACTACGGCGGCTTCTGGTTCCTCAGCAGCTACGAAGCGGTCAGCCAAACCGCCCGAGACGACGCCACCTTCGCCCACAAATACGAACCGAACGCCGCCAACGGCGTCGACTACCAAGGCGAGATGGGCGTCCCGCGTCCCGAAGGCCAGCCGGCCCTCGGCATCGGAGAGGTCGACGGGCCCTACCACCAGGCCCTAAGGCATGCCCTGGCCCCGTTCTTCTCCCCTGGCGCGGTCCAGAAGCTAAAGCCGTTCATGGAACAACTGGCACATGACTTCCTCGATAAACGCATAACCGACGGGCAGATGGACCTCGTGCTCGACTACGCCAGCCCGGTTCCGGCCATCCTCACCATGAAGTTGATGGGCCTGCCTTACGACAACTGGCACCTTTACGCCAACCTCTTCCACTCCGTCATGGCCGTCCCTCAAGACAGCCCCGAGTACATACAAGCCATCACCAAAGTCCCCGGAATGATGCAGGGCGTTCTCGAGTACGCGGCCACCTGGCGGGCCACGCCGGAAGACGACCTGACCAGCTTCCTCATCCAGTTCGAATTCGACGGCAAACGTCTCACCGACGAACAGCTGCTCAACATTCTGTGGAATCTCATCGGCGGCGGCGTGGACACCACGACGTCGCAGACCGCGCTGACCCTGCTGCACCTGGGCACCCACCCGGAACTGCGGCAACAACTCATCGACCGCCCGGAGCTCTACCGCACCGCCACCGACGAATTCCTGCGCTACTTCTCGGTCAACCAAACCCTGAGCCGCACCGTGACCCACGACGTCGAGCTCAACGGCCAACGCCTCCGAAAGAACGACCGCGTCGTCATCAGCTGGCTGTCCGCGAACCACGACGAGCACGAGTTCGATCGGCCCGACGAAATCATCCTGGATCGAACGCCCAACCGCCACCTCGCCTTTGGGCTCGGGCCGCACCGCTGCATCGGCTCCCACCTGGCGCGCTTGATGTCCGAGGTGATGGTCAGGGCCGTGCTCGACCGCATCCCCGACTACCAAGTCGACGTCCAAAACGTCCACCAATACCTCGGCAACCCGAGCATGACCGGGCTGGGCAAGCTACCAGTCACCTTCACCCCTGGAACCAAGCGAGGCTAGATGCCAGACACCGACCACCGCCGCCCGGCGAGCGCCAACCCACTGGCGCAGCTGTTGGGGCCGTTCACCCGGACCGGAGGCTTCTACGCCCGCTCCTGGGGCGCCTACCTGGACCGCCAGCCCGACGAGATTCCGGTGGCCAGGCCCACCATCGCGCTTGCGGCGCAGGCGTTCCGCGACGAAATCGTGCTGGCGGGGTTTAGCTTGCTCCGCTCGGCACCCGATCCGGCCGCACTCGAACGAATAGACCGTGAAGTGCTTGCGGCGCAAGACTTTTACGGCGACCAGGGCTGGCTCGACAATCCCGAGGGCTTCTTCGCCCCACCCCCACCGCCGACCGACGTCACGGTCAGGACCGTGGACAACCTGGGGCGCACCTTCGAGCGCATCTTCTTCGATAGCGACTATGAGCCTCATGCCGGCGAACCGGGCCGGGAACGGTGGCTGAGCTACACCGGAAACAACCGCGAGTACGGCCTGATGCTGCGACACCGCGAACCGCGACCCTGGCTGGTCTGTATCCACGGCGCCGAAATGGGACGGGCCGCGCTCGACCCGATGCTGTTTCGTGCCTGGCATCTCTACCGCGACCTCGGCCTCAATGTCGTGCTTCCCGTTCTTCCCATGCACGGCCCCCGTGCGCGCGACCTGCCGAAAGGCGTCGGGTTCCCCAGCGACGACGTGCTCAACGATGTCCACGGCACCGCGCAGGCGGTATGGGACATCCGGCGCCTGCTGTCCTGGATCCGCGCGCAGCAGCCCGACGCCACGATCGGGCTCAACGGCCTCTCCCTCGGCGGTTTGATCTCGTCGCTGGTCGCCAGCCTCGACGACGGTCTCACCTGCGCGATTCTCGGCATCCCCGCCGTCGATCTCGTCGACCTGGTCGGCCGCCACGCCGGCCTCAGCGGCCACCACGGCCTGCGCCAGACGATGAAGCTGGCCAAACCCATCGGCCGGATGATCTCACCGCTGGCCCTGACCCCCCGCGTGCCGATGCAGGGTCGGTTCATCTACGCCGGCGTCGCCGACCGGTTGGTGCATCCCCGCGAGCAGGTCACCCGGCTCTGGGAGCACTGGGGCAAGCCCGAGATCCACTGGTACCAGGGCGGCCACACCGGGTTCTTTCGCTCTCGCCCGATCCAGCGATTCATCGACGACGCCCTGGTGCAGTCCGGGCTCGTCGACCCGTCACGGATACGGCGCAAACGCTGAAGCGCCTTATGCAGCCGTGGCGCGGTTTGACTTGGGCGACACCAGGGGTCCCGCATGGGGCGTTTACATAACGCCGGTGCGCGCGTCGCGCACCGCCAGGACCGGCCAGGGGTCGCGCACACCCTTGAGTGCGTGGCTGCCGCGGTCGTCGAATGCGATCCTCGATCCGAGGACCAGCGGCGGGATGGCGCCCGACACGAGTACCTCTCCGGGCCCCGCGAGCGCCATGATGCGCGCAGCGATGTGGACCGCGATCCCGTGCACGTCGCGGTCGATCATCTCCACCTCGCCAGTGTGCAGGCCGGCGCGGATGTCGAGTCCGAGGTCTTGCACCGCGTCCCGGATCGCGCACGCGCAGTTGATCGCACGCGCCGGCCCATCGAAGGTCGCAAGCGCGCCGTCGCCGGTGAACTTGACGACTACGCCCCGCGCGCTGGCCACATGGCTCTTCACGACGTCGTTGTGCGCGTCGAGGGCCGCGGTCCAGGCCTCATCGCCGAGCGCCTCCGCGTGTTCGGTCGATCCGACGATGTCGGTGAACAACACGGTCGACAGCACGCGGTTCGTCGGCGTGGCCGCACGTGCACCGGTGACGAACGATTCGATCTCGTCAAGCACCCGGTCGGAGTCGCCGGCAAACCACACGTTGTCGTCCCCGTCGAACTCCACCAAGCGCGCGTGCGGGATGCGTTCGGCGAGGTAACGGACGTGGCCGCCGGCCACATGGCGGTCACCGCGGCGGTGTAGCAGCAGCGTCGGCGCCTGGATGCTGTCGAGCACGGGCCGGACGTCGGTGCGCAGGTAGAGGTCAAAGATGGCTTTGAAATACCCGGGCCCGCCGGCCAGGCGCTCGCCGCGAGCCCACCAACGCCGCTTCCCCGCATCGCCGGCCCAACTGGGCGCCAAATTATCCGCGACAGCACCGGTCCCGACGGTGTCGCCGAAGCCGTCGACATACCGGGTGAAGGTCGGCTCGGGCATCCCGTACGGATAGTCGGGGGCTCGCAGAAAGCGCGCGAACGGGCTCCAGAGCACCAGCGAGCGCACGCGCTGGGGATGGCTTGCGGCCAGGAGCATGACGGGAAGCGCCGACTCCCCCATCCCGAAGACCGACGCACACTCGCACCCAACGGCGTCGAGCACCGCGACGAGCCCATCCGTCCAAGCCTGCATCGCCGGACGGTCCTGAATCGGCACCGCATCCGAGCTACCCACCCCGAGCAGGTCGGTCATGAGCAGGCGGCTGAACGACGCCAGCCGACGCAGGTGGCGGGCGACAGTGGGCTCGTCCCACAGCAAGTCGATCGGGAACGTGCCGGTAGGGACGAAGAGGAGATCCGGACCGCGATCACCGACGATCTGATACGCGAGGTGAGCATCGCCGTCTCGCGCGTAGACGGTTTGAGGGACGGCCGCCATGCAACGAGCATGCCACTCGGCCCCGACCTGCATAGCGCTGCAAAGCGCCAACCGGTCATCGAGGCTACGGTGCCCAGCGCTTTTGTGCGACGCTGGCGTCATGGCGACAGCGGTTAGTCAGCGGGAACTGCGGAACGATACCGGCGCGATCATGCGCCGCGTGCAGCAGGGTGAGCGCTTTACAGTCACCCGAAACGGCGTCCCGGTCGCGGACCTCGTACCACACAGCGAATCCGAACCCGATCGACCCCCGCGCTTCATTCCGGTAGCGCAAATCGCCGCAGGCGCAAGCGAACTTCCCAAGTGGGACACCGGACGGTTCGCTCATGAGCTCGAAGATCTCGACCATGCCGTCCACGACAGCGACGCCGACAGGTGGCGCGGCACCACCTGACCCAATTGCACGAGCGGGCACGACAGTTTGACCATCATCCCTGTTCGGTGAGGTCTTGCTCACGCTAGCCACACGGGGTTTGTCAACGCGACCATCGCGCCGAGCGGGCGCCGCTGTGCTTCCCGTATCTCCAGCAGCGCGAAGCGCGCGGAAGTCGCATCGAGTTCCCATCGCAACATGGTCCGCGCCGACCCGCGCACCGTCGCTCGCCCCACGCAGCCCGCCGCCGTGATCAGCGCGGCGTTGGTGCCAGCAGCCCCGGTGACCATGGCAGTGACCGTGACTGGCGTCTCCGGCGGCACCCGCAGTGTCTGACCGGGGCCGGCCACGTCATCGACGCCTCGGCAGGATGCGGTGAGTTCCACTGTGACAGCCCGGGATCGGGCGACGTACGAGCGGCCACGGCGTAGCCCGTCGACGATCGCGGGGATCGACAGTTCACGCGCGTACACCACCGTCTGGGGCGAACCGACCGGCTGCTGTTGGGTGTGGGAGTCACTGCCACCGACCGCGACGGCGCGCCGGCCTTCACACAGCAGCCGCTGCCAAATGCGAAGCGAAACTTCGTCGTCGAGGTTCCACCGGCCGTTCCACACCTCGAGGGCATCCACGTGCTCAAAACCGAACTCCCACAACGATCCCGGCACCGGCGCGGCGGGATGGGCGGCGACGACCAGGCCGCCGGCTTCGCGGACTTCGGCGGCGAGGTGCGGGAACACCCCGTCGCGCGGCGCGTATCGCCAGTCGACCCAGGCGTGTGGTGGCAGGCCGACGGCGAGCCAGTGCCCGTGCCTGGTGGTGACCTCCTCGCCGGGGATCACCAGCAGCGCCCCGGTGCGGCATGACGGCCACACGCGGTTGGCGGAGTTGGTGTTGTGGTCGGTGGACACGATGAAGTCCAGCCCGCTGGCGTGCGCGGCCGTCACCAGTTCATCGGGATGGCGCTGGCCGTCGGAGTGCACGGTGTGCAGATGCAGGTCCCCGCGATACCAGCCCGCACGCCTGACCGGCGCAGCCGGATATGCGAGCACGGGGCCGCTTTCCCCAACGGGCTGCCCGCGTTCCAGGGTGACGCGCGCCTGCCACGCCATTCCCCATGGGCTCAAGACCACCGGGCCGAGGGCCACGGCCCACACACCCGGCTCGATGGGGCCGGCAAGGTAGCCAGGAGTGGCATGACCGCCGGAAATCACAAAGCCGTCGCGGGCCCCGCCGGACCAGCCCCGAAATCCCGCCGCATTACCCAAATCATGGCCTGCCGCGCCAAAAATGCCCAGATCCAACACGTTTCGGATTGGCCCACCCACCGCGAAGCGGTCGTGCGAGGTAGCGACTCGGATTCGCTGCACGCCCGCCGGCACCTCGAACGGCAGGTATGCCCATTGGTCGATCCCAAACCCGAAGCGTCCCGAAAACGCCAGGTGGATCGTCTCTCCGTCGTGCTGCTCGGTGATGGTACTGGGCGCGACCATCGCGACGCTCACGGCTGTCCTCCCCTATCGGTACACCGCCAGCATCCAGCACGAAGGAGTAACCACCCGTTACATCGACACGAACGCCTGCCGTCGGGCCCCTGTCGTGTTCGTGAGCCTCGGGGCAAGCGCCGCCACACCGCCGTTCGGGCTCTGGCCACATCAATGGGGTTCCGGCGCTGTCGGTGCTAAACGTTCCCGGGCGTGCTGTCCGTCTGTCCCGTCATCGCCCAGTGCTACCGCCAAGACGCTGGCATTAACGACGATCACGTTCTGCCCGAACGTGGTCGACAGCAGCCCTAAAGGACACCCGGCCACCGCGGCGTGCGGCGACGCGGTCGAGAACCTCATCCTGAGTGGGCTCGTTCGCATAAGCGATCAGACGACTTCGAAGATATTCCTGTAGGGACTGGTGCGCGCGCGCCGCTCGCTCCCGCAGGACTCGATAGGTCTCTCCGGGAAGGTCTTTAATCTGCACGCTGCGCATGGCGCCATTTTCGCGCGAGTGGCGCCGAATACAAGTGCAAGCTTCAGGCCATGCCGCGCGCCGATTCACGCCTCGAAGCCGCACAGCAATCAGCAACTTATAGAGTAAATCGGCACGCACCTGAGAAGGCGAGGCCTCCGATGAGCGATATGACGGCGCGGTTCGCGGACATCGTCGGGAACCACAACTTGCTGACCGGCGACGCGATCCCCGAGGACTATTGGCACGACGAGGTGTTGACGACGGCGCCGCAGAAGCCGGCCTACGTCGCCAAGCCGGCCACCGCACAAGAGGTTTCGCAGCTGCTCAAGGCCGCCTCGGAGAACAAAGTCCCGGTGACGGCCCGCGGATCCGGCAGCGGCCTGTCGGGCGCGGCGATCCCCCGCAAGGACGGGCTCGTCATCTCCTTCGAGCGGATGAACGCGGTCGTGGAGGTCGATACCACCAACCAGGTCGCCGTCGTCCAGCCCGGGGTGACCCTGACCGAGCTGGACGCCGCGACCGTCGATGCCGGGCTGGGCTACATGGTCCAGCCCGGCGAGCTGTCCTCCAGCGTCGGCGGCAACGTCGGAACCAACGCCGGCGGGATGCGCGCGGTCAAGTACGGGATCGCCCGCCACAACGTGCTCGGGCTGCAGGCCGTGCTGCCGACCGGCGAGATCATCCGAACCGGCGGCAAGATCGCCAAGGTGTCCACCGGCTACGACCTGACCCAGCTCATCGTCGGCTCCGAAGGCACCCTGGCCCTGGCCACCGAGGTGATCGTCAAGCTCCATCCGCGACTCGACCACAGCGCCACCGTGCTCGCCCCGTTCGCCGACTTCGACCAGGTCATGACCTCGGTGCCCAAGATCCTGGCCAGCGGGCTCGGGCCCTACATCCTGGAATACATCGACAACTTGACGATGGCCGGCCTCATCCACACCCAGCACCTGGAGCTGGGCATTCCCGACAAGATCCGCGACAGCTG
>NZ_JBKQOI010000120.1:0-40844 GCF_052145595.1 Mycobacterium sp. | reverse complement strand
CCCAGTACCGCGGCTTTGCGCCCCGGATTTTCGCCGGTTCCTCGGCGTAGCACTGCGCAATACGGGCTATCTCGTCATCGGAATACTGTGCAGGCGTGAGGTCCTTGTGCTTGGACCCTTTGCTCCCCGCGCCTCGTTCGGTCCGGATGCCCCACGGCATGGATTTCGCGACGATTTCGCCGTTCTGATTGGTGAAGAGCACTTCTGACGTTTGCTTCACCGAGCGGCCGGCGAACTCCCCGTGCCGGATGGCGACGTCTAACAGTTTCACCGACACGTCGATGCGGTCGCCGCGCCGGATGGGTAGGTACCACTCGTGTTCGGCGCCGCCGAAAAACGAGTGCACCCCGGGCAATCCGCTTCGGTCTCCGATGGCCTCAAGTGAGAAGCCGTAAATCATGCTCGGCGGTGCGATGATTCCGCCCGCTGGAGTGCTCCGCGCGCACTCCTCGTCGGTCCATCGTGGATCGCGGTCGCCGATCGCACGCGCCCAGTGCCGTATCGCGTCCTTGGTGGCCTCTTCGAGCGTCGGTTCCTCGCGGGTGAGCCGTGGTGTGCCCACCTTCGCGCGCAACTGTGCCAGCGCTTCGTCGGTGATCGTCGCCACGCGGTGCCTCACCCCTTGTCGAACAGGTGCCTTGTCAAGACCCCGTCGGTGCGTCAGGGTCCTCTAGTACTCTTGTATACGTGTACTCATAATGCCCGTCTAGCGACCCGCGAGTCAACTTCGCGGCGATACTGAGTGGTGCCCTCGAGCAACCAACTCGGTCTGATCCGAAAGGTGTCGTCCTGATTGCACAACAGAGCGAGCCGCGCTTCCCTCGCTGTATCCACGGAGAACACGATGTCCTCTGACACAGTCAAATTCGAACCGCTGCCCACCCCCGAGACCGCAGGGTTCTGGCAGGGGTGCGCCGAGGGCGAGCTACGCCTCCAGCGGTGCGGGCAGTGCTGCGAGTTCTACTTCCCGCCCCGGCCGCTGTGCCCCCGATGTTGGTCTCAAGACGTCGAGTGGAACGCCGTGAGCGGTCGCGCCACTTTGCACTCGTACGTCATCAGCCACCGGCCGGCTGCGGGTTTCGATGCCCCCTATGCGATCGCCCTGGTGCAGCTCGAGGAGGGTCCCCGTTTGCTGTCCAATATCGTCGAGGTCGAAAACGTGCCGGAGAAGCTGATTCTCGATATGCAGCTGGAAGTCACGTTCGAGCGACGAGGCGACGTATCGATTCCGCAGTTCCGGCCCGCGGGCGCTCGCTGATGGGAATTCGTGGTGTGGCCGCCATCGTCGGTGCCGCCGAAACTACCCGGCTCGGCAAGATCCCCGATATGTCGGTACTCGGCTTGCATCTCGACGCCGCGCGAAATGCTGTGGCGGACTGCGGAATAGATCCGCACGACATCGACGGTGTCGCCACCACTGGCAGCGTCAACATCACTCCGGTAAGCCCCGTGGTGATATCCCACTACCTCGGACTCACCCCTCGCTGGATCGACAGCACGTCCGTGGGCGGCGGTGCCTTCATGATGCTGGTTCGCCATGCGGCCGCGGCGCTCGCGGCCGGCATGTGTGAGGTTGTCCTGATCACCCACGGGGAGTCGGGACGATCGGGCGTAGGTGTCCCAGGCATCGGTCTCGATCGCACCTCGCCGTGGGCTCAATTCGAGATGCCGTACGGCCCGATGGGCGCCGCGACCTTATTCCCTCTCGGGGTCCTGCGGTACATGAAGGACTTCGGCCTGACGCACGAGCAGCTGGCAGCGGTGCCGGTCGTCCAACGACAATGGGCGGCAATGAATCCCCGGGCTCTGGCCCGTGATCCCATCACTGTCGGGGACGTACTGGATTCTCGTGTGATCGCCTGGCCGATGCACCGGCTGCATTGCTGTCTGGTGGCCGATGGCGGCGGCGCGCTGGTCATGACGACCGTAGAGCGGGCGCGTGACATGGATCTCGCCTATCCCCCGGTCTATGTGCTCGGTACTGGCGAGTCTGCCGAGACTCCGATGATCTCCCAGATGCAGGACATGACGACGTCGAAGGCGTTCCGGGTGTCCAGCGCGAATGCCTTCGCGGAGGCGGACATCACGCACGGCGATGTCGATCACCTGATGATCTATGACGCCTTCGCGCACAACCCGATCTACGGCCTCGAGGATCTCGGCTTCGTTGGCCGTGGCGAAGCCGGACAGTTCATCGCGTCTGGCAACACCGCTCCTGGCGGACGACTGCCAATGAACACCAACGGCGGTGGCCTGTCCTACGCGCACACCGGGATGTACGGGATGTTCGCGATCCAGGAATCCGTCCGACAGTTACGTGGAACCGCGCCGGCGCAAGTCAATGGAGCTCGCATCAGCGTCGCGCACGGAGTCGCCGCGTACTTCGCGGCGGCCGGCACCTTGGTGCTGGGCAACCAGATTCCGTGAATGAGGCTATGGCAATTTCGCGGACGGACCCTTGAGGATCACGGTTTTGGTCTCCAGGAACGGCAACAGGCCCTCGGTGCCGCCCTCGCGGCCGATGCCGGACTGCTTGAAGCCGCCAAAGGCGATCCCGAAGTCGGTTCGAAAGGCGTTGTGGCCCACCGTTCCCGACCTTAGCCGTCCCGCGACGTCAACCGCACGCTCCAGGTCGTCGGTAAACACCGACGCATTGAGTCCGTAGATCGTGTCGTTCGCGAGTTCCACGGCATGGTCCTCGTCGTCCGCCGGTATGACGGTGAGGACCGGGCCGAAGATCTCTTCCTGGGCGATCGTCGAAGAATTGTCGACGTTGCCGAACACCGTGGGCTCGACGTAATAGCCACGCGGCAGGTGCTCGGGTCGCCCGCCTCCGGCCGCGACCACGGCGCCCGCTTGACGCCCCTTGGCGAGGTAGTACTCGACGCGCGCGCGCTGGCGCTCGGAAACCAGCGGTCCCAGCTGTGATGCTGGATCGAACGGATCTCCCACCCGGACGCGGCGAAACTCCTCGGCCAGGGCCTCCACCATCTCGTCGTGGCGTCGCCGGGGCACGATAACGCGCGTCAGTGACGAACAGGACTGACCTGACAGCAGGCATTCCTGGCGAGTGAGATGCGTTGCGGTTTTAGCGATGTCGATGTCGTTGAGGATCACCGCCGCGGACTTCCCACCCAGTTCCAGGGTGCATCGCGCCACTCGCCCACCGCAGATCGACCCGATCGTGCGACCTGCCGCGGTCGAGCCGGTGAAGGTGATTTTGTCGACACGCGGGTCGCGCACCAGAAGCTCCGACACCGCACGATCGGCCGTCACCACGTTCACAACACCCGGCGGCAGTCCAGCGGCCTCGACGGCCTCGGCGAACACGTAGGCCTCCCCGGGCGCCTCGGGCGATGCCTTCAGCACAACCGTGCACCCGGCGATCAGTGCGGGAGCGACCTTGTACCCGATCAAGCGCATCGGCGAGTTCCACGGGATGATGGCTCCCACCACGCCGACGGGCTCGCGAATCAACAAGCCCGACTCGCCGAAGGTCGGCTTCATCGGCTTGATCCACGCAAATGTCTCGGCCTGACCGGCGTAATAGGAGAAGATGTCGAATCCGTCTCGACCCGCGGCGGTCGCGATCGAGTGCAATGCGCCGGTTTCTCGCGGCCAGATCTGGCCTATGTCCTCGCCCCGGGCCAACAGACCATCGGCGATGCGCCGCATGAAAACGGCGCGTTCGGCATGGGTCATGCCCGGCCAGGGGCCGTGGTCGAAGGCCTCACGCGCCGCCGCGACGGCCCGCCCCATATCGTCGGCCTTGGCCTCGGCCACCTCGAGGAAGATCTCCTCGGTCGTCGAGTCGCTTACCTGGATCCGGTCACCCGACGAGGGGGCGAGCCATTCGCCGCCGATGAAGAGTCGATCGGTGTGCTTCAGAAGCGCGGCGGGTCCGCTCGTGATCGTCACCGTGCCTACGCCGCGAATTTCGGTTCACCGACGCTCGGGAACAGGTCGAGGAAGTTGCCGCGCGTCATCTGGTACGCGGCCTTCTCGTCGATGTTGCCGAACAGTTGATGGATCACCTGTTGGGTATGGCCGAACGTGCCCTCCAGGTGCGGATAATCACTGCCCCACATGACCTTCTCGTAGCCCATCGCGAGATAGGCCTGCACCGCGGATTTGTCATGTTGGAATGAGGCGTACACCTGGTCGTAGATAATTTCGCTCGGAAGCCGAGACAGCTTGGGCCGCACATAGATTCCGTGTTGTCGATAGGCCTCGTCCATTCGGTCGGCGATGAACGGTACCCAGGTCGCGCCACCCTCGGAGACAATCACCTTCAAGTTCGGGTGGCGGTCGAGCGCGCCGGACGCCACCAGCATGGTGGTGGCGCGCTGGCCCCCGAACACCGTCTCGACCCAGTTGATGATCGCACCGCCGGGACCGTGGTAGACAGAACCGGGTGAGCCGCCATCGGGCTCCTTGGCGTCGGATCCGATATGGATTCCGAGCACCATGCCGATCTCTTCAGCCGTCGCCCAAAGCGGTTCCCAGACATCGTAATTCCAATTGCCGATGCCGTCGTCGTCGAGACCGGAGGGCAAGCTGATCGCCTTGAAACCCAGGTTGGCCGCGCGGATCGTCTCGGCGACGGCATCTTCGACCGACCGGGTCGAGATCTCCGCAGCCGGAATTGACCGCGAGGTTTTGTCGATGAAGGTTTCCTTGAGCCAGTCGTTCAGCACCCGCACGCCCTCGCGGTAGAGCACCGGATCCTTGATCAAACCGTTCCACAGACCGATCGACGGATAGACGATCTCGCCCCAGATGCCCTCGTGATCGAGGTCTTTCAAACGCAGATCGAGGTCCCAGGCGCCCGGCGGGCGGTCGAACCCACCCATCTCGGTGAAGGTCATCCCCTCCTGCCGGTGCGCCGATCCCTCGACCCAGGCCCCTGCCGCCTCTAGCTCTTCCTTGGTCATGGTGGGGTTGCGCCCGATCTTGCGCTCGAAGGACCGGCCATCCACGTGCAGGATTTCAGTGCGCTCATCGACCTTTTCGCTGCGCGGCATGCGCGCAGCCATGTCGGCCGTCATCCGCTCACTCCACAGGTCGGACGGCTCTAGGACGTGCGCATCGCCGGAGTTGACCCAGATCTTCTCGGCTACGGTCTCGGTGCTCAATGTTCTTCCTCTCGCTGAAGATTCGGCTCGGCAATTTGCCTCGTCATGTCCGACGCCGTCATCGGATCGCCTCGGCGTCCCGTAGCCGAGCCACGTCCTCGGGCGCGATGCCGAGGGCCGCCAAGACCTCGTCGGTGTGCTCACCCAGTTCAGGAGCACGGCGAAGCGGAGGCACCGACGCACCCTCGAATCGAATCAATGCCCCGGGCTGGCGTGTCTTCCCGTAACGCGGATGGTCGAACTCACCGACCCGCCCTAGCCGAAGCTGTTGCGGATCGTCCATGAAACGCCGGTTGTTCTCGTACACGGGCTCGGCGACCGGTACTCCCGCGGCGCTCAGCGCGCCGATCAGGTCGGCCGTGGAACGGGACAGGAACCGTCCGACGAGCTCATCCTCGAGTTCGTAGTAGTTCGCCTCGCGCAGTTCCGATGTGCTGAATCGATGGTCGCCGAGGATGTCGACGTCGAGCACTCGACCCAACGCCTCGATGTCCTGCTCCTTGATCGCCACCACACAGATCCAGCCGTCAGCCGTCTCATACAGCCGGTGCAGCGGGCCCACTCCCGTTTGCAACGTATCGAGACTGCCGGCCCCCAGCACACTTCCGTCAGACGACCGGCGCACGATGTGGCACACGTCCTCCATCGCCGAGTGGAAGTGCGGTGAGTCGAGGAACTGACCGCGACCGGTTCGTCCTCGATTGAACAACGCCATCAGCGCGCCGACCGCCCCGAGAAGCCCACCCCCGGAGTCCTCGTTGGCCACGGGATCGACCGGCGGATTGAAGAGCCCGGCGGCCTCGTAGTCCGCGCCAACGTAGCCCGCCATCAACGGGGCCAGGCTCTGTCTGTTGACGTCGGGCCCGTCGATGCCCCAGCCCGTCGCGTGCAGGTAAACCACCTCGGGGTTCAGATGTCTTACCTGCTCGTAACCCATCCCGAGGCGCTCGGCCACGCCAGGCCGCAGATTGTGGTGCACCACATCCGCCCATTCGATCAACCCGTTGCGGATATCGCCGACCTCCGGGTGGGTGAAGTTGACTCCGAGCGCCCGCTTGCCGGCCTGCGCGCTACTGAACGGACGTTCCAGACCCCGCATTGGATCACCAATCGGAGGCTCAACCTTGATGACGTCCGCCCCCAGGTCGGCGAGCAATCGCGACGCGTACGGACCGGCGAACCAGTGCCCGATGTCGAGCACTTTCAGACCTTCCAGGAGGGGTCGCTGGTCGATCGGACCAAGCTCAGCGACCACGGGCGGCGGCGCCGATTTCAGTTCGGCCAGGATTTCCTCGGTGTGCTGCCCGGCGGTCGGCGCCCCGGCGCCGACAACAGCGGGAGTGCGTCCGTGCTTGATCGGCGGTGCGATCTGCTGCACCGTCCCCAGCGTCGGGTCGGCGACCTCTGCGACCATCGCGTTGTGGACGGCCTGGGGTTCGTCGAACACCTCAGTCGGCCGCAGTACGGGAATTGCACAGATATTGGCTTCGATCAACCGCTCAAGCCATACCTTGCGTGGCTGCGTTTCGAAGATATCGGGTATTTCCGCTAGGGCCGTCTCTTCGGCCGGCGTTAAGGGCGTGCTGGCCTCCGAGCCGTCCACTGGACGCACCCTGTCGGCGATGCCGACCAGCGTCATCAGCCGATCGAACGCGCCCCTGGCCGCAGTGTGCACTCCGATGTACTCGTCGTCGGCGCACCGAAGAGTTTTGATGTAGAAGCGGGTGCCGCCGGTGCGGTAGCGCTCTTTATTGCGTGCACTGTAGCCCCAGCTCTGCGAGACGTAGGCGATCATGCCGTCGAGAAGCGACGTTTCCACGTGGCGTCCCCACCCGTCGCTCTGCCGGCGGTACAACGACGCGAGGATACCGATGAGACCCAAGTATGCCGCGCCCGAGCTGGCCGACGGCACGCCCACGAAGATCGGCCCGTCCCGAAAGCCCGCCTGGTCGCCCATGGTGCCCAACAGCGCGTGCACGAGGGCCTCGTAACCCGGGAGGTTGCGATGCTCCCCCTCGGCGCCGAAACCCGATATCGAGCAGTACACCAGTGCTGGGTTGCGTTCATGCACTGCGCTGTAACCCAGACCAAGACTCTCGGCGACCCCCGGCCGCCAGCTCTGGATAAAGACGTCCGCGGTGGCCAGCAGCTCGTGCACCGTCTGCCGATCGGTGGCTTCCTTGAGGTCTAGGGCGATGCTGCGTTTACTTCGGTTGAACACCGAATAGGCGACGTTGAGTTCACGGCGAAACGGATCGCCACCGGGCGGTTCGACCCAGATGACGTCTGCCCCGTAATCCGCGAGTATTCCGGCCGCCTTGGGTCCGGCCATCCCCGACGTGCAGTCGATGACTCGAAGCCCTTCCAGTGGCCCAGACATCGTCAATTCCTCTCGCATCGTGGATCGGCGGAAATGATCATTCTCGCAGTTATCGCCATAGTGTCATTCCGCGGCCCGCAGAATCAAACCGCCAGGCGTGAAGAAGAAGCCACCAAGGGTCGCCAGCGCCACACGGGCGCCCTGCACTTGGCGTTGCCCCGCATCACCCCGAAGCTGCTGCACCGCCTCGCGGATGTGGCCGCTGCCTTGTGATGCTCCCTCAGACATGTTGCCGCCGTGCGTATTTATCGGTACTCGTCCGTTGATGACAATCCGCCCCGACGCGCCATCCCAGTGGTCGTCGAGGAACTGGCCCGCCTCACCGCGACCGCAGTAGCCGATGTCTTCGATCCACTTCAGCGTGGTGATGGTGAATCCGTCGAAAGGGTAGTAGACGTCGACGTCGTCGATCGTTAGCTCGCTGACGTCCCATAACCGCTGGCTGACCACTTTTTGGCTCGAGTGGTCGACGTCGCGCAGGTTCTCCTCGGCGGTGCGATCGGTCTGGCCCGCCACCGCGGCGTGGATGAGCACCGGACGATGCGGGAGGTCCCGCGCCCGCTCGGCGGTCGTTACGACGAAGGCATCGGCACCATCCACCGGAAACTCCATGTCGAGCATCCGTAGCGGATCCCAGAGCATCGGAGCACTCAGGTAGTCGTCGATCGTCAGCGAATCACGCACCGCCGCATGGTCGTTCATCTGGGCGTTACTTCTGGCGTTGACGGCGATATAGCCCAGATGTTCGGGGCGCGCTTTGTAGGTGTCGAAGTATTTCCGGGCCCATGGAGCGTATACCGACGCCTCGCCGGCGATGCTGTCCGGCCAATGACTTTGCGGGCGCCGGGTACTGATGAACGTCCCGGCGCGCTTGCGAAAGGGGTCCTTGGCGGCCGACGCCGACAACATCGGCGTCCGGTACATCGAGTGGTGCACCAGGACGGTTTCGCATACGCCCGAAGCGACCGCCATCATGGCGTTGGTCATCTGGATGTTGAACGCGGTCAGACAGCTGACCGACCAGCCAGCCTCCGGAATTCCCAGGGCGCTTTGCACGATCTCGTTGCGAAAGATGTCGCCGGAGAGGCCGTCGATGTCGTCTCGGGTCAGGCCGGCATCCTTGATGGCGTTTTGGCAAGCCTCGACTACGAGTGATAGCTCGCTGCGCCCGGAATCCCTTGAAAAGGGGGTGGTTCCGATGCCCACGATGGCGACCTGATCGCGTGCTGGGTAGCGTCGCGTCATACCGGTTGGTGCCCCAATCTACTCGTCGCTTCTCATGCGGGCCGAAAGGCCGGGACCGGTTTGCCGTCGCGTTCCAGCCAGACAAGTTCGACTGCTGCTCCGATCGTCAGCTCTATCGGCGCAATGTCGATGATCAAGCCCGACGCCCGTAAGTCGTCCTGTTCGGCCAGCGAGATGACCGCTAGTGCGTGTTCGGATTTCGGTGCGAGCGTGAAGGTTTCGATTACACCGGCGCCGCTCACTTCGGTCGGCACCACATTGGCCGACCAGCAGTACGGGCACGTCGGCCAAGGGGGTTGGTACCACTTGGTGCAGTCCCCGCAACGGTTGACGAGCAATTGCCGGCGTAAGAGACCGCGATAGAACTCGACGTTGTCGCGGTCAATCCACTCAGAGTCGAAGCGATCGAACACCTCCTGGGAGGCAGCGTCTGCCGTCACGTATATCTATTCCTTTTCGCCCCGTTGCTCAGATGGGCGGCTCATTTCTTCTTGTTGGTCGCCCACTCGGATTTGTTCCACATGTCGATGTCTCGCTGATCGGCTTCCCGACCTGCGATCGTTACGGTGTTGACATCGGTGGCCAGCGCCCGAAGCGCACCCGCGGTGCACTGCTCCTTCGGGAGATACTTGAACGGATCGAATTGATATGCAGCGATGGCATTTTCGTGCGTGATCTTGTTGATGACTTCGTCAGAGAGGTGGCCGAGCGTCCTAATCGCCTGCTCGGGTGAATTCGGCCACTCGCTGTCGGAATGCGGGTAGTCGGACTCCCAGAAGACGTGGTCGATGTTGAACCAGTCCAGCAGATGCGGCCCGACCTGGTCGTTGATGAAGCAGGACAGGATGTGGCGCTTGAAGACATCGGTCGGCGTGTCGTAGCCCGGTGGCATCTTGTGTTTGGTCCAGCCGCTCTGGCGCTCCAGGACGTGCTCGGATTTCCAGAGGAAGAACGGGATCCAGCCGATGTCACCCTCGGTGAGCGAAAACTTCAGGTCGGGGAACTTGCCCCAGAAGTCGGCCCAAATCAGATCCAGCATGGTGAACATTGTCATGATCGGCGCGGCGGCCATCACTGCGTTCGGAGGGGCGTCGGGTGTGAGTTGGGGCGTGCGGGAGGAGGAACCGAGGTGGCAGCACATCACGGTGCCCTCGTCGGACGCCGCCTTAAACAGTGGATCCCATGCGTCGCTGTGGATGCTCGGCATGTTCAGCGCCTCGGGGTTCTCCGAGAACACCGCCGCGTGACAACCCTTGCTTGCCAGTCGGCGGAGCTCCTTGGCGGCCTCCTCGACGTCGTATAGCGGGAGCAGGCCAGCCGGAATGAAGCGGCCGGGGTAGGCGCCGCACCACTCGTCGACGTGCCAGTCGTTGTACGCCTTGATCATGATGGTGTTGATCTCGCGATCGGGCCCCTGGTTGAGCACTTGGCCCGAGAACCCGGTGAAGTTCGGGAAGTTCAACCCAGCGAGCGTGCCACCGGCATTCATGTCGCGCACCCGCTCGTGCACGTCGTAACAGCCCGGCCGCATGTCGTCGTAGCGCGAGGCGTCGAGGTTGTACATCTCTTTCGGCTTGCCTGCCACGGCGTTGAGGCCGAGGTTGCGGCCGCGGATGTTCCCGTAGTACCACTGCTGTGTTCCGTTGGCTTCGGCGACCACACGCGGCGCGAATTCCTTGTATTTCTCCGGCACGTGGTTCTCGAACATGTCAGCGGGTTCGCTGATGTGGTCGTCCACGCTGATCAGGATCAGATCGTCGGCTTCCATCGCTAGTCCCCTCTCGAAGGTTGACTTATCGTCTGCACGGTCGGGCCGAACTGCTCGCGAAAAGGGACCGACCTCGTCCGCGGAATCCAGCGCTCTCTGTTGTGCAAGTAGTCGTATACAAGCACAACACGGCTAGTGTATACAAGAACACAAACGCTCGGGAGCCTGATGGGTACGCGAAAAGCGTTCACGAAGTTGATTTTCGGTAGCATTACTGAACCCGGCCGCAGGATCGCCCCGTTAGCGCCCCGTAGCTCAACGCTCATCGATCGGCTCGCGAACACACGGAGGTTAGATTGACTTCGACGGACCTTCCTACGGCGCCTGTAAGCAACACGGATCGCCTGTACATCGATGGTGATTGGGTGCAGCCGTCGTCCGACGCGATGATCGACGTTATCGACTCGCACACCGAGAACGTCTACTTCCGAGTGGCCGAGGCGCAGGCGGCGGACATCGATAGGGCGGTCAGCGCAGCGCGAGACGCGTTCGACAACGGCCCGTGGCCTCGTATGACGCATGCACAGCGCGCTGAGTACATGTGCGCGTTCGCCGACGCGCTCGAGGCCCGCAATGAGGCCAATCTGCAGATCTTCCCCCGCGAATCCGGGATGATCATGGCTTACGCCGTCAACGATGCTCCCGATGCCGCAAACCGACTCCGGTTCTACGCCGGCATGGCCGATACCTATGCCTTCGAAGAACCGGCCATGCCGACCGCAGGTGGCGCGTTCGGACTCCTCACGCGCGAGCCTGTGGGCGTGGTAGGGGCGATCGTGCCGTGGAACGGTCCGCTCTTCCTTTCGACTTCGAAGATCGCACCGGCGCTGATCGCTGGCTGCACGATCGTGCTGAAGATGGCTTCCGAAGCGCCAGGTGAGGGCTACCTGCTGGCCGAGGCCGCCCAAGCGGCAGGGCTGCCGTCTGGTGTGCTCAACATCCTGACTGCCGAACGCGCCGTGTCCGAGCTGTTGGTCCGCGATCCCCGCGTCGACAAGATCGCGTTCACCGGATCCTCGGCAACGGGTAAGCGCATCGCAGGCATCTGTGCGGAGCGGGTGGCTCGATGCACGCTCGAACTCGGCGGCAAGTCGGCGGCCGTCATCCTCGATGACATGGATCTCGCCGCCGCCGCAGCCCAGTTGGTCGGCGACGAGATCTTCCTCACCGGTCAGGTGTGCTCGTCGCTGACCCGCGTCATCGTCGGCAGGGAGCGCCACGACGAACTCGTCGACGCGATCGCCAGCGGCTTCGCCGCAGTCAAGGTCGGCGACCCATACGCCGCGGACAGCCAGATGGGTCCCCTTGCCGGTGCGCGGCAACGTGCCCGCGTCGAGGGCTACATCGCCAAAGGCATCGCCGAGGGGCAGCGCCTGGTCACCGGCGGTGGTCGGCCCAAACACCTCGATCGCGGGTTCTACATCGAGCCAACGCTTTTCGCCGACGTAGACAACCGCTCGACGATCGCGCAGGAGGAGATCTTCGGACCGGTGCTGGTGGTGATTCCCGCCGACAGCGAAGACCACGCGATCGCACTGGCCAACGACACCGTCTTCGGCCTCAACGCATCGGTATACACCCCCGACGTCGACCGGGCCAGGTCGGTGGGGCGCCGGCTGCGCGCCGGCACCGTTGGCCACAACGCCTGCCGTACCGATTTCGGGGTGAGCTTCGGCGGATTCAAACAATCGGGGCTGGGGCGCGAGGGTGGCCGCGAAGGCCTGGGCGAGTATCTGGAGGCCAAGTTCTCCATCTTCGAGGACGTCCCCACGGGCTACTCCCCCATCGCGTAAATTCCGGCGCGATCGGATGGTCATTCGGCGAGCGCCGCATTGATCCGCCTGATCAAATCGGTGTCGGCGTGCCGGCGCATCAGGTATTCCCGGCGGTGAATGCCCGCGACATGGACGACCCTGCCGGTGACGTCGGACGCGTCGTCAGACGCAAGCCACGCCGCCACACGGGCGACGTGAACCGGATCTAGGTCAAGATCTGTCGGCGCATTCTCGAACAGCTCGGCGTTCATCCGGGTGAATGCGCCCGGTGAGATCGCGTTGACGGTGACACCACAGGTTCGGCCTTCGGCGGCCAAACCCCTTGTGGCCGACCAGATAGCCGCCTTCGCCGGTCCGTAGATCAATCCGAGTCCGCCGCGATCCTCGTCGGCGCTGACGGGAAACGCCTCTTCGGAAACGGTGTTGATGATCCGGCCCCAGCCTTGGGATCTCATCATCGGCCATGCAGCCTTGGCGGTACCTATCGGACCGTATAGATGTAATGCCAACGCCCGCCCCAGCTGTTCTTCGGAGATGTCGGCGATTGCCGAACCTCCGGCGAGGCCCGCATTGTTGACGACGATGTCAACCTTGCCGAAGGCGCGCACAGCAGTTTGCACGGCCGCCGCGGCGCCTTCAAAAGAGGAAATGTCATTCGTGTCGGCAACCGCGTGTCCGCCCGCTTGAACAATCTCGTCGGCGACGCCCTCGGCCACCGAGGAGTCACGTCCGATGCCGTCGAGACCCACGCCGATGTCGGAGACGACCACCCGCGCGCCACGTTCGGCCATCAGCAGTGCGTGTGCGCGACCGATGCCCCGACCGGCTCCGGTGACGAGAGCGACATGGCCTTCCAGCGTCGTTGTCCGCACGTGTGTCCCTTCGGTCAGCTCGGTCAAGGCCCTGCAGTCGGCCGTTCCAGAGATCGCCCGCGAATTAGGTGGGCTGGGGCGTCAAACGTGCGAGCACATTGCGTCGCACCAATTTCCCGGTCTCGGTGCGCGGCAGTTCATCCCAGATGACAACGCGCTCAGGCGTTTTCGAGCTGCGCAGCCGAGCCCTGACGAACTCGCGAATCTCTTCGGGGTCGACCGACTTTTCTGGAGCCACGACAATCACGGCTTCCAATCGCTGTCCCCACTCTGCGTCTGACACACCGACGACGACGGCGTCGGTGACCGCATGGTGGGCGAGGATGACGGCCTCGATCTCGGCGGGAGCGATGTTCTCTCCGCCTCGGATGATCGTGTCGTCGGCCCTTCCCCCGACAAAGAGGAATCCGTCCGAGTCCAAATAACCCTCATCCCTGGTGTCGAAGAAGCCCTCCGCGTCAAGAACCGAACCCATGCCGGCATACTCACCGGACACCTGTTCGCCGCGGACCCAGATGCGGCCGACCGCGCCGGGCGCCAGCACCGTGCCATCCGCGCCGCGGATCTCGACCTCGACCGTGGGAAGGACCTGCCCAGCGGAGCCGAGCCGGTCCCGAACGCGCGCATCCGAGGACCCGATCGCGGCGCGGTGCTCATCGGGACCCAGGACCGCAATGGTCGAGCTCGTTTCGGTCAAGCCATAGGCGTTGACGAAACCGACATGCGGCCACTCGCAGAGCGCTTGTTCGATCACGCGCCTGGGCATCGCCGCGCCACCGTAGGACAACGCGCGCAGCGATGGCACGCTGCGATCGCCCTCTGCACTCATGATGTGCGCGAGCATGGTAGGCACCACCAGCGCGTGGGTGATGGCCTCGGCGCGAACCACATCGACCCACTGCTCGCCGCTGAACCGCTCGAGAACAACCGCTCGCCGGCCCGCGTAGAGGTTGGTCACGGCGTTGGCGACGCCCGCGATGTGGTAAGGGGGAACGCTTACCAGGGCGGCTTCGACCTCGTCGGCCCCGGCGAATTCAACCGAGCCCAGCACATAGCTGGTCAGATTCTCGTGGCGCACTACCACACCCTTGGGCTCTGACGTGGTGCCGCTGGTGTAGATGATCGCGGCCGGAGCGGCAGTGCCCTCCGCAGCGATGTCCGACGACTCGACGGGGTTTCCGGCCAGCTCGGCAAGCCAGGCCTCGCGCGTCACAGTCGCCAGCCCGACAGCAGCACAGGGGTGCGCGAACTGCACTGAGGTTATGACGAGCGCACCCGGATGCCTGGACAGCAGCGCAATGAGTTGGTCACTGCTCTGTCGATAATTCAACGGCACCAGCGGAATTCCGGCGCGGGCCGCGGCGAACAATGCGATGGTGAAGCACGGCGCGTTGACGTCCAGATACACCAACGCCGTGGCGCCCCGGGCCTTCAGTGTCGCAGCTGCCACGTCACAGAGCGCAGAAACATCTGCGGCCGTGTATGTTTCGCCCTTGCGGCCCAACACGGGCCGGTCGCCGAAGCCATCAACCGCCATGTCGAGTAATAACGACAAGTTCACAACAATCCTCCGCTATGGTCCGGACCCCAACGACCTCCGGGTACTGCGATTTCACCGTAACGTCAATGAGTGACTTATGTCCATTACTGTCTAATGCCGCCAGACCCCGGGAGTGTACTTTCGAGGTCTTGACTGATGCCGGCCACGAGCCCCGGCAGCGACAGGGCGGCTATCGCCCAGCTTGTGATAATCTTGATTCTCATCATCGAATGCGACTCCTCTCACAATTGCCGGAAAGGACCGCGCGGCCGTGAGCGACAACCAACGAGGAGCAGATCGGCTCGAAGCCCCCGGGGAGGCCGCCGGCTACCGGGACCTCGCCGGAATGAAGATACTCGTTGTCGGCGCGTCATCGGGCATCGGCGAGGCATTCGCGATCACCGCTCGCGCCCGCGGCGCCTGCGTCGCCCTGGCGGCGCGCCGTATCGACCGATTGACGCCCTTGGCCGACAGCCTGCACGGCTTCGCCTACGAGCTGGATGTCTCCCAGCCCCGCGCAATCGAGGCGACCGTGGAGTCGGCGAGCGCAGCTCTGGGTGGTCTCGATGCCGTCGTGTTCAGTGCGGCTTTCCTGCCGTTCGCCCATGTTCACGAAACCGACATCGCTACCTGGGTGCACGCATTCTCCGTCAACGCCGCTGGCGCATCGCACTTGCTGCGCGCCGCCCTGCCCCACCTGTCGCGATCCTCGGTGATCCTCGTGGCCTCCAGTCACGACGTCGGGCGTCCCAGGGCCGGAGTGGCGGCATACAACGCCAGCAAGGCGGCACTCGACGAAGTCCTTCGATCATGGCGAGGCGAGCATCCCGAACTCGCGCTGATCAGGGTTGCCATTGGGCCCACGGAGGACACCGAGATCTTGCGCGGAGCCGATCGCGACCTGCTGGCAGAACTGTACTGTGCCTGGAAGGAGCACGGCCAGATCCCCGCGCGTATGTCAGCGGTCGCCGACGTCGCGAACACATTGGCATCGCTGGTGGCCGCCGCCCGCGACAATCCCTCGGTGGTTCCGGAATCGGTCATTCTCGCCCCTCGGCGCATCGGCTAATCGGCGTGGACCCAGCCGACGCGTACGGGGGCGCCGTCGATGTCATGCGTGCCTGGATCGACAGCTGCGACGACATCGAGCAGGTGCTGAACTTACTCGAAGACCGCGGTGACAGACCAGCACATGACCGAAACGTGCTGTGTGGCCTGGTGAAGCTGTGTGGATCGATGTTGCTCGACCTCGAGGAGCTCACCCGAGCCCCGATGGCGGAAATCCTGCAGGACCACGCTCGCCGACGACCGTGACCGCTGGCTAGGCGTTGCCGTAGCGTGCCGTGGCGTAGCCGCGTAAGCGTGCCAGGTTGCGTCGCAAACTCAGCCCCAACAGGGGTCCCATCAACTTGAGCAATGGCTCTGGTATCCCGCGAGGCCGACTCAGCACCGACCACGTCAGCCGGCATCCGTTGTCGGTCGGCGCGATTCGATAGTCCTCCGCGAAGATGCGGAATATCGGCCGCGAACAGCCAGCGAACCGAAACGCCATCCGCCGATTGGTCTCCCAAGCGATAAACTCCTCGTCGGCAGTGAACGCGGCTCCGATCTCGACCGTTCGGGTAGTGCCGATCCCCTTCGGGTCGGGGCTTGTCCACGTGACCTTGGTTATCGCGGTCAGCCACTTCGGCCACGCCTGGGCGTCCTCCAGGATCTCGAACAGCTGGTCGGGTCGGACCGGGATCTCAATGCCAATTGTCAAAGTCGGCCGATCGAGCTCGGCGACGTCTACCCGACCACACGCCTCCATCACATGACCTTGGGCCATCGTGCGCGCCGTCAGACCTCAACGACGACGGCGCCGCCCTGACCGCCGCCCGCACACATGGCTGCCACAGCGATTCCGCCACCGCGGCGGTTCAGCTCGTACAACAGGGTCGTGAGCATCCGAGCGCCGCTGGCCGCAATCGGGTGCCCCAGACTGCATCCGCTCCCGTAGATGTTCACCAATTCTTCGTCGATGCCGAATTCCCGGCACGCCGCGATCGGAACCGAAGCGAACGCCTCGTTGATCTCCCAGAGCGCGACATCAGATGCCGACAGGCCGGCCCGGTCCAGAACTTTGCCGATCGCCCGGATCGCTCCAAGGCCAGTATCTTTGGGCTCCACACCCGCCGCGGCCCAGGCACGAACCGTCCCAAGCACTTTGAGCCCGCCAGACGATGCGACGTCCGCGCCGATGACCACCAGAGCCGCGGCCGCATCGTTGGTGCCACCGCTGTTGCCGGCCGTGATCGAGAAACCCTCAATCTCCGGGTGCAGCACCGGCAGCGATTCGAGGCGTTCGATGGTGGTGTCGCGGCGGGGATGTTCGTCGACAGTGAAGCTTGTCACCGACCCATCAGCCCCGGTCACCTTCAGCGGCACGATCTCGTCGGCGAAGACGCCGTCGTCGATCGCCTTGATGGCTCGCTGGTGTGACCGCAAGGCCCACTCGTCCATATCGCGCCTGCTGATGCCGGCCGCCTTCGCCGTGTTCCATCCGACGGTGATGGCCATGTCCCGCGTCGGCGCATCCGGCGTCTCAGGATGCGACGGCGGTATCCACATGTCCTCGAAAGCCGACTCCGGCCCGGGGATGCGGACCTTCATCAAAGGCGTCATCGACAGCGACTGGACTCCCCCAGCCACCACTGTGCGATCCATTCCGGCATTGACCTGTGCGGCGGCGTTTGCCACGGCGGTCAGACTGCCCGCACAGTGCCGGTTCAGCGCCTGGCCGGGCACACCGTGCATACCGAGCTTGGCCGCTGCGTAGCGCGCGAGATCGCCTCCGCCGTAATGCGATTCGGCGAACATAACGTCGTCGATCGACTCGGAGTCGACGCCGGACCGCTCGACGACGGCCTCCAAAATGGTCGTCGCCAACTCCTCGGGCGTCGTGTTGACGAGCGACCCTTTGAACGCTCGGCCGATCGCGGTACGCGCGGCACCTACTATGACTGGTTTCGCCATTGACTGTCCTTCTGTTGTGGGTTTCTAGAGTGGACTTCGTTGAGAGGGCGGCCTATTCGGGGGGATACACCCGATCCTTGACCGCCGTGACAATTGGCGGGGCTTGCCGCCAATTGGGCACGCCGTGCTCTTCGCCTGCCACCGCACCACCGTCGTCGCGCACCTCAGCCCAATGCGCGTGGTTCATCTGATGCAGCGAAAAGCACGCCTGCAACGAGTTGTAGAAGCCCATGTTGTCGACGGTCTGGTTGACCGACTCCTTGATCAGCAATGCCGCCACCGTGGGGACCGCAGCGATCCGACGCGCCATCTCCAGCGTCCGCTCGGCGAGCACGTCGCGCGGAAACACCTTGCTGACCATCCCCAGCCGATGCGCCTCATGAATGTCGATCGCATCGCCCATCAGCATGAGCTCCTTGGTCCTGCGGGGGCCGAACTCCCACGGGTGGCCGAAGTACTCCATTCCGCACATACCCAGCCGGGTTCCGACGACATCGGCGAACCGCACCTCTTCGCTGCCGACGATGAGATCGCACGCCCACATCAACATCAGCCCCGCCGAGAACACGTCACCGTGTACCTGCGCGATGGTGATCTTGCGCAGATTGCGCCAGCGCACGGTGTTCTGGAAGAAGTAGTGCCACTCCTGCAACATCCGACTCTCGGTACCCTCGCGGGTGCCCCCGTTGATCTTCATGGTGGGGTGCTGTTTGGGTCCCGGCATGTACTCGGCCATCGCCTGCGCCGAGCCGATATCGTGACCGGACGAGAACATGGGCCCCTCCCCCGCCAGGATGACTACCCGGACCTCGTCATCGGCTTCGGCGCCAAGCAGCGCCTCGTTGAGTTCGACAAGCATGCCGCGACTTTGCGCGTTGCGCTGTTGGGGACGGTTGAGCGAGACGCGCACGATGCGGCCCTCATCGAGGCTTTCGTACTTCACGAACTCGAAGTCAGACATCGTGTCCTCCGCAATTTATTCGGCGCTGGACAGTCATTGCCTCAGCCTCCGGCCGGGACCGCGACCGACTTGGTCTGGGTGAATATCTCCAGCCCCTCGATGCCACATTGGCGGCCAACGCCGGACTGCTTGTAGCCCCCGAAAGGAGTATCCGCGCCATACCAGACGGCACCGTTAAGGCCCAACGTGCCAGTGCGGATCCGGCTGGCCACGTCGCGTGCCCTGTTGATGTCGCCCGAGCTGATCTGACCCGACAGACCGTAGGCGGACTCGTTGGCGATCCGGACGGCATCGTCGTCGTCCTCGAAGGGAATCACGACCAGCACCGGCCCGAAGATTTCTTCCTGGGCGATCGTCATCTTGTTGTCCACATCGACGAAAAGCGTCGGCTCGACGAAAAAGCCCTTGGGCAGGTGCTTGGGCACGCCTCCTCCGACGACCAGCTTGGCGCCCTCAGCGCGGCCCTTTTCGATATAGCCGAGCACACGCTCCTGCTGGCGCTTTGAGATCTGCGGGCCCTGCAGGTTGGCGGGATCGTTTGGGTCCCCGTAGCCGACGTTTTTCATCGCCTCCGTGACGATGTCGACGGCCTCCTGATACCGCGACCTCGGGACCAGCAGCCGCGTGGAGATCGCGCAGCCCTGTCCGGCATGGGTGCACACCGCCGCGGCCGACCCGACGGCCGATCCGAAGTCGGCGTCATCAAGGACGACATTGGCCGACTTGCCACCGAGCTCAAGGAAGGTCGCCTTCAGCGTGCTGGCCGCGCTTTCCATGATCCTGCGGCCCGTCGCCGTCGATCCCGTGAACGCCACCATGTCCACGTCGGGCGACTTAGTCAGCACCTCACCGACCGAATGATCCGACGACGTGACGATGTTGACGACACCCGGCGGGATGTCTGTGTCCTCGGCGATCAACCTGCTCAGCCGGGCAGCGTTAAACGGTGTGTCGGGCGCCGGCTTGATCACACACGTATTGCCCATCGCCAGAACGGGTCCCAGTTTGTTCAGCGTGATCTCCAAGGGGAAATTCCACGGAACGATCACCCCGACGACGCCGATCGGCTCCTTCCACACCTCGCGAGACGCGACCATGCCCCAGCCGAACGGATCCTTGTCGCCCAGCGATCGTTTCCACGGGAACTCCGAGATCTGTTCAGCGGGCCATTTGACCGCCTCGTTGACGGGCGCGTCCAGTTGCGGGCCATACGTCAGCAGCACCGGACAGCCCACCTCGGCGATCAGCTCCGCGCGCATCTCCTCACGCTCCGCCTCGAGCGCCTGCTGCAGCTGCAGGAGGCACTTCTTGCGGCCGTCGTGGTCGCGGCCCCAGTCGGTTGCGTCGAATGCTCGCCGTGCCGCCGCCACCGCCCGTTGGGCATCGGCGTGCGAACCGTCGGTGACGTGCCCCAGCACCTCTTCGGTAGCCGGATTGACGTTCTGGAAGGTCTTCCCGTCCTGGGCCTCGACAAGCTGTCCGTCGATAAGCATCCGGTGTTCGTGCATGAGCTCTCCTGTATCAAAAGCGGTGTTCAACGCCGCTATTCGGATGGGAACACGACAATGCGACGCGCTGAAGCACCCACAAGCGCTGTTGACACTCAGCGATTCTGCGGTCATCGGCGTGCATAACTCCTCGAGCCAGGCGGCGCCCACGAAAGCACCGGCGTTGATCGTCATACAGCGCCGACCCGCGTTGGACCACCCAATGAGAATACAGCTTATCGAGTATATAGAACGCGGATATCCACATCGTGAGCCGCCGTCGGCCGAGATGACCCCCCGGCCCACCACGCGCCAATGTCAGCACCCTCATCCTTGAAATCCATTCGCGCAAAATCGATTCCGGTCAGGCGGCCAGAACATGGCCGAGGAACTCCTCGGTGACCTCAGTGACCTGTGGGGAGAACATGACACCTACGTGGCCGCCGTCATGCCAGTACAGGGTTCCCTTCCACCGTTTGTGGAGCGCCTCCGCAGGCATCCGCAGCGCCATCCTGTCGTGCCACGCGCCCACAATCAGCCGACGGTCCGGTGGTGGGCCGGGTTCGACGGCCAGCGGGTCGACGACCGAGGTCAAAGCGCACACTGCCGGGGACTGCATCACTCGACCAAGTTCGGCACCCGCGTCACCCCAGCGCTGTTGGTGCTGGGCGATCATCTGATTGAGCCCCAGGATCGGCACATACAGCGCAACCCCGTCGACCTGCGGTTCCAGGTGCGACACGAACACCGCGATGGCAGACCCCAAAGAAAGGCCCGCAATCGCGACACTGGTGGCCTGCGGTTGCACCCAGCGCATGACGGAGCGGACCTCCGAGATTGTCCGCAACATGCCGGCGACGTTCTTGATCGGGTCCACGTCCGGGTACGACGGCCATGCACGGCGCCGAACACCCTGCCCCGGCTGAATCGGCAATGCGATGTTGAATCCGAGCCTGCTGAAGAACCGGTACGCGCGGGAAACCACCAGGTCGACCGGACCTCCCTGCCCTGTCCCGTGCACCCACACCAGCCACGGCCGCGGCCCGTCGGTGTGCCGGCACAGGTGCACCACCCCCATCGCCGGGCCGCCCAGGCCCTCCGACTCGAGCGAGGAAGGCAAAGTCGGGCAGTGGCTATACTTCATCCGCTCGTAGCGGACGCGACCGAACCGGCGCGACACCGTTTCCAACGGCCGCAGCGGTGCCGGTTCGACATGCGCACCGGCGACGCCCAGGCCGACCAGTTCAGTGGCCACCCGTTCATAGTCCCGCGCTGGGCGCTCCAACTCGCCCATCGGACCCACCAGTGTCATTCCGGTAAGTGCCGCCTCGTCGATCGCGACCTCGGCGAGCCGGCGTAATCCACTGATCCGCAGAGCATTCCAGTCGGGACACTGGCGCACCTCGATGAGCGAGCGTGGCATGACCATGCCGATATCGCGCATCGCTTGACTGAGCGGGATCATGACCTGGGCACCTAGCTGAACGCGAAACCGCGGTATCCATCCGAAGCGGACTGATCACAAATTCGACGGTATTCAGGCAGGCCGCCGACGTAGCCCATGTACATCTTCTTCTTGCCGGCGACATTGCCGCCGTTGTACCAGGAGTTACAAGACGGGTGGACAAATACTGTGCCCTCGACCATCGAGGTGGTCATCGTCATCCACTCCTGCTGCGCGGCGGGGTCCGCCTCGATGCTGCGGTGGCCCTTGTCTCGCATGAAGGCCATGCAGTTCGTTATCCACTCCACGTTCATCTCAAGCGCGGTCACATAATTGGCCGACGGCGCCGGACTGCCCGGCGCCTGAATGACGAAAAGGTTGGGGAAGCCCGCCAGCGCCAGTCCCAGATACGAGCCCGCGCCCTGCTCCTTCCAGTGCTCACGCAACGACGTTCCATCGCGCCCCCGAATATCGATTCTGGTCAGCGCGCCCGTCATCGCGTCGAAGCCAGTGGCGTAGATGATCACGTCAAGGTCATAGGAGCCCTGCTCGGTCTCGATGCCGGTTGGCGTGACGCGCTTGAGCGCACCCTTGCGCAGGTCGACCAGCATGACGTTGTCCCGGTTATAGGTCTCGTAATAGCCGTCGTCGATGATGGGCCGCTTACAGCCGAACGGATGGCTGGGAGTCAGCGATGCGGCAGTCTCGGGATCCTTCACGATCCGTGCGACCGCCTGGCCGTAGAGCTTGGTTGCTTGTGCGTTGGCCTCCATGTCGGTAAAGACATCGCTCCAGTTGAGCGCACCCATCACTCCATCGCTGTCGATCGCCCGCTGGCGCTCCTCATCCGAGGCCCCCAGCAGCGGCGGACGCGACAGCATGCCGAGCATGAACGAGAACGCGCTCAATCGTGCCGCACCCACGAAATGCTCGCGCTGGGCCGCCCGGATCTCCGGGTAGCGGCCCTTCACCTCGTCGAGTTCGCCGTCCTCGAGCTTGCGAATGATCCACGGCAAGGTGTAAGCCGGCGAGCGCTGGAACACGGTGAGGTGTTCGGCCTGCTTGGCGACGACCGGGATGAGCTGAACGCCTGTGGATCCGGTGCCAATCGCGCCGACACGCTTGCCGGTGAGGTCGACTTCCTCTCGCGGCCACCTGTTGGAGTACAAAGTCAGGCCCTCAAACGAATCCATTCCCTCAATGGCCGGTTCGAGCGGCACCGACAAGATGCCCGAGGCCGCGATCACGAAGTACGCGGTGATCGACTCGCCGGCGGCGGTGCTAATAGTCCACCGCATCTGCGGTTCGTGCCAATGCATTGCCACAACCCGGGTGTTGAGCTGGATGTCGCGGCGCAGATCGAGGCGGTCTGCGACGAAGTTGAGATAAGCCTCGATCTCGGGCTGGGCAGGCATATTCTCGGTCCACACCGATTCCCGCTGGATCTCGTCGGAAAAGCTGTAGGAATACTCAATGCTCTCGATATCGCAGCGCGCACCGGGATAGCGATTGAACAGCCACGTCCCGCCGACTGCGTCGGCCTTCTCTACAACCCTGGTGCGAAATCCGAGTTCCCGGCACCGATGCAACGCATAGAGTCCGGCGAACCCCGCTCCGATGATCACCACATCGAAATCGGCGCCGCGCATGTTGCCCGACGACTCCAAAACCGCTGCCTCGACGCCCGCCACTTTTGCTCCTTTCGGTCCCCACGCTTTCCGAACGACGATGTTGGCAGCGCATGAGGGATCTTTGCATAGTACGCAAACGCACGCTTGCTATAAATAAGAATGATTGTTCTCGTTGCTAGGACAGCAAGTGGTAGGGTGCGCCACATCGCGGTGCGGCAGCGGGGGATCTCGATAGCGAGGGCGCAATCGATGAAGTGGCTGTCGGGGTGGTGGCGACGGCCCGACCACTTCGATTGGTTGACGGGCTATCTGCAGGCTCGCGGGCTTAGCGTCAACACTCGTCGTGCCTTGGCGGCGGTCGCGGCCTCGCTAGTGCTCGTGCCCGCCAATGTGGTGTGGGGGCCAACTCCGTTTTACCCGCGTCTGGCGCTGGCGGTGGCCGCGTTGGCCGGGTTGGCGGGACTGGGAATGGCGGCGTTGTGGTTGTCTCGCTGGCCGCTGTGCGCGCCGCTACACACGGGTCGTTATCTGCCTGAAGATCACTTCGGAAGTGCCGGGATCTGATCCGCCGCCGATCGCATGTTGCCGCAAACCGAAAGGACACCGTAGTGGATCTCCAATTCTCCTTCGAGCTACCAACTTTGCGCGTCGACGCGGTATCGGAATTCATCACCGCCGAGGCGATCGCCGAGATCGCAACAGCCGCGGAAAGTTGCGGCTACGGGGCTGTCCACGTGACCGACCATCCGGCGCCCGATTCGAAATGGCTCGACCACGGCGGCCACCATGCTTTGGACCCGTTTGTGGCGCTGTCCTTCGCTGCGGCATCCACCTCAACAATCCAACTCCTCACGAACATCTACGTCGCCGCCTACCGCAATCCCTTCCTGGGCGCGAAGTCCATCCAGAGTCTGGATGTGCTATCGGGCGAGCGCCTCATCCTGGGTATGGGTGCGGGCTACCTCAAGCCCGAGTTTCGGTCTCTGGGAATCGATTTCGACAGTCGCGGTGAGCGGCTAGAGGAGGCGATCGCCATCTTGTCCCGGCTCTACACAGGCGACGACATCGCCCACGAGGGCAGTGACTTCTCCGCTCGAGGCGTTCGCTTCCGTCCCCTGCCCACGCGCGGATCGCGGCCGCCAATCTGGATGGGCGGCAATAGTAAGGCCGCTGTGCGCCGCGCGGTGTCGCTGTGCGAGGGATGGGCGCCGTTCAACACCGCCGGCTACGAAGCAGCCTCACGGACAGCCGGCATCGCGAACCTCGACGAACTGGAGGCCGCGATCATCTGGGCTCGTCAGTACGCGGGGACGATCGGCCGCACCCGGCCGCTAGACATCTGCTTCTCGGCCGCGACCATGATCGACGGCAAGTCGGTCGATGAGCAGGCTGCAGTGCTGAACCGGCTTGCCGCGCTGGGTGTCACCTGGGTCATTGTCTCCGCCGTCGGCAACGACCGAGTCGAAGTGATCGCACGGATGCGCGAATTCGCTGATCGGTTCGTCGCGTTTGCGCCGAGCTAGCACCGCGGCGCCGTCACGCCCGACGCGACACGATCAGCCCTCGATCAGACCGAGCCGCACGTATGCCCTTTTCATCTGGTCCTTCGCCTGCTGCGGGATCTCGGCAGCCTGAGGGGGCCTGGTGTAGGGATAGGACCCCGGTGACAAGCCGAGTAGCGAGGTTGCGTACTTGTGCCCGGCCGCCCAGTGCGTGAAGTAGTCCGATCGCCCGGGATAGCAGGTCCACCAAGGGCCGCGGTCGACGTCGAACTGATCGAGGCCAGTGGTCTTGGCGTAGTCCATCGCCTCGACCAATTTGTCGTTCCAGATTAGTTCCCAGTACTCGGTAAGGATGCGCCGTTGCGGTGTCTCGAACAGATAGCCGACGGTGCCCAACTGCGCCGGGCCGACGATGCCCTCGCGCAACCAACCCGCCCGGTACACCGACACATCGCATTCCCAGATGACCAGTTCGGGTGCGAGATCGTGCAGAACGCGTGAGCAGAATGGACGGAACGCACCCTCCTTGGTGGCACACACGGCGGGAATCTCGTCGTAGATGCGGGCACTTTCGGCGGGAGTCAGGACATAGCCGCCCGACGGTGAGTTGAACATCCCCAGCGCGATATCGCTGCGATCAGCCACGTATTTGAAAAACCGCAACACGCCCTCGCCCGCGTGGACTTCCATCATCGGCGTCTGGATGTAGACGATGTCGGCGCCCGATTCCTGGGCGTGCTGGGTCAATTCCAGACAGTCTTTCGCCGATAGCGCGGCGGTGCACGCTTGGATGACGACGTCAGGGTTAATGGCGCGGGCCTCCTCGACCGCGACCTCCAGCAACCGCTTGCGCTCGGGAATGCTCAACGACCAGAACTCACCACATCCACTGGTGAGCCAAAGCATCGCGTGGCCGAGATCGCCGACGCAGTAGCGCACCAGTGCTCGATAAGCGTCCCAATCGATGTGGTCGCCGTCCTCACCGGCGAACGGTGTGATGAGCGAGTCCCCGATCCCCCGCAGGTTTTCGCGCGCCCATGCACGTGCGTCCTTCGCATTGACCATTGCCCAGTCCTTTCAAGCCGTCTCGCAGATTACTAACACGCCGCGGCGACACCCATCGGCCCCCTCAGACGCAACGTATCACTGCAGGCATAGCATTGAGAATGCGTCTTTCCGCCGACGAAAGAAGTGTCGTACCTTCAGCTGAACACCAGCCATGCCGGACTAGTTAGACGATCGGGTCTCGCCGCCAGTCATCCGGGTATCTTCGCGCCTGAGGTCGTGATATCTTATTCTCGTCTTAGAGAATAGTTACTCTCAGTTGTTGACCAGGAGGTTTTACTTCATGTCCCGGAATATCGGCTATCCGGTCTACGACGCCGACAACCATATGTACGAAACCCGCGACGCACTCACGAAGTACCTCCCGACGGAGTACCGGGGCAAGGTCAACTACGTCGAAGTCGATGGCCGCACAAAAATCATGTTCAACAACAAGATCAGCGAGATGATCCCCAACCCCACCTTCGGGCGTGTCGCGCGGCCGGGCAGCGCCGAAGACTACTTCCTCGGGCTCAATCCCGAGGGCAAATCGTTCCGCGAGTTCGTCGGCCAGGCCATGGACGTCATCCCCGCCTACCAGGAGCCCGGAGCGCGCCTGGAATTGATGGACGAACAGGGCATCACGGGGGCCGCCATGTACCCGACCCTGGCCAGCCTGGTCGAGGAACGCACCACCGATGACGTAATCCTGACCCACGCGATCATTCACGCGCTCAACCAGTGGATGCACGAACACTGGACCTTCGACTACAAAGGGCGCATCTTCGCGACCCCGGTAATCACCCTGGCCATCGTGGAAGAGGCCATTAAGGAACTGCACTGGTGCCTCGAGCGCGGCGCCCGCACCTTCCTGGTGCGCCCGGCCGCGGTGCCCTCAATCACGGGTAAGTCGCGGTCACTGGGCCTTCCTGAGTTCGATCCGTTCTGGGCCGAAGTGGTCGCCGCGGGCGTCCCGGTCACGTTCCACGCTTCGGACAGCGGTTACGCGAATCATCTGGCGGCCTGGGAAGGTGGTGATGAGCAACTGCCGTTCGCCATCAGCGGCCTGCGCGAAATCGTCATCGGCCATCGCGCCATCGAGGACACCCTGGCGGCTCTGATCTGTCACGGCGCGCTGTCACGCTTCCCCGACCTCAAGGTCATCTGCGTGGAGAACGGCTCCAGCTGGGTAAAGGGACTACTAGCGCAGCTCAAGAAGGCCTACGGCATGATGCCGCAGACCTTCCTCGAAGAACCGGTGGAAGTCTTCAAGCGCCAGCTCTACATTCACCCGTTCCTCGAGGACGACATCCACGAGATCCTCGACATCATGGGCGATGACCACGTGCTGTTCGGATCGGACTTCCCACACCCCGAAGGCGTCGGTGATCCAGTGAGTTTCGCCGACCGCATCGCGGATCTGCCGGCGGCCACGGTCGAAAAGATCATGGGCGGCAACCTTGCCGGGTTGCTCGGCGTCACGGCCAGCGTTTGAGCGACGTCGCCGACGTGTCGGTGAAGTCCATCTTCATCACAGGCGCGGCAAGTGGCATCGGACGCGCCGGAGCCGAGCTGTTTTTGTCCAACGGCTGGCGAGTCGGCGCGGTCGATCGTGATGCGGAGGGCCTGGCGTCGATCTCGGCCAACGGCAAGGCCGACCGCTTGTGGTCCCGCCAGATCGACGTGACCGACGCGGAGGCACTGAGATCCGGACTGGCGGCGTTTTGCGCCGACAACGCGCACGGTGGGCTGGACATGATGTGGAACAACGCTGGCATCGGCCAGTCCGGTTGGTTTGAGGATGTGCCCTACGACTTGGCGATGCGCGTCGTCGACATCAACTTGAAGGCCGTGCTGACCGGCGCCTCCGCATGCTTGCCGTATCTGAAGAAGTCGCCCGGTAGCATGATGTTCTCGACGTCGTCGTCGGCGGCCACCTATGGCATGCCGATGTCGGCGGTGTATTCGGCCACCAAGCACGGCGTCAAGGGGATGACCGAGGCCCTCAGCGTCGAGTGGAGCCGACACGGAATTCGAGTGGCCGATGTGCTGCCCGGATTCATTGACACCGCAATTCTGCGGACCACGCCCAACCACTCCAAGGGCGGACTGACGGTCACCGACGAGGAGCTCCAACAGGGCTTGCCCAAACGCGGCATGATGCGCATGATTCCGGCGTCAGCGGTTGCCGAGGCAGCATGGGCTGCCTACCACCATCCGCGTCGCCTGCATTGGTACGTCCCGTCGAGCATCCGTCTGCTCGACTGCCTGACAGGCCTGAGTCCAGAGTTCGTCCGGGGCAGAATTCGAAAAGCCCTGCTGACCAAGGCCGAAGAATTCATCGGACAAGCCAATACGTAAGCGGCGCCGTCTTCGGTGTCACGGTTCAGCCGGCGACATGATCATGCGATGGCGCCGGACTTGCGTAGGGCCGCGATGCCGTCGGCTGTCATACCCAATTCCTGCAGGACTTCGTCGGTGTGCTGGCCGATTTGAGCGCAACCTGCCTTGAATTCGGTTGGCGTGCCCGAGAAGCGCACGGGAGATCTCGGTTGCCGTATCCATCCGGCCTCGGGGTGTTCCCATTCAACCAGCGCCTCGTTGGCAATGATCTGCTCGTTGACAGGCACCTCGGTGGGTTCCAGGATCGGTCCGCAGGGCACGTCATTTTCGGCTAACCGGGCAAGCACCTCGTCACGACGGACCTTGGCGAACTCGTCGACGATGATGCGGCCCAAGGCCTCGAAATTCTCCGGTTGGGTAAGTGCCTCACTGGTGGAAAACCGCGGATCATCGCACAGGTCACCGCGATTCAATGCGCGCAGCACACCCCGCAGCTGAGTGTTGTTGGCACAGAAGTAGATGAGCTTGGCGTCGATGCAATCCGTTAGCTGGTAGATATCGACGACTCGCAGGCCACTCGACACGCCCTCGCCGAGCAGCGTGTAGTCCATCATCAGGTCCGGCCAGCTCAGATAGAGCGCGGTGTCGAGCATCGACAGTTCGACATGCTGGCCTTCACCGGTGCGTTCCCGGCAGAACAACGCGGCAAGTATCGATTGGGTAGCCATCTGTGCCGCCCATTTATCGGCGATGACCATACGAACGAGATCCGGTAGCGGAATGGCTTCGCTCTTCTGCCGCGCCACGATCCCAACGAGGCCCTGGATCACCGGATCGAGGACCGGCCGCTGCGCCCACGGCCCCGCAGTTCCGTACCCGCTGATCGAGCAATACACGATCGACGCATTGCGGTTCTTGCATTCCGCGTAACCGACTCCCAGGCGATCAGCAACGCCCGGGCGCATGTTCTGTACAACTACGTCTGCCCGCTCGGCAAGGTCCAGCGCGATCTCGCGGCCCGCTTGGGAGCGGATGTCGAGGCTGATCACTCGCTTGCCGCGATTGTTGTTGAGGTAGAGGGAAGGTAGACCGCCGCGGGCGAAAAGCCCCGTTCTCAGCGGATCGGTCGCTTCAGTGGGCTCGACCTTGATCACGTCGGCACCGAGGTCACTAAGCATCATCGCCGAGTACGGACCGGAAACGATCTGACTGAGATCGAGCACCCGCACCCCATCGAGCGGACCACTCATTCCAGCTCCTCGCTTATCAGTACTTCGCAGGGCCAGCGGGTCAGTCACTCGCCGGAAGGGTCTTGCTCTCCTTGACCTGCAGGAGCGTCCCCCCGACACTAAGTGCGCCGACGCCGCCCTTCGTGACGAGCACTTCGGCCCCCGTTTCATCCACGTAACGCTTGCCCATAACAGCGCCCCCGGCGAATGCGGGGTCCAAAGTCGCACCGCCACTGAGTTCAGCACCGAGGGCAACCATCGGCGCACCCCCACAGCGCAGGTCATCGAGGCTAGCCGAGGCCTTCACCACGATCACCATGGCGTCACAGACTTGACTACGTAAACGCGTACCGTTCCTGATCATTTCGTTCCCATCCCGTCCGTTGCCACAATGTCCGCGGGCAGTGCTCGGTTGTTCACAGCACTGCTCCCTCATCCTTGAGTTGCTGGATGCGGTCCCAGTCCAACCCCGCGTCCATCAGGATCTCCTCGGTGTGTTGACCATGCTCGGGCGCACCCGGAGGTACCACCTGCTGCTCGTCGAACTGCACCGGATTGACCGCCAATTCGAATGGCACCCCGTCCATCGTGGCTGTCTTGGCGATGTACCCGTTGGCCACGGATGCGGGGTCCTCGCAAACCTCTCCTGGGGTCTGCACTACGCCCCACGCACCTGAGAGGCCTGCGAGTGCGGTCCGCCACTCGGCTAGGCTGCGCTTGGCGAAGGCCTCGTCGATCATCCTGATGAGCTCCACGCGATTGTCGTAGCGCTGCAGCGGTGTCGAGAAGCGTTCGTCGTTGAGCACATCGGCCAGGCCGATATCGGTCATGGCTTCGGCAAAGAACTTATCGAGCTGCAACATCATGAGGGTGACGTATCGCCCATCGCTCGTTCGGTAGTTGTTCACCAACGGGTTTGGAGCCTCGGCATGACTGAACATCGGTGCCGGTGAGCCATCGTTGAGCCGACTCACGGCGATATCGGGGCCCAAATTCCACGCCGCCAACCCCACCAGCGATACATCCACAACCGAACCGACTCCGGTGGTAGCGCGCTTGTACAGCGCGGCCGCGATGCCGCCGGCGATCGTCATACCGCCAAGAAGGTCTCCGAACGCCGGGCGGGACCGCACCAGTTCGGGAACCCCCTCCGTGGCCGCGGTCAGCGCAGTCGCGATCCCACCGCGGGACCAATACGAGACCCCGTCGTATCCTGGTTTGTCGCTATCGGGCCCCTTTGGTCCGTGGCCCGAGCCGCGGACATAGACGATGTTGGGGTTGACCGCACGGATGTCGTCGACGTCGAAACCGAGGCGCTCGCGGCGGCTGGGAAGGTAACTCGTCAGAAAGACATCGGCGGTCTTGGCCAGCTCGAGCAGAACTTCGCGTCCACCCGGCGTCCGCAGATCGATGCCGATTGACTTCTTTCCACGGTTCGGCACTTCGATCATGTAGTTGACCTGCGCGCCTCCCTGGACGATCCCCGAGGTCACCAAACCGCGTTGAGGATCGCCGCCCTCCCGCGGCTCGACTTTGATGACCTCGGCACCCCACTCGGCAAGCACGGCACCCGCCGACGGCACGAACGTCCACGCGGCGACCTCGAGAACGCGAACGCCGTTCAAGACCCTGTTGTCGCTGTTGCCGCTAATGATGCGCCTCCGCTTCTGTTGCCGACCAAGGAGAAAACACTGTCGCGCGCCATCAAGTCGTGTCGCGAACAACGATGATCGCGTGCTCGGGGCAGGCCTCGGATGCTTCGATCACTTCATCCTCTCGGTCGGCAGACACGAATTCTTCTCTCGCCGCTGCGTGGGCCCCGTCATCACTAAGTTCGAAGGAATCGGGAGCCAGCATCACGCACACCATGTGCCGCTGGCACCGAGTGTTGTCGACTCTGAGCTTCATCTCTGCGGCGCCTCCTGTCGCAGACGACGAGGACGCCCGGGGAGGACGCCGGCCTCGCTCCCTATGCGCTTCCGCGGATCCTCTTTCGTCGTCGGCCCATGGCATCCCATCGATACTGGCGCACCAGCACGCATAAAGTACCTGTTCTCTAAATAGAGAATATCGGCTTTCACATCGACCGCCTGTTCCTGGCAGGCCCACACAATGGTTGTGTTGTGGTTAGACGGGAGGAGATGGCACATGACGACGTCGCGTCCAAGGATGTCGTCGTAGCCGCCTCCATCCACAACAAACCACCACCCACCCCCGGCCACCCTAACCAACTCACCACATAACTGTCAATAAACGACATATGTCGCTTACTGCCAAGGGGGTGGCTTCGCTGTTCGATACCTGTCATCAATCGCAAGACGATCGCCCAACTGCCGCAATGACCAGCGGTTTCTCGTGATTGGACCGCGCTTGAGGGCTCCGCATAGCCATTGCTCACGCCGGCCGATCGGCCGCCGCCCTTGACCGCGTCGGCTACCATCACCCTGACAGTCGTTGTCAGACAGGGAAATTCCCTCGCATCAAGGAAATGGAGCACCCACGGTGAAATCGGAAGCGGCGATTCTCCCCGGTGTCGGGCACGACTGGGAAGTCTGCGAAATTGATCTGGACCAGCCTCGCGCGAACGAAGTTCTGGTGCGGATGCGGGTTGCTGGCATCTGCCATTCCGACGATCACTTCGGAACCGGCGACGCAGTGCCCCCGCCTGAGATGGCCGACATGATGCGCGCCTTCGGAATCGAACCTCCCGACTACTTCCCCCTGATCGGCGGTCACGAAGGCGCGGGCGTCGTCGAAGCGGTCGGCCCGAACGTGACAGGACTGCGACCCGGCGATCACGTCGGCATGTCCTTCATACCCGCATGCGGTAAATGCCGGTGGTGCGTTACAGGACAGACGTTCATCTGCGACGTCGGTGCGTACATGTTCTCCAAAGAGATGACCACGGATTTGACTCCGAGACGCCGGCTGGGCGAACAGCTTCTGACCGCGATGACCCAACTCGGGACGTTTTCGCAGTACGTCGTCGTTTCCCAGGACTCGGTCATCAAGCTGGACAAATCAATCCCGTTTCACGCCGCTGCCCTGGTGTCGTGCGGCGTAACCACCGGTTGGGGTTCGGCGACGGTGTCGGCCGGCACTGAAACCGGCGACACCGTGGTGGTGATCGGCACCGGTGGTGTCGGCATGAACGCCGTGCAGGGCGCTCGCGCGGCAGGCGCCAGAAACGTCGTGGCAGTGGATCCCACTGAGTTCAAACGAGAGCTAGCACCCACATTCGGCGCGACGCACACCTGTGCGTCCGCAGAGGCGGCGATCGAGATGGTCCGCGAGATCACCGCCGGCGTGATGGCAGATCGGGTCATCGTCACCGTTGGCGTCGTACGCGGCGAAAATATCCCGGTCGCGATGATGTTGACCCGCAAGGGCGGGACCTGCGTGGTCGTTGGAATGGCGCCGTTCACGGAGCTCTCAGTGCCGTTCTCACTGGCCGATCTCGTCGGCAACCACAAAAGCCTCAAAGGTGCGCTTTACGGGGGCATGAATCCCCGCGCGAGCATGCCGAAACTGTTGTCGCTGTACCAGTCCGGTTCGCTACTGCTCGATGAACTCGTGACGCGCCGCTACCGCCTCGAGGAAATCAACCAGGCCTTGGCCGACCTACGCCAGAGCCGCAACATCAGGGGCATCATCGAATTTCCGGAGGCCTAATTCGGCCGGCTGCCAAGGACCCGATCAGAGTCCTCGAGCCAGTCGATAGGGCTCCATGACCAGCTTCAGGATCTCGGGCGTCATCATGCCGCCGGCATACTCCACCCAGCACCAGCTGCGCGAAGGCTGCCTACCCGATGAACTTTTCACCAGCCTTCCGAAGAAGTGCACGAAGCTGCCGCTGGTGTCGAACACGAAGGAGTACGTGTCGTCACCGACGCTGGTGTCCAGGGCGATGATCTTCCCGCCATCGTCGAACGTGGGCTTAGCGACGAAGTCGTTGTGGGCGGTCGTCACCCCATTCTTCAGCCGATAGCCGGGCCCGAAGTCGAGGCCGTCCCGGCCCTGCCAGAAACATCCGCCGCCGACCTCGCCGTCGCTGTACTCGTGCATCCACGACACCCACATCCCCTGCAGGGCAAGGGCGATCGGCAGTTCGGCGTAGACCTTTCCCTGCGGACCGTAGGCGTAGTCCTGGTGCATGAACCCCGAGACGTCGACACCGTCGATCCTGCCGTGGGCCGTCATCAACTCGTGGCGGTAATACACCTGCTCGTCGACTCCCGGCTGGGCCGGGACGTGCACCACGAAGACATCGGTGACCGTGCGTCCGTGCAGCTCCCACCTGCCGCTCGCGTCGTACCAGTGACACCCGTCGGCGTCTCTTTCGACACGTCCGCTGCCGAACGTCAACTGGACACGCTCGCCGCTGTCGACGTACTGGACGGGCTCATACCAGTCGACCGAGGAATATTCGGCGAACAAGTGCGGCGGATTGGCATCCAAAGACCGCTCGAGCTTGCGGAAGCCGCAGATGGGTGACACCACGTGCGTCATGCCGACGAGGAAGTCATCGGCCCCGCGCACTCCCCAGTAGTCCTGCCCCGCGGCATCAGAGACCACCGCCCCGATCCACATGCCCGCCAAGCCCACCCCGGGCCCCGGTGACCATCCTCTTCGATAGTGATCCAGCGATGTTGGTTCGGCGCGGACCTCAAAGTCGACGTTTGCGGGCACGGGGATCTCCTCTTGACTGCGTTGTCAATGACGACGTGAACAACTGCGGCGCGACGATACACGGAAACTCACATGATCGTGTTTGAGAACACACGCTATCACCCGGCTCCGCGACGCACCCCGATCACCCCATCGAACGCAAATCGCCGCCCGTGCCATAGCGTTTGGCTGCAACTCGGTCGAGTGCGACGTTCGCAGCACCGAAGACATTGGCCCAACAGCGCGTGCGCCGATAGAACAGCTGAATGTCCTGCTCCATGGTGAAGCCGTAGCCACCGTGGAAGTGAACACCGCGTTGTGTGACATCACGCGCCGATTCGTATGCGAAGGCGAACGCCATCGCCGCCAATTCGCTGTCTCGGTCGGGCTCGTCGACATCCGCGCACGCGGCTCGATAGGCGAGCAAACGGGCACCATCGACGGCCGTCGCGCTGTCGGCAAGCCGGTGTGACACAGCCTGGAATGCTCCGATCGGCGTGCCGAACGCCTTGCGTTGGTTCGCGTAATCGACGGTGATCTCCAGCGCGCGCGCCGCAGCGCCCACCAGCGCCGCGGAGGTCAGGACAAGCCAGCAGTCGATAGCCCTATCGAACAGGCGCGCCGCGCCCGGAGCTTGGGCGATCACGGCCGGATCAGCCGGAACGTCGACATCGGCCAGTGGCATAGCACCGAGATTGCTCACCACCGTTCGGTTGTCCCCAAGGCGCGCAAAGACCAACTGGTCGTCGACCAGCGCCACCACCGCATCAGCGACCGCACCTCCCGGCACCAGGCCGAGTCGGCCCCTGACCGACGGGCGCGGAGCGAAGGTCACCAGCTGGTCAGCCTCCAGCGCCGACGCGAGCGCGGTGGCCGCCGCCTCGTTGCCCTGTCGTGCACAGTCCCGAAGCACACTCACGGCTACCTGCGCCTCCACCATCGGCGCCGAACCGAGGGCTCTGCCGAACTGTTCGGCCACCAACGCCAGCTCGACCCGGCCGGCCCCCCATCCGCCAGCCTCCTCGTCGACGGCCATGTGCAAAACACCCGCCTCCATGAGCCCGGCCCACAGTTTAGGGTCGAATCCCGTCGGCTCCGCGGACCTGACCCGTTCGCAGTTGGACTCCCGCGCGAACAGCCGCGCGAAAGACTCGACCAGCTGGCATTGCTCGTCAGTGAGGGCAAGGTCCATGGGTCAACTCTCCTCCACGTGCGTACCGAAGCGACACAACGCATCTCACAATAGGTTGGCCAGCGCCTGTCGCGGCCACCGGTTCCGCGACGGCCTTGGCGAGCGCCCGCCCCGTATGGGAGAATGCTTCCTCTCACACAGAGTAGTACGGAGGATCAATGGCATCGAACCTCGGGACCCGTTGACATGCGCATGCGACTGGATCCCGAACTCGAGCGATTCCAGGCCGAGGTGCGCGCGCACATCTCCTCGGCGATGACGCCGGAACTCGAGGAAAAGATCTACACCACCGGCGTATACCACGACCCCGAGTTCACCGCTGGGCTCGCCCAAAAGGGTTGGTATGCAGCCGATCTAGCCGACGGGCAGCGCCTTAGCCCGTTCCAGACTCAGATCCTCATCGCCGAACTTCACCGAGCCGACGCGCCGATGTACCTCGGGGAGACGACTCGCATGGTCGCGTCGGTCGTCCGCCAGGTGGGCACTGCCTTCGTTCGAGAACGCGTACTGGAAGGGGCCGCAAGCGGCGACGTGACGATCGCGCTGGGCTTCAGCGAGCCCGAATGCGGATCGGATGTCGCGGCAGCCTCCACGCGCGCCGTGCGGGACGGCGACCACTGGGTGATCAACGGTTCGAAGATGTTCACCACCAATGGGCACATCGCCGACTACGTCTTCTTGTTGACACGCACCGACCCGTCGGTGCCAAAGCACAAGGGGCTAACGATGTTCCTCGTTCCGACCGCATCCGACGGTTTCGATGCGCAAGCGGTGTGGACACTCTCGGGGGAACGGACCAACATCACGTTCTACAGCGACCTTCGCATCAGCGATCAATGGCGCATCGGCGAAGTGAATGGGGGGTGGCAAGTCCTGCTGCTCGCACTGGAGGACGAACATGCCTCGGGGTGGGGCCCGCACATTGCCCGACTGCTGCAGCATGCTGAGAAGTGGGCGGCCGAAACAACGGACCCCTCGGGCACCGCACGCATCGAGGACCCTGACGTGCGGCGGCGACTCGCGCGCGCAGCCATTGAGGTCGAGGTCTCCTCGCTGTTGCTGTACCGCTGCGCGTGGCTGGACGAGACCGGACAGAAATCGACCGCCGAAGGCCCAATGTCGAAGCTGTTCAGCACCGAAGCGCTCGAACGCGCAAGCCAAGACCTCAACGACATGGTCGGCCCCGATGCCCTTCGAAACCCATTCGACCCGACGGCGCCGCAGAACGGACAGCTCCAACAGATCATGCGGTTCTCTTTAGGAACAACGATCTACGCGGGAACCAGCGAGGTCCAGCGCACCATCATCGCGCAACGCGGACTCGGACTACCGCGCTAGGACTTCGTTAGCCATGTCGCCAGCAAAGCCTGGCGCGGCGGCGGCCGTCTGCCACCACGCCAGGCCGAGCCGCACGAAGCCTACTTCGGCTGAAAACGCTGCGCCCCGTCCATGCGGATGACTTCGCCGTTGACGTAGGTGTTCTCCAGCAGGTGCTGCGCGAGCAACGCGTACTCCGACGGCTTGCCCAAGCGCTTCGGGAAGGGAATCGCGGCGGCGAACTTCTGCAATCCCTCCTCGCCGAACAGCTCCATCAGCGGCGTGCGGATCGTGCCCGGTGCAATGGTGTTGACGCGAATGCCGACCGCCGCAAGATCGCGAGCGGAGACCAGGGTCAGCCCGATGACGCCGCCCTTGGCCGAGGCATAGGCCGATTGCCCCATCTGCCCTTCGTATCCGGCGATCGAGGCGGTCATCACCACCGCGCCACGCTCCCCGTCGTCGGTGTACGGCGAAAGCTTGGCGATGCGCGCGGCCGCGAGCCGTAAGACGTTGTAGGTGCCGGTCAGGTAGAGATCGATGGTCTTTTTGAACCCGTCCATCGACGCCGGTTCGCCATCGCGATTAATCACCTTCTCCGCGACCCCGAAACCGCCATGCGCAATCACCGCATAGCGAAACTCGCCGAGCTGCCCGGCAGTGTCCAGCGCGGCGTCGACCGAGCCGTCATCGAGTACGTCCGTGTGGACATAGGCCACCGAGCCACCCAGCTCGTCGGCGAGCGCCTTACCTTTATCATCGGCGATGTCGGCGATGACGACGCTTGCACCCGCCTCCTTAAGTTGGCGGACGGTGGCCTCGCCCAGGCCGCCCGCTCCACCCGTTACCAGGACCACCTTGCCTGTCAACGACATTCGATATTCCTCTCCATTTAGACTGCTGGTCTCGGCTCGCCCTTTGAATGGCTTACGAACCGGTCCACTTCGGTTCCCGCTTCTCGGCGAATGCCCTCGGCCCCTCCTGCGCATCCTTGCTGGTGAACACCGGGATGAGATATTCCATCTGGCGCTGCCACATCTCCGACGAAGACCAGTCGGATGAGTTGATGACGATCTCCTTGCTCGCTGCGATGGCTAGTGGACCGTTCTTGGTGATCCGCTCCGACAGCTTCAGCGCCTCTTCGAGCGCGTGGCCGTCCTCGGCGAGCACGTTGACGAACCCGAAGGCCAGGCCCTCCTCCCCGGTGAAGGTGTCCCCGGTGAGGATGAGTTCCATAGCCTTCTGGTAGGGGATGCGATGCTGCAGCCGAAGCAGCCCCCCGCCGCCCGCGACAAGTCCGCGTTTGACCTCCGGCAGGCCGAATCTCGCTGACTTGGCCGCCACGATCAAATCGGTGGCAAGGACAAGTTCGGTGCCGCCGGCGACAGCATGGCCCTCCACCGCCGAGATGATCGGTTTCCTCGGCAACTTCTCTGTGAAACCGAGCCCGCGACCCTCGATGGCGGGGAACTCCCCAGCAGAAAACGCCTTCAAATCCATTCCAGAGCAGAAGGTTCCGCCCGCTCCGGTGAGAACCGCGACCGACAGTTCCGGGTTGGCATCCAGTTCATCAACCGCGTCCGCCAACCCCTGGCTTACGGCCAGATTGGCGGCGTTTTTGGCTTCCGGCCGGTTGATAGTGATCACCAGGGCTCGTCCGTGACGCTCGGTCAGCACTTCGTCTGCCATGTACTTCCTTCGGATCGGGCCGGCCGTGGCACGCCGGCGATACTGCAGATTGGAGCTCAACTCTCCGAGCGGACCCGGATCGCGCCCGTCGGACAGCGCGCTACCGCCTGTGTGACAGCGCCTTCACGTTCGTCGGGGACCACGTCGGTGACCGGCGTCATCACCCCGTCGTCGCCGACGCGAAACACGTCTTCGGCGAGCGATTCGCAGATACCGCTCCCGATGCAGGAGTCCTGGTCGAATTCGACGCGTACCATGGTCACTCCACCAGCCTGACGGACATGTGCTTGATGCCGTAGATCAGATTGCTGTGAAGATACTTTGGCTCACCCAGCTGCACGGGCGGTAGGCGCGTGAGCAACTGGTGAAACAGGTGCCGCAACTGCATCTTTGCCACCTGGGCGCCGAGGCAGAAGTGCGCGCCCCCACCACCGAATCCGACATGTGGATTGTGTGTCCGGGTGATGTCAAACTCCCTCGGCCGGTCGAACACCGCCTCGTCACGATTCCCCGAGCAGTAGAACAGCGCAATCTTTTCGCCCTTCGCGATCTGCTGACCACCAAGTTCGGTATCTTCCAACGCGGTTCGCGCGAAGGCGACTACCGGATTGGACCAGCGCACCAGCTCGTCCACGGCCGCATCGATGCGATTGTCGAAATCTTCGAGCAGCCAAGCCATTCGCTCCGAGTGTTCGACAAGCGCCTTGAAACCATGGGACGTCGTCTGTTTGGTGGTGTCGTTGCCCGCCGACGCCAATAGCACCATGAACGAGCCGATGTCGTTATCCGTTAGGCTCTCACCGTCAACCTCCGCATTGACCAGTCGGGTCATGAGATCGTCGGCCGGTTCGGCGCGCCGGCGCTTCGCCAACTCAGTCCCAGTGGTATTCAGGAACGTCAGCTGGGCGAACATATGCGTCGCGATCTCTTCGGTGTTCGCGTACTCGGCATCCGTGCCGCCGAAGAGCGCCTCCGCGGCATACGCGACCGCTTCCCGGTCAGCGGGGTCGATGCCGATCATGTCGGAGACGGTGCGCATGGGCAGCTTGGCCGAGCATTCCGTGACGAAGTCGAGTTCTTCACCGCTGTGCAGCTTTTCGAGAAGTCCGTCAACGATCTCGGCGGCATTGGCGCGGATCTGGTCTTCGATCAAACGCACCTGCCGCGGAGTGAACACCGAGCTGATCAGCCGGCGGTACCGAGATTGGTCCGGGGGGTCCATCGCCAGAAAGAAGGTGCTGATCTGTTGTACCTCGGCGGGAAGGTAATCAATGCTGATGCCGAAGCGCGATCCGAACAGTTCGTTGTGCTGGCTGGCGTACTTGATGTCCGCGTGCCTGGTGACCGCCCAGTAGCCAGTCTCCTCGGATGGAAAGATCGACGACATCGGGCGGTGCCAGCTGAGGCCGGGTTCTGCGCGGAGCGTGGCGAAGGTCTCGTCTCGCTTCGCGAAGTCGAGATCCCAGAAGTCAGAGGCGGATAGGTCGAGCGGGTGGTAGGGGTGCGGGGACCTTACAGAGTGGTCATCAACAGTCATACTTCCTCCCAAGAGCGCTTCGTGGTCCACACCGCAACCAGCGCGGATGCCAGCATTGAGTTCGCGAATCCGCCGTCGATCTGAATGTCTTGACCGACAACCCAACTGGCAGCCGATGACGCGAGGAATGCGATCACGGGCGCGATGTCGGCCACGGTCGCGTGCCGCCCCACAGTAGTCCGGGCGATGTCAAGGATGTCCTTGCCCATCGACTGCTCGAAGTCGCGCAGGATGGGCGTCTCGACGGGTCCCGGGCTGACCGTGTTGACCCGAACGCCGTGCTGGCTTCTGGCCGTCGCCGCGAATTGCTTCGCGAACACGATGAGGGCCTCTTTGGAGGTGCTGTATACCGGGTAGTTCGGATCCTGTTCTGCCTGCCAGGCGGCCACGTCGGCGGCGGTTGTAGCGCGGAGAAGCCCGGCAATGTCGGCAGCGCGCTGTTGCCAAGCCAGTCCGGCGATCGAACCGACCCCGATGATCGACCCGCCCGGTCGCAGCAATCCCGCCATGCCCTCGGCCATCAATCGAAACCCGAGGTAGTTGACCGTCAGCACGTCGAGCGGGGGATGGGTACCCGGCACCCCCGCCACATGAGCAAGCACATCCCAGCCGGATCCCAGACCAGCCAGCAGTGCAGCGATCTCGGCGGGATTCCGTAAATCGACCTGCGCGAAGTCATCCGCGGGCAGATCACCTCCCGGACGGCGATCGACCGCCAGAACGTAGTCACCATTGGCGCGAAATAACGTGGACGTCGCCGCGCCGATACCCGATGCCGCCCCGACGACAACGATCCGTCGCTGGCCGGAGCTCACGGCAGTCGCCTCTCTTTGAGTAAGTCGGTGCTCACGGCAGTGCGATGCTGGCTGCGCTGGGTGAACTAGTTTGGGCGATCCGGTACTGCACCTTTTCGTTGCCCCCACCGCCGTTGCCGTCCAAGTTGTCCTGAGTGACCAGCGAGGTTTTCTCGGTCATCGGCGACCCTCTCCCAAACTCACGGGGAAACAACACCCAACACATGACCGCGCGGCATCGGATCGGCACGCTCGGCAACCCGAACCCTAGTGGCC